>JAEUOS010000027.1 GCA_016790695.1 Burkholderiales bacterium
TTCGGGCAACCGCTGACCCAGGGCGCCGCGGCCATCGTCCTGTCGCACGGCCCGAACCGCCTGGGCGGTACCGGCCAGGATGGCACCGTGTACGCCGCGCCGCCCGGCGGCACCGACGAGGCGCTCAACGGCCCGGCGATCGGCGCAGTCACGCCGGGTGCGCGCCCGTCCACGAACCCGTTCATCATTCGCCCTCCCCTCGACGGGTCGTCGGCCGGGTGCAGCGACGGCGGCGGAACCACGCTCTGCTATTTCGACGACCAGGCGACCTACCTGGGGGTCAATGCCCTGATCGCGCGCATGGTGCAAGCCGGTCTGCGCCTGCGCTAGTCGCACCGGCTCCACGCTTGCCGGCCCCGCTCACGGCGTCTTGTCGTCGTGGCGAAGGGCGAACCGCACGCAGCCGTCGCGGTTCTCTTCCAGCACGAGTGCCCAGCCCGCGGATTCCGCGAGCCTGGCCGCCTGGTACAGGCCGATGCCCAGGCCATTGCGCGAGGCGACCGGCCCGGCGAACAGGCGGCTCGCCGTCGCGCCATCGATCGCGCTGCCATCGTCCTCGACCACGAGCGAGGCGTGGGCACCACCACCGGAGACACGCATGCAGATCGCGAGCGCGGGTTCCGCACGCCGCTTCTGCAGCGCGTTCTGGATCAGGTTCTCCGCCACGCCCGAAAAGACTCCCGCCGGAATCGACGCGTCCCCGGCCAGGGCCGCGGCGTCGAAGCCGATGCCGAGGTGTTCGTGCTGCGCCCGGAACTCGCTCCACCAGTGCAACAGCGGCGTCACCGCAGTCGAGTCGGCCTGCGGCCGCTCGAGCTTGACCAGCGTTTGCGACAGGCGCCGCGACAACTCCGGCAGACTGCGTTCGACCAGCGCGCGCACCTCGCGATCGCCGGGCAGCGCCGCAGCGGCACCGATCAGGCCATCGAGTGACTGCAGCAGATTCTTGACATCGTGGGTCAGGCGGGCGCCGGTCTCGTGCACCGCATGAAGGTAGTGGCGAGCGCGCAGGCGCTCCTCGCGCTTCTTGGCCGCGTAGAACTGCACGGCGACCTGCAGCAGGAGCTTGATGTGCCAGGCCAACGCGCCGGTGAGATGGCGCGGTGTGAACAGTCGGACGCTGATCACCGCTCGCGGCTCGTCCGGGATCGGCAGGTCGAATTCCTGGCAGTGGGCGCCGCTCCGCGTCCCGAACCCGCCCGGTGCGATCGCGCCTTCCCAGGAGGCGCCGGCGACCGGCGAGAACTCGCCGAGTGCATGGACCGCTTCCTCGAAGAAGCGCTCGGCGACGGCTTCCTCGCGGCTCAGGCGCGCGATCCTCTCGAGCCATCGCTCGTACGGCATGGCGAACGACATGAGGTAACGCGACAGCAGGAACACCGCGCCGCCGCGCTGATCCGGCAGCGCCATGCGGCCGAGCAGGACCTCGACGGCAACGAGTAGCACCGCGACGCCGACCAGGGTGATGCCGATGCTGGCGAAGTATCCTTGCTCGCCGAGCGTCATGAGCACGATGCCGGCAAAACCGATCAGCAGCAGCAGCAGAAGCATCCACACGCTGTGCACGAGGTCGTACAGGCCGCCGGCCCAGCTGCGCTCGCCCTCGCGTCCCGCCTCGCGCCAGGCCGCGAGCGCGAGCGGCGGCAGGGCGGCACTCAATATGATCTCGAGCCAGCCGCGCACCGCCGGCGACACCGCGCGCGCGCGCAACGTCTCGGGCAGCAGATCGGGCAGGACCAGGCCGAAGAACAAGGCCAGCAGATGGGCGAGTACGGCCAGATGCAGCAGGCGCTCGTCGCGGCGCGCGAAGGCCAGGCCGCGCCCACCGACCAGGGCAGTCACCAGCGCAACCCATGCGAACTGGATCCAGGGATTCAGGAACGCGGCAAGCAGCAGCGCAGCGCCGCCCAGCAGAAGCGCCTCGCGCGCGCCCAGGCGCAACGAGCCCGCGACCACCGGCTGCCACAGCAGGAACGCGCCGAGATGCGCGAAGAACAGCGGCTTGCGCCAGGATGCCGGCAGCGCCTGAAACTCGGAGGCGAGCAATAGCGCGATCGCCAGCACCAGCAAGAGGCTGCGCGAGCCGTCAGTGCGCCAGTTCATGGTCGGCGCATAATAAGCGAATGCCGCCTTCCGCCACTCCGATCGCGCCGGACCCGCGGCGTGCGTCGGCGGGGCGCGCGAACGCCCTGCGCGCGATGCGCACGCTGGCCGGCGCCACGCTCGCCGAGGCCATCCACAGCCGGGTCATCGCGACCGCACTGCTCGCCGCCATCGCTGCGGCTGCCGCCGGCATGTTTGCCGCGAGTCTGGCCTTGACCGACGGCGCGGGCATCGGCGCCGCCGTCCAGGGGTGGCTCGCCCGGATCGGCGCGGTGTTCGTTCTGGCGACCTTCGCGGTGTCGTCGGTCGTCCGCGATACCGACGACAAGGGCCTCGAGCTCGTGTTGTCGATGCCGATCCCGCGCTCGGCCTATCTGCTGGGAAAGTGGGCGGGCATGGCCCTCGCCGCGCTGGCGCTGGCGACGCTGGTTGCTGCGTCGCTGCTGCCGCATGCGGCGCCGCGCGCGGCGGCGGCATGGGGCGCATCGCTGTTTCTCGAGCTGATCATCGTCGCCAGCGCCGGGCTGCTCTGCGCGGTGACGTTCGCGAGCGTCGTCGGCAGCCTCGCGGCGCTCGCAGCCTTCTACTCCCTTGCCCGGACCATGGCTGCGATGATCGCGATCGGCCACGGCAATGTCGCTCCCGCCGACTCGCCGCTGTTCCACGCCGCCACGGTCGGCTTGCACGGCATCGCGGCATTGCTGCCACGGCTCGACATGTACGCACCGACCGCGTGGCTGGTGACGCCGGGGGCGGAACTGCACGGCCTGCCGAACATGGCATTGCAGGCGGCGGTCTATACGATCGCCCTGCTCGCTGCGGCGGCGATCGACCTGTCGCGCAAGAGCGTGTGAGCACGCCGCCCCGGCTGAGATGGCGAGATCCGAGCCGCAACGCCCCTGGTCGCGCGTCCCGTTGGCCGCTGTCGGCATCCTCGCCGGCGCGCTGACGCTGCACGTTCTCCTGCACCGCGCGCACCCGTTCGTCTCCCCCGCGGCCGCCGACCTCGGCCCGCCCCCTTCCGCGGGGCTCGTGCAAGCCGCCTCGCTCGGGGATCCGCTGGCGGCCGCCAAGCTGCTCAATCTCGTCCTGCAGGCGCATGACAATCAGCCAGGCCTGTCCGTACCGTTCGCCAGCCTCGATTACGCGATGGTGACGCGCTGGCTCGGCCGCATTCTCGATCTCGACCCCGCGGGCGCCTACCCCCTGCTCGCCGCGAGCCGGCTCTACGGCGAAATTCCCGATGCGGCCCGCGTGCGCGTGATGCTCGAGTTCGTCCACGACCGGTTCACCGAGAACCCGTCCGTACGCTGGCCCTATCTCGCCCATGCCGCGCATGTCGCACGCCACCGCTTGTCGGACCCGTTGCTGGCCCGCCGATACGCGGCGACCCTGCGGCGCCATGCCGCCGGGACGACGATGCCGGCGTGGGTGCGCCAGATGGAAGTCCTCCTCCTGGCGGACATGGATGAAGCCGCGGCCGCGCGCGTGCTCCTCGGGGCCCTGCTCGACAGCGGACAGGTCAACGACCCGGCGGAGTACCGCTTCCTTCTGTCCCGCATCGACGGTTCCTTCGGGCGGTCGACCACCGCGCCGGGCGAAGCGAAGTGACGAGATTCCGCCACCCCCTGTCCGCGCTTTGGCAGCCAGTGCATCTCCACGCACGCCCGAGCGGGCAGGAGATGCGCAAAAGCGCCCAGACAGCGCCGAATCGGCCCGCTCATCGCTGCATTGATTCTGGCACGCCCTTTGCACAATCGCAGATACAGTGGTCGCAACGCTCCCGAAGTCATGCGGAGAGGCGACCGACAACTCCGTGGAGGCGGCATGCGCAAGCAAAAGGGCTTTACCCTGGTTGAAATCGCGATCGTTCTGGTAATCATCGGACTGCTGCTCGGCGGGATCCTGCGCGGGCAGGAGTTGATCCAGGGCGCACGCGTCCGCAACGTGATCGACCAGCAGAACGGGATTCGCGCCGCGTATTTCGCGTTTCAGGATCGCTTCCGCCTGGTGCCCGGCGATATCGGCACCACCCAGACCGCCTTGGTCGGCAACGGCGTGCTCGCCTCGACCGATGGCGCAAGCGGCAACGGCCAGATCGCCGTCAATGATTCCTCGACCGCGTTCCAGAACCTGACCGCGACGGGTTTCCTGTCGTGTTCGGTATGCACCGTCGCCCAGCAGGCATCAACGGCCAGCAACAGCCCGACCAACGTCTACGGCGGCGTGCTGCAGTTGGTGACCAACAACGTGCTGGCCAACTTCACCGCGCCCGCCACCTTCGGCCTCGCGCTTCCCGCGGTGCGCACTAACATCAAGACCGGCAACCTGATTCCGTCGAACGTGATGGCCGAGATCGACCTCAAGGCGGACGACGGCAACCCCTACAACGGCAACTTCCGTTTCAGCACCTGGGCCGCTGCCGGCGGCACCGCGCCGACCCAGGCGACATGCGCCAACGGGCCGACGGCGACGGCAAGCCCGTGGAACAACGGCCAGGCCAGCGGCGCCGGCGGTCCCATCGGCGGCAACTGCGGTGGAGGAACCATCATCAACTAGCAGGGGCTTGGCCAACACGAAAAGGGGCGCCGCACAGCGCCCCTTTTTTTCGCTTCCCGCGGCTGCCCGGCGCACCGATTTCACGGTATCGCGAGTGTCGGTTTTTTTTACACACCGGCGGAACGCCGACGCAAACAACAATGCAAGTGCATGAATTGTTTGCAAATGTCTGCCTTGCACGATTCCTGCTTGAGGAGTAGTCTTCAGTCTACTCTCCCTCCCGGTTCAAAGGACAGGAATGAAAGCCCTTCTTGGTCGTTTGGCAGTCGTGTGCGGTTTTCTGGCTGCCGTCGGGCCGGCGCATGCCGTTGGTCCGTCGGTGCAGGACTACACGAGTCAGAGCGCCTGGCAAGCTGCGGTGACCGGCATGTTGTCGTTCGGATTCACCGGCGTCGTCGACCCGGAATCCGCCGACTCGCAATACCTCTCCCCGTCCCACACGTTCGGGCCGATGACGTTCGCGTCGTCGAATTTCTTCGTGATCGACCCGGGTCCGTTTCCGCTTCCTTCCACCAGCTTCAGTGTCCAGTTCCTGTCTGTCGAGGGAGATGGCAGCACGGACAACGTCCTCACGGCGAGCTTCACCGAAGTCGCGTCGACCGCCGTGGCGTTTCGCTACGGCTCGTCCAATCCGCTGGACAACGTCACGCCCTACCCGTTGTCGTTGACGGTGAACACGACGGCGGGGTCGGCGACCTTCGGCAGCGTGCTTCTGCCGACCGCTTCGGGGATTACCAACTTCATCGGCTTCACGTCCTCGGCAGCGATCACCAGCGTGGTCTTCAGCCAGGCCCCGACCTCCGGAACCTCGTTCGTCCTGACCTCGTTCCAGGTGGCAGCCGTTCCCGAGCCTTCAGTGGCGCTCCTGCTCGGCGCCGGGCTCGGTCTGATCCTCACGGCGGCACGCCGGCGGATTGCCTGACAGACCGGCTGCCCCCTGGCGAAAAGCCCCGCATTGCGGGGCTTTTTTCATCGTCGCCGGGGACCAGGGGGACCGGGCACCGGCCAATCGGCATGGCCCCACGGTGATCGCATCGCGGGACAATCCAACGCCGCTCACACGCCGCGCAGCAGGCGCTCCTCGGCCAGGGCGATCGGTTCCGGCGTCCCCTTGAGAACCAGCACGTCGCCGGCCGCGAGCACGAGATCGGGGACAACCTGCGGGTTGGCCTGGCCCGGCCGGCGCACGTTGACGACCTCGAGCCCACTCTGGTCGAGCCCGGCCGCGTCCAGCGTCTTGCCGATCGCCGCGGCGCCAGCCTCGAGGATCACCGAGTGCAGTCGCACGTGGTGGCGCTCGCTCAGGTCCTCCGGCTCATCCGACGAGCCGTGGAAAAAGCCGCGCAGCAGGCCATAGCGGGAATCGCGCACCGCACCGACGCGGCGCACCACCTTCGATATCGGCACGCCGGTCAGCAGCAGGGCGTGCGAGGCCAGCATCAGGCTCGACTCCAGCGCTTCGGGGACCACTTCGGCAGCGCCTGCCTCGTGCAATCGGTCCATTTCGCTGTCGTCGCGGACCCGCACGATCACCGGCAGGCCCGGGCGGGCCTCGTTGACGTGACCGAGAATGCGCACGGCGGCGGCAGTGTCGGCATAGGTCACGACGACCGCCTGCGCACGCGCCAGGCCGGCCGCCATCAGCGCCTCGCGCCGGCTGGCATCGGCGTAGACCACCGCATCACCGGCCGCGGCGGCTTCGCGGATGCGCTCGGGGTCGAGGTCCAGCGCCATGTACTCGACACCCTCGGCAGCGAGGATCTTGGCCAGGCTCTGACCGTTGCGACCGTATCCGCAGATGATGACGTGGCGCGATGTCTTGATGGTGCGGGAAGCGATCTGGGTGAGCTGCAGCGACTTCATCATCCATTCGTCGCGCGAGAACCGAAGCGCCAGGCGGTCACTGGCAGCGATCAGGAACGGCGCTGCCAGCATCGACAGGAGCATCGCCGCCAGTATCGCGTCCATCAGCACGCTGTCGACCAGCTTCAGTCCGCCGGCCTGCGCCAGCAGCACGAATCCGAATTCCCCGGCTTGCGCCAGCGCCAGGCCCGTGCGGATCGCGGTACCTGACGGCCGACCGAAGAGCCGGCTCAGACCGGCGACGACGGCGAACTTGGCGATCACCGGAACGGTGGCGAGCAGCAGCACCAGCCACGGCTGCGCCAGCACCGAGCGAATGTCCAGCAGCATGCCGATGGTGACGAAGAACAGTCCGAGCAGGACATCGCGGAACGGCTTGATGTCCTCCTCGACCTGATGGCGATACTCGGTCTCCGAGATCAGCATGCCGGCGACGAACGCGCCGAGCGCAAGCGACAGACCTGCATGCTCGGTGACATAGGCCAGCCCGAGAGTCATCAGCAGAAGATTGAGCACGAACAGTTCGTTCGAGCGCCGCATCGCGACCACGGTCAGCCAGGCGCGCACCAGCTTGCGGCCGGCGAACAGCAGCACCGCCAGCACGGCGGCCGCCTTGAGCACCGCCACGCCCAGCGCCAGGGGAATGTTCTCCGGTCCGCTCGCCAGCGCCGGGACGATCACCAGGAACGGGACGACCGCGAGATCCTGGAACAGCAGCACACCGACGACATCGCGCCCGTGCCGGCTGTCCAGTTCCCCGCGCTCCGCAAGCAACTTCACGAGGATCGCGGTCGACGACATCGCCAGCGCGCCCCCGAGCGCGACTCCGGCCTGCCAGCCGATGCCCACGAACAAGGCTCCCGCCACACCCATCACCGTGGTAAGCAGGACCTGCGCGGAACCGAATCCGAAAACCGACGAGCGCATGGCCATCAGCCGCGGCAGGTTGAACTCCAGACCAATGGAGAACATCAGGAAAACCACGCCGAACTCGGCGAGATAGCGGGTTTCCGGCGTGTTCGGCACAAAACCCAGCGCATTCGGGCCGATCGCGATCCCGGCAATCAGATACCCGAGCAGGGGCGGCAGCCGCAGCTTGCGGGCCAGCGCGACAATGCCGACCGAGGATGCCAGGAAGACCAGAACGATTTCCAGGGTCTTAGGCACGCCGCCCCCGACCGCGCGCGCCAGGACGGGCGATGCGCGCAAACAGCGCCCGATCACCGATTGGTGCGACGCAGCATTTGACAATCGTCTGCAAACTTGATGCCAATTTTCGATCCCGAATAGGGGGGTTTGCTATACTCGACCGCATGATAGCCGCAGCTTCCCGCAACAGCCAATCGCGCTCCGCGCCCCTGACCGGGACGCAGACCCTCGACATGGCACGCGAGGTGCTCCGCATTGAGGCCGAAGCCGTCGCCACCCTGAGCGAGCGTCTGGATTCGACCTTCGCCGCCGCCATCGACCTGCTGCTCGCTTGTGGCGGTCGGGTGGTGGTCACCGGAATCGGCAAGTCCGGCCACATCGCCCGAAAAGTCGCGGCGACCTTCGCATCCACCGGCACGCCGGCATTCTTCGTCCACCCGGCCGAGGCCAGCCACGGCGACCTCGGCATGATCGCCGCCGACGACGTCCTGGTGGCGTTTTCGAATTCGGGCGAGACAGCCGAGGTGCTGGCGATCCTGCCTGCGGTCAAGCGACTCGGCACCCGCCTGATCGCCGTAACCGGCAACACCGCTTCCTCGCTCGGCCGCCTGGCCGATGCCTGCCTCGACACCAGCGTCGCCAAGGAAGCGTGCCCGATGAACCTCGCACCGACCGCCAGCACCACCTCGCAACTGGCGATGGGAGATGCCCTGGCCGTGGCGTTGCTGCACGCCAAGGGGATCGGGCCGCAGGATTTCGCCCGTTCCCACCCCGGCGGCTCCCTCGGCCGCAAGTTGCTGGTGCGGGTGCGCGACATCATGCGCACCGGCGCCGCGGTCCCGGTGGTTCCGGTCGAGGCGACGCTGGCCGACGCCGTGCTCGAGATCAGCCGCAAGCAGATGGGCATGACCGCGGTCGTCGATGCGACGTCGCGCGTTGTCGGCGTGTTCACCGACGGTGACCTGCGCCGTACCCTGGAGCGCGTCGCCGACATCCGCGGGGCGCGCATCGCCGACCACATGACCCGGAATCCGCGCAGTATCGCGCCGGAGGCGCTGGCCACTCAGGCGGTGCATGAGATGGAGTCCGCGCGCATCAGCCAGCTGCTGGTGGTCGAGCACGGCGTGCTCGCGGGCGCGCTCAACATGCACGACCTGTTCCGCGCCCGCGTGGTCTAGGAACATCGCGATGGCCGACACCGTCCCGCACCTGCCACGCGAGGTCGAATCGCGCCTCGCCGGCCTGCGGCTCATGGCATTCGACGTCGATGGCGTGCTCACCGACGGTCGCCTCTGGTACGCCGAGGACGGTTCGGAGATCAAGGCCTTCGACGCGCGCGACGGGCACGGGCTCAAAATGCTGCGCGAGGCCGGCCTGCAGCTGGCCCTGATCACCAGCCGCAAGTCGGCAATCGTCGAGCGACGCGCCCGCGAGCTCGGCATCCATCATTGCCTGCAGGGCATCGAAGACAAGCTATCGGGACTGCGCGGCATCCTCCGTTCCACCAACTGCCGGGAGGACGAGGCCGGCTTCATGGGCGATGACCTGCTCGACCTCCCCGTGCTCGCGCGCGTCGGATTCGCGGCCACGGTCCCGGATGCCCCCGAGGCCGTGCGCGCGCGTGCGCACCTGGTCACGCGGCGCGCCGGCGGCCGCGGCGCGGTGCGGGAACTCTGCGAGATCATCCTCGCCGCCAAAGGCGAGCTCGCGCCAATGATCGCGAGGTACCTCGCATGAAGGTCATGCCGCGTGGTGGGGCCGCGGGACTGTTTCCGATCGCCGTCATGCTCGCGCTGGCCATGCTGACGCTCTGGCTGGCGCGAACCATCGGCCTGTCCGGTCCCGGGTTGCCGCCGGAACCGAGCCGCGACCCGGACTACATCGTCGAAGGTCTCGCCGTCACGCGCCTGTCGGAGTCGGGCCAGCCGCGCTACGTGCTCACCAGCGAGCGCATGATCCACCTGCCGATCGACGACACGTCGCTGCTGTCGCGGCCCGTGCTGCTGCAGGCCGCGCCCGGCAAGCCGACCCTGCGCATCCGCGCCGACCGCGGCGTGCTCACCGCGGGCGGCGAGACGGCGCACCTGCACGACAATGTGGAAGTGCTGCAGTCGGGCCGGCGCGGCAAGGACGGCGGCGCGACGTCCGATCCGATCCGCATCACCACCAGCTACCTGCGCGTTCTGCCGGACGACGACCGCGCCGACACCACGGCCGCGGTGCGCGTCGAGCAGGCCGGCTCCGTCCTGCACGGTACCGGCATGGCGTTCGACAATCGGCTGCGCCGGTTCCAGCTGCATTCCGCGGTCCGTGCGACCTATGCGCGCGGCGCGAACGCCGAGACCCGCTGACATGCGCCGCCCCGCCCTCCTCTCCTGCCTCCTCGTCACGGGCCTCCTCGGCCTGTGTGTCCTGCCGGCGGCCGCCGAAAAGGCCGACCGCGACAAGCCCGTGAACGTCGAAGCCGATCGCATGAGCTACGACGACCTGCGCCAGGTCAACGTCTTCGAAGGCAATGTGGTGCTGACGCAGGGGACGCTGGTCATCCGCACCGACCGACTCACCGTGCGCCAGGATCCCGCAGGCTTCCAGCGCGGGACCGCGGAGCGGGGACCGGGCGGGTTCGCGTATTTCAGGCAGAAGCGCGAGGGGCTTGACGAGTACGTCGAGGGATGGGGCGAGCGCATCGAATACGATGCGCGCACCGAGAAGGCGGAACTGATCAACCGCGCGCGCATCGTGCGCGGCGGCGACGAGGTGCGCGGCGGCTTCATCGTCTACGACGGGCGCACCGAGTTCTACAGCGTCAGCGGGGCGCGCGAGCCGGGTGCCGTGCCGCCCGGCTCCGACGGGCGGGTACGCGCGGTGATCCAGCCGCGCGCCAGCACGAACGAGCCGGGCACGGCGCCGGGCGCGACCCTGCCCCTGAAGCCGTCGGGCGGGATCGCCGCGCCGCGCCCGGACTATCCGGAGCCGCGCAGGAAATGAGTCAGCTCGCGGCGCGCGGACTCAAGAAGCGCTACAAGGCGCGCGAGGTCGTCAAGGATGTCTCCTTCGAGGTCGCCAACGGCGAGGTCGTCGGCCTGCTCGGCCCGAACGGCGCCGGCAAGACAACCTGCTTCTACATGGTCGTCGGACTGGTCGGCGCCGATGCCGGCACCATCACCATCGGCGGCGAGAACGTCACCTCGCGGCCGATGCACCGCCGCGCACGGCTCGGCCTGTCCTATCTTCCGCAGGAGGCCTCGGTGTTCCGCAAGCTCACCGTCGAGGAGAACATCCGGGCGGTCCTCGAACTGCAGAACCTGCCGCCGACGCGGGTCGACGAGCGCCTCGCCCAGCTGCTCGACGAACTCAACATCACCGGATTGCGCGAGAACCCGGCGCTGTCGCTGTCCGGCGGCGAGCGCCGGCGCGTCGAGATCGCCCGCGCACTCGCCGCCGATCCGAAATTCATCCTGCTCGACGAGCCGTTCGCCGGCGTCGATCCGATCGCGGTGCTGGACATCCAAAAAATCATCAGGTTCCTGAAGGAACGGTCGATAGGAGTGCTGATCACCGATCACAACGTCCGCGAAACCCTGGGCATCTGCGACCGTGCGTACATCATCAGCGAAGGCCGGGTGCTGGCCGCGGGCGCGCCCGCGGAGATCGTCGAGAACGAGAACGTGCGCCGCGTCTACCTGGGCGAGCATTTCCGACTCTAGACAGCCGTGAAACAAGCGCTCCAGCTCAAGCTTTCCCAGCATCTGACGCTGACTCCCCAGCTGCAGCAGTCGATCCGGCTGCTGCAGCTGTCGACGATCGAGCTCAATCAGGAGATCGAGCAGATGCTGGCCGACAACCCGCTGCTGGAACGCAGCGACGAGTTCGCGCCCGCCGACGCGGCCGCCTTCGGCGGTGACGAGAAAGTCCAGACCGAATCGATCGCCGATGCCTTCGCCGGAGGCGCCGATGCCGGGGCCGACGGCGATTGGGGCGAACGCGAGGCGGCACTGGCGCCGCGGACGACGCGCAGCGACGATGACGAGGATGCGCCGGGCCGGCAGCACGCCGCGGCGGGGGTGACGCTGCGCGAGCACCTCCTGCAGCAGATCGGACTGATGCGCCTTTCCGACCGCGACCGCGGGCTGCTGACGGCGATCGTCGAGGCGCTCGACGACGACGGCTATCTCACCATCGGGCTCGACGAGATCGCCGACATGCTGCCCGGCGAACTCGAGATCGACCTCGGCGATCTGGAAACGGCGCTCAAGCTGCTGCAGAGCTGCGAGCCCGCCGGGGTCGGGGCGCGCAGCCTCGCCGAGGCGCTGACCCTGCAGCTGCGGGGCCGGCAGGGCGCGGCGGCGGCGCTGGCCCGGACGATCGTCACCGAGCATCTCGATGCCCTGGCCGCGCGGGACTTCACGCTGATCAAGCGTGCCTGCAAGTGCTCGGAGTCGGACCTCAAGGCCGCCCGCGAGCTGATCCTGTCGCTCAACCCGCGGCCGGGCGCGCTGTTCGACACGGCCGATACCCGCTACATCACGCCGGACGTGATCGTGCGCAAGAGCAAGACCGGCTGGCGCGTCGCCATCAATCCCGACGCCGTGCCGCGGCTGCGCATCAACCGCATGTATGCCGACATCCTGTCGCGCGAGCGCGGCCGCGGCGCCGCGTCCGGCGGCGACGGCACCGGACTCGCATCGCGCCTCCAGGAAGCGAAGTGGCTGCTCAAGAACGTCCAGCAGCGCTTCGAAACCATCGAGCGGGTGGCGCAGGCCATCGTCGACCGGCAACGCCACTTCTTCGATCACGGCGAAGTGGCGATGCGCCCACTGGTGCTCAGGGAGATCGCCGACGAGCTCGGCCTGCACGAGTCGACCATATCGCGGGTCACGACCAACAAGTACATGCTCACTCCGCGCGGACTGTTCGAACTCAAGTTCTTCTTCGGCAGTCACGTCGCCACCGACAGCGGCGGGGCTTGCTCTTCGACCGCGATCCGCGCTCTAATCAAGCAACTCGTCTCTGCGGAGGATCTCAAGCGGCCTTTGTCCGATTCCAAGATTGTCGACATACTGGGCCAGCAGGGCATCGTCGTGGCGCGCCGCACGATCGCGAAGTACCGCGACGCGCTCAAGATCCCGCCGGCCAATCTGCGCAAGTCCTTGTAGGCGGTGGCGCAGACCGCTTAGGGCGCAGTCAGAACTCAAGGACCCTCGGGCCGAGCCGTACGCGGGAGATCGCGGCCCGAATCGCAAAGGAGGCAGTATGAACTTCAAAGTCAGCGGACACCATGTGTCCGTCACCCCGGCCATTCGCGATTACGTCCACGCGAAGCTCGCGCGCATCAACCGCCATTTCGACCACGTCATCGATGTCAATGTCATTCTTTCGGTCGAAAAGCTCGCGCAGAAGGCCGAGGTGAGCGTCCACCTGCGCGGACGCGACATCCATGTCGAGACCGTCGACGAGAACCTCTACGCGGCGATCGACACCCTGGCCGACAAGCTCGACCGTCAGATCCTCAAGTACAAGGACAAGACGCAGAACCATCAGCACGAAGCGCCCAAGCGCGCGGTGACCTGATCCGGCGCCGGCGCCGTCCGCCCCGCGGGCGGCGCCCTGGCGCGGGCGTATAATTTCGCGGTTTACCCTCGCCGACCATCGCACCGATCGTCGCGGCAGCATGAGTACGCACCCGGCCAGCACTCCATCGACCATCGCCCGCCTGCTTCCGCCGACCAATGTCGTGCTGGACCTCGAACTGTCCAGCAAGCGGCGCGTGTTCGATGAAGTCGGGCTGCTGTTCCAGCACCATCAGGGAATCGCGCGGGCAACGGTGTTCGACAGCCTGTTCGCCCGCGAGCGCCTCGGTTCGACCGGCCTCGGCCAGGGCGTCGCGATACCGCATGGCCGCATCGCCAAGCTCGCTGCCCCGGTCGGAGCGTTCGTCCGGCTGAAGGACGCCATCCCCTTCGAGGCCCCGGACGGCAAGCCGGTCCATCTGCTGTTCTTCGTTCTCGTCCCGGAAAAGGCCACCGAGGCGCACCTCCAGATCCTCGCTGCCCTGGCGGAGATGTTCGCCGACCCGGCCATGCGCGAGCGCCTGGCCACGCTCCCCGATGCCGCCGCCGTGCACCGCGAACTCGTTTCGTTCCGTCCCGATGCAGACGCTCACCCTTAGGGCGCTGTTCGACGACACCGCCGAGGAACTCTCGCTGACCTGGATCGGCGGCGAGGAACACAGCGGCAACACGCTCAATCCGGACGCCTACGCCACCCACGCGGTGGCCGACATGATCGGCCACCTGAACCTGATCCACAAGAACCGCATCCAGGTCATCGGTCGCCCGGAGTACGACTACCTGTCGGCGCTGACCGCGACCCGGCAACAGCACCTGCTGACCGAGCTCCTGGGCGGCGGGCCGCCGGCGGTGATCGTCGCCGATGGCGTCAGCGCCCCGGCGCTGGTCGTCGAGGCCTGCGCGCACCATGGCGTGCCCGTGTTCACCACGCCGACCGCCGCCGCGTCGGTGATCGACATGCTGCGCGTCTACCTCACCAAGCTGCTGGCGGAAAAGACCACCTCGCACGGCGTGCTGATGGACGTCCTCGGGGTCGGCGTCCTGATCACCGGCGAGTCCGGCTTGGGCAAGAGCGAACTCGGCCTGGAGCTGATCAGCCGCGGGCACGGGCTGGTTGCCGACGACGTCGTCGAACTGACGCGAATCGCGCCGAAGACCATCGAAGGCCGCTGCCCGCCGCTGCTCAAGGACCTGCTGGAGGTCCGCGGGCTGGGCCTCCTGGACATCAAGGCGATCTTCGGCGAGACGGCGGTGCGCCCCAAGATGAACGTCAAGCTCATCGTTCACCTGGAGCGCCCGAGTTCCGCGGCCAAGGCCGACTACGAGCGCCTGCCGCTCAACGCCAATTTCCAGGACCTGATGGGCGTCAATGTCCGGCGGGTCAGCATCCCCGTCGCGGCGGGTCGCAACCTCGCCGTCCTCGTCGAGGCCGCCGTGCGCAACACCATCCTGCAGCTGCGCGGCGTCGACACCATGGCGGACTTCATGGCCCGGCAGCAGAATGCCATGGATGAAGGCTAGAGCGGCTGCCGAAGACGTGCCGGCGCGGCGTCTGCGGCATCCGGCCGGCTGGCAGTCGGTCCCGAAGCATGATCTAATGGAATGCGGGAGCGGTGCGCAAGGGGTGCGCCGTCGCCAACCGAACGGAGAGGAACGAACGATGAACAAACTCATCACCAGTCTGCTGCTCGCCCTGCCGCTGGCGGCGTCGCCCGCGCTGGCTCAGGACAAGAAGGAACCCGGCAAGCAGCAGAGCAAGATGGCCGAGTGCAACAAGGCCGCCGAGGGCAAGAAGGGCGATGAGCGCAAGGCGTTCATGAAGTCCTGCCTGTCCGACAAGAAGAAGGCGCAGCAGGACAAGATGAAGGCGTGCAACAAGGACGCGGCCGGCAAGAAGGGCGACGAGCGCAAGGCGTTCATGAAGGATTGCCTGAGCAAGTAGGTTCCGCCGGTTCGGCTCGCGAGGGCGCACGTTGTGCGCCCTTGCTCTTTTTGCGGCATCATTTCCCCATGAGTCCGACGCGACGGCTGGTCCGCTTTCGTTCCCCGCTTGAGCGCGGACGCGCATCGTGCGCCCTGACCGGCGCGCGGGATCCCCAATGCGCCTGATTCTCGTCACCGGCCTCTCCGGGTCAGGCAAGAGCGTCGCGCTCAACGTGCTCGAAGACGCGGGCTACTACTGCGTCGACAATCTGCCCGCGCCGCTGCTGCCCGAACTGGTCGCGACGCTGCGCGAGGCCGGACGCGAGCACGTGGCCGTCGCCGTCGACGCGCGCACGGCGTCGCTGACCGACACGGTTCGCAAGGGCGTGACTGACCTGCCGCAGTACCTTGCCAACCTGTCCTTCTACGGCATCGACGTCCGCGTGCTGTTCCTCGACGCCAAGACCGACACGCTGATCAAGCGCTTCTCGGAGACACGGCGCCGCCATCCGCTCGACGACGGCACCGCGACCATTCCCGAGTACATCGAACGCGAGCGTGAATTGCTGGGTGAGCTGCAGTCGCTCGGGCATCATGTCGACACCAGCGACCTGCGCCCGAACACCCTGCGCGACTGGCTGAAGGACTTCCTGAGGCCGGCGCGCTCCGACCTCACGCTGGTGTTCACCTCGTTCGGCTTCAAGCACGGCATTCCGCTCGACGCCGACCTGGTCTTCGACGTGCGCGCGCTGCCCAATCCGCACTATGACCCGGCGCTGCGCCCGCTCACCGGCCGCGATGCCGCGGTGATCGCGTTCCTCGACGCGACGCCGGCGGCGCAGGAGTTGCTGGAAGACATCGACGCGTTCGTTGCGAAGTGGCTGCCGACCTTCGCCCGCGACAACCGCCACTACCTCACCGTCGCCATCGGCTGCACCGGCGGCAGGCACCGTTCGGTCTATTTCGCCGAGAACCTCGCCGCACGCTTCCTGCGCCGCGGTACCGGCAGCATCGGCGCCGAGGTGCTGGTGCGCCATCGCGAAGTTCGCGCCGATTGAACTCGACGCCGCCATTCCCGGCCCCGCCGGCCGATCGCGACCCGGACTGGCAGGACCTGCCGCTCTTTCCGCTGGGCACCGTGCTGTTCCCCGGCGGGACGCTCCCGCTCAAGGTGTTCGAGGCGCGCTATGTCGACATGACGCGGGAGTGCATGAAGTCAGGCACGCCGTTCGGCGTCTGCCTGATCCGCGAAGGCTCGGAGGTGGGCGCACCGGCGGTACCGCATGCGATCGGGTGCCTTGCGCACATCGGTGCCTGGGACATGCCGCAGCTGGGCGTGCTGCACATCCGGACGCGCGGCACGCGCAGGTTCCGGATCGATCAGACCCGGGTCGAGGCCGGCGGACTGCTGCGCTCGCGCGCCGCCCCGCTGCCTGCCGACCCGCCGCTTGCCGTGCTGCCGGAATTCGCCGCGCTCGCCGATGTCCTGAAGGCGATCCTGCCGCGCATGCCCGCCGACCGGTTTCCCGAGCCGCATCGTTTCGACGACGCCTCCTGGCTCTCGAACCGGCTGGCCGAGGTGCTGCCGATCTCGCCGCTTGCGCGGCAAAAGCTCATGGAACTCGACGATCCGCAGACGCGGCTGTCGATCATCCACCAGTTCCTCGGGCAGCAGGGGCTCAAGTAGCCCGGCGTCGGCGCGACACCACGCTGCCGACGCGTTGCGCGACCTCCTCCAGGAGCAACCTGCGCACCGGCGCCGGCACCCCGGCAGCGGCCGCTTCCGCCGGATCGAGCCAGAGCCGGCCGGATGCGCGCGAAAGGTCGACGTCCGCCTGCGCGCGCACGCGCATCAGCAGCGGCTGGATCGTCAACCGGAAGTGGGTGAATCCATGCTCGATTGCCGGCAATGCGCGTCGCCCGGCCCAGTCGCCGCCGAGCACTTCCGCCAGCGCGCGCGCAGCCGCGCCCGGCTCGGCCTGGGGCAGACAAAGCAGTCCGCCCCAGATTCCCGCGCCGGCGCGCCGTTCGAGCAGCACCCCGCGGTCGCTGACGAGAACGAGCATCACCGCCGTCCGCTGCGGCAGCGCCTTGCGCACGCGCCGGTGCGGGAGTTCGGCGGTGCGCCCGTCGCGATGCGCCGTGCAGCCGTCCGCCAGCGGGCAGGCACCGCAGCGCGGTTGCGCGCGCACGCAGACGGTGGCTCCCAGATCCATCAGCCCCTGGGTGTAGGCCTCGATGCCGTCTGCGGGCAACAGCGCCTCGGCCAACTGCCAGAGGCGCCGCTCGACGGCAGCCGTGCCCGGATCACCCTCGACGCTGAAATGGCGCGCGAGGACGCGCTTGACATTGCCGTCGAGAATCGCGGCGCGGGCGCCGAACGCGAATGCGGCGATCGCCGCTGCGGTCGACCGGCCCACGCCGGGCAGCACGGCCAGCGCTTCCGCGGTGGACGGGAAGCGGCCGCCGCATTCGTCGACGACCAGTCGCGCCGCCCGGTGCAGGTTGCGCGCGCGACTGTAGTATCCGAGCCCGCTCCACAGACGCATGACCTCGGCGGGATCGGCGGCGGCCAATGCATGCACATCGGGAAAGCGGTCGAGGAACCGCAGGTAGTAGCCAAGCACCGCGGCCACCTGCGTCTGCTGCAGCATGATCTCCGAGACCCAGATCCGATAGGGATCGCGCGTGTTCTGCCAGGGCAGGTCGTGCCGGCCATGCGTGCGCTGCCAGGCGACGATGCTGCGCGCGAAACGCCGCGGCACACCGGCGGCGACAGACGGCGCCGCAGGTTCCCTTCGCGCCGCCTGCCCGGCCCTACCGGCCAAGCAGGCCCCGCAGCTTCTCCCTGGCCTTGTCCTGCGGCGACTGCGGCGCCGGTTGCGCGGGGGCCGGCTGGCCCGGCGCTCCCGGCGCCGGCGCGGCCTGCGGCTTGGTGATGCCGAGACGCTCGCCCAGCCGGTCCTTGACGCTGTCCTTGACCTTCTCGGTCACCACGCTGCCGGCGATCGCGCCGTACTGCACGTCATACTTGAGCGCATCCAGCGGCCCGTTGATCCTGACGGGCACCGTCAATCCCTTCAACTGCGCAAGGTCCTTGGCATCCTGACCGCCGGAGGTGTTGACCACGGTCGCCTTGGCGAGATAGTCCATCGACGCGCCGGGGATGTCCACGGTCCCGGCGCCGCCCAGGCGCAGGAACGGCGATTTCGCGTCGAGGTCGTCGGAACGCGCGATGCCGTTGACGATCTGCGCGCTGACCTTCATCTCGGTGAAGTCGGTCCGGTCCTCCTTCCTCGCCTCCTGGATCTTCGACTTGTTGAGCGAGACGGCCGCCTTCGCCTCGCGGAACGACTTGGCGAGATTGATGCCCTTGTAGGCGCCGTCGCGCAGAACGATCGACGTCGACCCGTTGAGCGCCTTCTTGAGCGCCGTCGCGGTGTTGCCGGACGCCGTCAGGTCGAGCACGATATTGCCGCGGCCCTCGAGGATGTCCTTGTTGATCGCGTCGCGCATCAGCGGATTGATGTTGACCCCGGTCAGCGTCTGGCGCAATGCGAACGAATTGCTGTTCGCGTTGACGCTCGCCGAACCGGCCAGCGTACCCTGGTACAGCCCGGCATTGATCGGGTTGACATCGAGCCTGCCGCCCGCGGCCTTGATGACAAGCGACACGTTGCTGGCCTTGACGTTGTTGACCTGCAACTGGCCGACCTTCACCGTTCCGCTCGCGTTGAGCGCCTTCAGCCCGGCTAGGTCGATCGGCTTGTCCGGCTCGGCCGGCCTGGGCGCGCCGGGCGCGGGCGGCGGCTTGGGCGGAAAGTACTTGTCGACATTGAGTCTGTCGATCGCGAGGTCGAAGCTGATCGCCGCGTTCTTGAATCGCGCGACGCCGACCTTCGCCTGGATCGCGCTCTCGTCGAACTTCGTCGACAGGTCGGCGGTGACGTTCTCCCTGCCGAGATCGGCACGGACGCTGCCCGCGACGGGCAGCTTGACGCTCTTCATCGGCATCTCGGGATTGGCCAGCGTCAGATCCGCGCTCACCCGCGGCAGGTCGAACTGGCGCGCTTCCAGATTGGCGTTGAGGCTGGTGGTCACGCTGCCGCTCACCGTGTTCGCACCGAACTTCGCCTGCGCGATCTCGACGGCAATGCGGCCGACGCTGAGCGCCTTCGCCGTCCCCTTGACCTCGCCCAGATTGAATCTGGCGTCGACGATGTCGCGCCCGGTCAGCTTGACCGAACCGGTGACCGCGCTGCCCGAGGCGGCATCCCTGCTCACCGCCAGTTTGGGGGCGTCGAGGCGCACGTCGAAGGCGTCGTCGCCGCGCTTGCCCACGGCCGTCAGGCCGACTCCGTCGAGCGTGATCTGACCGGCCGCCGGGTTGAACACCAGCTTCGGCGCCTTCGCCTTGAAGTCGTTGATGAGCATGCCGGGCATCGCCCCCGAGCCGCTGGCAGACATGCCGTCGACGGCGAATTTGCTGCTCGTCAGGTCGGCTTCGAGGCGCGCGGCATCGAGCTTGACCGAACCGCTCTCGCTGCCCCGGCGCCCCTTGGCTTCCAGCGCAACCTTGTCCGCGGCGACCGCCTGCGTCTTGCCATTGACGGTCAGCTTGGGCGAGGACAGCTTCACGTCGAACGGCTCGCGGTCGAGGGTGCCGCGCGCCTCCAGCGCCAGCTTCTGCGCGTCGATCGCGAGCGTCGATGCGTCGATCCTGAGGTCGCCGGCCGAGATGCGCGCGTCCAGACCCGCCAGGTCGAACGCCGCCTTGCCCTTTTCGGGCGCCTGGCGCGCCGAGCCGGCGGCCTTGGCTTCGAGGTTCGAAAAGGCGTACGTCTTCCTGTCGAGGTCGAACAGGATCCCGCCGGCGATCGCCACCTGCGCGCTGACGGCGGGCCTCGCCCCCTGCACCCGCGCGGTGAGGTCGATCCTGCTTGGCACCTTGTCCGCAATCCGCCCGGTCGCAAGCGACATCTGGTCGAGGGAGGCGGTCTGTCCGCTCGCCTCGTCCCGGTACGAGATCGCGGCGCCGGCGAGCTTGATTCCCTCGACGTCGAACTTGACCTGCTCGTCCTTCTTCTCGTCCTTCGACAGCAGGTCATCGAAGTTGAACTTGCCGTCCTTGCCGCGCACGATGTTCGCCGCCAGCCCGTCGATCTCGATGCGGTCGACGATGAGTTCCTTCCGCAGCAGCGGCAGCAGGTCGACGTAGAGCTTGGCGCGGTCGAGCTTCACGAACTGCTTGTCGCTCTTGAATTCCGACAGGCTCACCTGACCGACCTCGATGCCGATCTTCGGGAACACCTTGAGCGTGATGCTGCCGCCGATCGTCAGGGTGCGCTGCTTGCTTTCCCGCACCAGCCGGGTGATGTCATCCTTGTACTTGTTGGGATCGAACGTGGCCACGAGAATGGCCAGCCCGACCACGACAAGCAGCACCAGCCCGCCGATGACGAATGCAGTCCACTTGAGGATCTTCATGATCGAGGCCGCCGGGAACCGTACCGGCAAAGTGTAGCGCAGGGGCTCGCGGCCCGCGCAGGCGCCGATCGCGCCCCGGGTGCCGACGCGCGTCCGGGACCCGCGCCGGGCCGTCCTCAGACGTTGAACCGGAAGTGCATGACATCGCCGTCATGCACGACGTATTCCTTGCCCTCGAGGCGCATCTTGCCCTTGTCCTTCGCACCCTGCTCGCCGCCGAGCGCGATGAAGTCGTCGTAGGCGATCACTTCGGCCCGGATGAAGCCCTTCTCGAAGTCGGTGTGGATGACGCCGGCGGCCTGCGGCGCCGTGGCGCCCACCGGAACCGTCCAGGCCCGCACTTCCTTCTCGCCGGCGGTGAAATAGGTCTGCAGCCCGAGCAGGGCGAAGCCCGCGCGGATGACGCGGTTCAGCCCCGGCTCGGTCATGCCGAGTTCCTTCAGGAACTCGAGGCGGTCGGCCTCGTCGAGATTGGCAATCTCGGCTTCGATCGCGCAGCTCACCGCCACCACCGGTGCGTGCTCGGCGGCCGCCAGCGCCTTGACGCGGTCGAGCATCGGGTTGTTCTCGAAGCCCGATTCCGAGACGTTGGCCACGTACATGGTCGGCTTGGCGGTCAGGAGGAACAGCGGGCGAACCACGGCCATCTCCTCCTTGGAGAACGCGATGCTGCGCGCCGGCCTGGCTTCGTTCAATACGGGCTGCAGCTTGTCGAGCACCGCGACGATGCGCTGCGCCTCCTTGTCGCCGCCCGTCTTGGCGACCTTGGCATAGCGCGCATACTGCTTCTCGACCGTCGCCAGGTCGGCCAGCGCCAGTTCGGTGTTGATGGTCTCGATATCGGCCACCGGATCGACCTTGCCGCTCACATGCACGACGTTGCCGTCCTCGAAGCAGCGCACCACATGCGCGATCGCGTCGGTCTCGCGGATGTTGGCGAGGAACTGGTTGCCCAGGCCTTCGCCCTTGGACGCGCCCGCCACCAGGCCGGCGATGTCGACGAACTCGACCGTGGCCGCGAGCACCCGCTGCGGCTTGACGATCGCCGCCAGCGCCGCGAGGCGCGGGTCCGGCACCTCGACGATGCCCACGTTCGGCTCGATGGTGCAGAACGGGTAGTTCTCGGCGGCGATACCGGCCTTGGTGAGCGCGTTGAACAGGGTGGACTTGCCGACGTTCGGCAATCCGACGATGCCGCATTTGAGGCTCATGGCGATTCTTTCTCGAAGGACTCGGCGATGGAAAGGTCGGGGCGCGTCAGCCAGGCCGCCGCCTCGTCGGCGAAGCGCCGGCACTCGGCGAGCGCGCGCTTCCAGGCGGCGATGCGCGCCGCGTGATCGCCGGCATAGCGATAGAAGTCGTTGCGGTCGGGCAGCTTGCCGCCCGGCAGCGTGGCGATGAACGCCGGCGAGGGCGCGATCAGGATCATGCTCGCGAGCCACGGCGCGCCGCGTCCGCGCACACCCTGCTTGCGCCAGGGCAGGAACTTGTCCAGCCACCCGGGCGTCACCGACGGCGCGAAGTGCGGATAGAGCGTGAGGCGATCGAGCCGCGCGTACGGATGGTAGAGGTGGTAGTCGATGAGTCCGCCGTCCCAATACCAGCCCGCGGGCGCGCCCGGAATGTCCGGCACCGCCTCGCTGACGAGCGGGATGGAACCCGACGCCAGCAGCGCCTGCGTCGCGTTGGCAGCGTCGAGGTCGACCTGGATGCAGCCGAACGGGTCGTCGCCGAACAGGACCTCGGCGGTGCCGCGCGCGGGGCCGCGCGAGAACACCACGCGGCGCAGGTGCCGCGACAGGTGACGCCGGCCGCGCGCATTCGCGAGCGCGGCGCGCCCGAAGGCGCGGCGCGAGCCGTCGCGCTCCAGCGCGCCGGCCGCGCGCGCGGTGAGCACGTGGAGGGTGACGTCGGGCCGCGGCCGCCAGGCGGCGAAGCCGTTTTCCACGTTGGCGCGCATCAGCTGCGCCACCTCCGCGGGTGTCGGCTTGACGCGGAAGTTCTGGTCCTCGACGTAGCCGCGCTCGAGCGCGGCGATCGCCGCCACGGGGTTCGCGTCGGCCGCGGCCGCCATCCGCCACGCACCGATCGACGCGCCGACCAGGGTGAGCTCGCGCGGTTGCGCCAGCCACTCGCCGAACAGCCAGCGGTCCAGCGGCATCAGCGCGAGACCCTTGGGGCCGCCGGCGGCCGCGGGCACGCACGCGATGTCTCCCGGCCGGAGGCCGTCGCGGGCGATGGCTTCGCGGGCCAGCCGGCCGAGTTTGACGACGAAGGCCCGCCTCACGCCGGCTTCTTCTTCGCGTGCAGCTTCATCATCGCCACCTGCATGCTGCCCCCGATGGCGTCGGGAATCACCTCCGCGACGCGATCGATGCATTGATCGATCAGTTCCCGATGCTCGCGGCCCGGGCGATGCAGGACGAAGTCCGCGACCTCCTGGGCCATGCCGAGTTCGCGCGGGTGGCCGATGCCGATGCGCACACGCCAGAAGTCCGGGCTGCCGAGGCGCGCCTGGATGTCCTTCAGGCCGTTGTGGCCGGCATGGCCGCCGCCCTGCTTGATCTTCACCGTGCCCGGCGGCAGGTCGAGTTCGTCATGCGCGACGAGGATCTCCTCGGGTGCGATCTTGTAGAAGGCGGCAAGCGCGCCCACCGCCTGCCCGGAACGGTTCATGTACGTCGAGGGCTTCAGGACGAACACGCTGCCGGCCTTCGCGAGCTCGCCGTGGAAGCCCTTTTCGCGGCGAAACGGCGCCCCGAGGGAGCGCGCCACCAGGTCGGCCAGCCAGAAGCCGGCGTTGTGGCGGGTGTCCTCGTACTCCGGGCCGATGTTGCCAAGCCCCACGATCAGGCGAATCGACATGAATGAAAAGGCCCCAACATGCGTCGGGGCCTGGCGGGATCACGCCCGGCGGCGCGGCGCGTGCAGGTTTCGAAACGATCCGCGCCGGTGCGCGGATCGGGGAACGCCTATTTCTTGGCGTCCTTCTTGGCAGGCGCCGCCTTGGCGGGCGCCGCCCCCTTCGCCGGCGCGGCGTCGGCAGGCTTCTTCTGCGCGGTGGCCGGCACATCGGCCGCCGCAGGCGCCGCGTTCTCCTCCTCCTTGGCCGCACCCGGCACCATCGCGCTCGCCACCACCGGATTGTCGGCGCCGTGCGCCACCACCCGCACCCCGGCCGGCAGCTTCAGGTCCTTCACGTGCACCGCATGGCCGGCCGTGATGTCCTTGAGGTCGACCTCGATGAATTCCGGCAGATCCCTGGGCAGACAGGCGATCTCGACCTCGTTCATCACGTGGGAGACGATCGCGCCGCCGAACTTCACGGCCTGCGAGAGCTCGGCGTTGACGAAGTGCAGCGGCACGCGGATGTGGATCTCGCGGTTGGCGTCGACGCGCTGGAAGTCGATGTGCTGGATCTGCTGGCGGAACGCGTGCATCTGGTAGTCGCGCAGCAGCACCTGCTCGGCGTTGCCGTCGATCTTGAGGTCGAGGATGGAGGCATGGAACGCCTCCTTGCGCATCGCATGGAACAGCGGATTGTGGTCGAGCTCGATGACGGCGGCAGGCTTGTCGCCGCCGTAGACGACGCCCGGAACCTTGCCCGCGCGCCGCAGGCGGCGGCTCGCACCCGTACCTTGCAGCTTGCGCGTGGACGCAATGACTTCGATCTTCATGGTGTTTCTCCGTTGAGGCGCGCGGCTCCGCGACCAGAGTCGCGCGCGGTTGCTTGCTCCAAAAGCGGCGGCGGCATGACGCGCATGCCGCGCCGCGGTTCGTCTACTCGATGAACAGGCTCGACACCGAGTCCTCGGAATTGATGCGGCGGATGGTCTCCGCCAGCAGTTCGGCCACCGAGAGCTGCCGGATCTTGTTGCAGGCGCGCGCGTCGTCGCGCAGCGCGATGGTGTCGGTCACGACCAGTTCGTCCAGCGGCGAGGCGGTGATCTTCTGGACCGCGCTGCCCGAGAGCACCGCATGGGTGCAATAGGCCACCACGCGCCGCGCGCCGCGCTCCTTCAGCACCTCCGCCGCCTTGCACAGGGTGCCGGCGGTGTCGACCATGTCGTCCATGATCACGCAGGTGCGCCCGTCGACCTCGCCGATGATGTTCATCACCTCGGACACGTTCGCCTTCGGGCGCCGCTTGTCGATGATCGCCAGGTCGCTGTCGAGGCGCTTGGCGAGCGCGCGCGCGCGCACCACGCCGCCGACGTCGGGCGAAACGACGATCAGGTCCTGGAAATTCTGCTTCCACACGTCGCCCAGGAGGATCGGCGCCGCGTAGATGTTGTCGACCGGGATGTCGAAGAAGCCCTGGATCTGGTCGGCGTGCAGATCCATGGTCAGCACGCGGTCGACGCCGACGGCCTCGAGCATGTTGGCGACCACCTTGGCCGAAATCGCGACCCGCGCCGAGCGCGGCCGCCGGTCCTGCCGCGCATAGCCGAAATACGGGATCGCCGCGGTGATGCGCGCCGCCGACGAGCGCTTGAGCGCGTCGACGATGACCATGATCTCCATCAGGTTGTCATTGGTCGGCGTCGAGGTCGACTGCAGGACGAACACGTCGCGGCCGCGCACGTTCTCGAGGATCTCGACGTTGACCTCGCCGTCCGAGAACCGGCCCACCGTGATGCGCCCGACCGGAATCGACAGGCGGCGCGCGACTTCACGGGCCAGCAACGGGTTGGCGTTGCCGGATACCACCATCAGGTTCGAATTGGCCATGGCGGGAACGCGATCCGAAGCGGTGGCGGCAGATCCGCCCGGTGACTAGGAGGGGTGGCTGGGGAACAAGGATTCGAACCTTGGAATGCCGGAATCAAAATCCGGTGCCTTAACCAACTTGGCGATTCCCCACCCGTGAAACGGTGCCTCAATCGCGCGCGCAACCCGCCAGAGGGTGGGACGCGATGCCGCGGGCGACGAACCCGCGGCATCCCGCCGGAAGCCCGGCGATGACCTCGGCCGCGCCTTGCTGCGACGCGAATCCCGCGAACACCGACGCCCCCGACCCGGACATCCGCGCCGACACCACCGCCCGCGCGTCGAAACCGCGCAACCAGTCAAGTGTCCGCGCGACCTGCTCGAACTGCGCGCACGCCACCGGCTCAAGGTCGTTCCGGAACTGCGGCCCCGGGAACGACCATGCGCCGCTGGAAAAGTCTGCGATTTTGACAGATTTGCTGTTTCTGGTCAATTCCGGCGCACCGAAGATCCGCGCCGTCGGCACCGCGACCGGCGGCACCGCCACCGCGTACCAGCGCTCGGGAAGGGTGACGGCCAGCAGGTCCTCGCCGATGCCGCGCGCGAACGCATTGCGGCCGAAGATGAAGAACGGGACGTCGGCGCCGAGCGCCAGACCGATCCGGGCCAGCTGCGCGCGCGACAGGCCGGCGTCCCACAGCCGGTTCAGCGCGAGCAGCGTGGTGGCGGCGTCCGAGCTTCCGCCGCCCAGCCCCCCGCCGAGCGGCACGCGCTTGTCGACCGCAATCTCCGCGCCCAGCCCGGTCCCGGTTTCGGCCTGCAACAGCCGCGCCGCCCGCACCACCAGATCGGCCTCCTCGGGCACGCCGGGCAGGTCGGTCAGCCGCCGGATGACGCCGTCCGCGCGCACCCGGATGGCAAGACTGTCGCCGACGTCGAGCAGCTGGAACACCGATTCGAGCAGGTGGTAGCCATCCGCGCGCCGGCCGACCACGTGCAGGAACAGGTTGAGCTTCGCCGGCGCCGGAAGTTGCAGCGCGTTCATGGCGCCGACGACTTCCCGCCCGCGGCAAACAGCCAGCCGACCGCGACCAGCTGCACGGCGAACAGGATTCCCCAGGCCGCGTAGTAGCCCTGCGGCGCGTAGCCGGCGCCGGCGGCCGGCCACAGGCTGACCACCAGGCCGATGCCCCATTGCACGAAGAACGCGCAGGAGAACGACATCAGGTTGAGGGAGGTGTTGACGCGGCCGGTCAGCTCCGCCGGAAAGTGCTCGGCCAGTAGCGCATAGCCGAGCATGAGCGCGTTGGCGCCATAGGACAGCATACCCCACGCGAGATGCGGCAGAAACGCCGGCGCCGCCATCAGCCATGCCTGGGCAACCAGCGCGAGCGCCAGGAACGCCTTGACCGTGACGACATGCGGCACGCCGCGCGCCTTGAGCGTGTCGCCCAGCCAGCCGGCGGTGAGAAAGGCCGCGGTCATGCCGAGGTTGAACGCCACCAGCACATTGGCGACCGCGAGCGGGTCGGCAATGCCGGCCACGTCGCGCATCCAGAGGGCCGCCCACAGGCTCTGAAACGCCAGCATGGTGCCCAGGGTGAACATCAGGGGCACGCAGATGCGCCAGAACCGCATGTCGGCATAGATCGACACGACCCCGGCGAGCAGCCGGGCCAGGCTTTGCCCGGCCGCCGCCGGCTGCCGGGCCCGGCGCGCCACGCCGAGGTTTGCGCAGGCGAACGCGCAGGAGGTCGCCGCCAGCAGGAAGAAAACCATGCGCCAGCCGTGCGCGTCGATCAGCCATTGGGTCGGCGTGCTTGCCAGGATCGCCCCGAGGCCGCCGGCGGTCATGACCAGGCCGATGTAGGTCGCCGCACGGCCGCCGGGCGCCCACGCATGCACGGCGGACATCGCCGACATCAGTGCCGCGCCGGCGCCGGCGCCGATCAGGCAGCGACCGAGGATCAGCATGGCTTCGCTGTCGGCGCAGCCGAAGATGGTCGCCCCGGCGGCGGCGCAGGTGAGCATGACCGCGTTGACCAGGGCGGGGCCCCATCGATCCAGGGCGATCCCGAGCGGGATCTGCGCCGCGGAGAACGCGAGGAAATAGGCGCTGGTCAGAAAGCCGAGGTCGCCCGGCCCGAGACCGAATTCGGCCGCCAGCACCGGACCTGCCACCGCATTGACGTTGCGGAAGAAGTACGAGCCGCCGTAGCCCAGCGCGAACGGCAGGAGCATCCAGAACAGCGACAGGCGGCGGCCATCCGCCGCGGCGCCAGCCGTCACAACCGCCGCCCGCGGCGCGGCGCGACGCGCCGTGCCCGGCCGCACCGGCATCCCGGCCGCCGGCAGTCTCGCCGGCTACTTCCAGGCATCGATCACCAGGCGGATTTCGAGCGGCCGGTCGCCGCCCGCGTAGGACAGGACGAGCCGGCGCGGCAGGGTGGCATCGGCGTCGTAGGAAAAGGCGATCTGCCAGCCGGCCTCCGACAGCGCGACCAGACGCCCGCGGGCGTCGCGCTGACCGGGCGCCGTCGAACGCGCGCGCACCCAGTCGGTCAGGCCCGTGAGCGGCAGGCGCCAGCCCAGCTGTCGCTCGGTCAGTGACTCGGCATCGGCCGCGCGGTGGCGCTGCTGCTGCGCATCGATCAGGACCACCTCGCCCGGGCTGCGCACGATCTGGGCGATCTGGTTGCCCAGCGGCGAGGCCAGGCCGATCTCGTCGCGGCCGCGGGCATGGACCCAGGCCAGGCGGCCCGCCAGGCTCTCGTCGCCGTAGCGCACCGATACGCGCCCTTCGATCTCGAACGCGTCGACACCGACGTTGCCCGGAACCCCGGCGCCCGTGACCGCGCACCCGGAAAGCGCGAGCGCCGCGGCCGTGGCGAGCGCCAGGACCGCACCGCGCCGGCCGCGATCGCGCGGACTGCCGCGACTCAAGGCTTCAACCGCCGGATCGTCGCCCGCAGCGTTTCGTTGTCCGGGGACCGGGCCAGCGCCTCGTTCCAGATCCGCTCGGCGTCGGCCACCCGGCCGAGCTTCCACAGCACCTCGCCCAGGTGCGCCCCGATCTCGGCGTCGGGCATCAGGCCGTAGGCGCGGGTGAGCAGCTCCAGCGCGCGCGGCAGGTCGCCCAGGCGATACAGGACCCAGCCCATGCTGTCGATGATCATCGCATCGTCCGGCGCGATCTTGAGCGCCTTCTCGATCAGCTCGCGGGCCTCGGCCAGACGCTCGTTGCGGTCGGCAAGCGAATAGCCGAGCGCGTTGTAGGCATGCGCATGGTCGGGCTTGAGCTGGATCACCTTCTTCAGGTTCGCCTCCAGCAGATCCATGCGCGAGACCTTCTCGGCCGCCATCGCGAAGTCGTACAGCAGGTCGACATGGTTGGGCAGCCGCTCGAGCCCCTTTTCGAGCACCTCGAAGGCCTCGCGGTTCTGGTTGGCCTCGCGCAGCAGCTGCGCTTCGGCCATGATGATCTGCACGCGCTGCTCGTTGTTGACCGGGACCAGACCCTGCAGGTGCGCACGCCCCTCGGCGATCCTGCCCTGCCGCGCATAGGTCCGGGCGATCCGGCTTTGCGCCGCCATGAACTGGTTGCCGACATCGATCTTCCGGTAGCGCTCGCGCGCGAGGTCGTACTGGCGCTGTTCCTCCGCGACCTGACCCAGATAGAGCTGCACCAGGTTCGGATCGCGCGGATTCTGGCCGAGCAGGCGGGTCAGGGACGACTCGGCGCTCGCGTAGTCCTTGGCGTCCAGCGCAAGCAGCCCGAGCGCGTAGAGGACGTCGGGATTGTTCGGGAACTGCTTTTCGATGCGCTGGAACTCGGTGCGCGCCTCGGCGTACTTCTTCTCGGAGACGAGGGAGCGCGCGAACGCCATGCGCGCCTCCGACGACGACGGATTGACCGCCAGATAGGCACGCAACTCCTCGGTCGCCTCTGCCGTCGAGCGCTTGGCGAGCAGCTGGGCAGCCAGCAGGGCCGGAAACTCCCACTCGGGCTTCAGCTTGGCGGCGCGACGGGCCTCGCGGATCGCGAGATCGTCCTCCCCCGCATTGGCGGCCGCCTGTGCGACCGCCCCGTGCGCCTCCGCGACATCCGGGTGCCGCGCAGCCAGCCGCTGGACGATCGACAGCGTCGCCTTGCGGTCGCTCGAGCGCGCCAGCAGCCGGTTGAACTGGATGAACGCCTCGGCGACGTTGGTCCCCTCGGCAGCGAGCAGCCGCTCGAGGTGCGGGTAGGCCTCCTCCCCGAGCCCGGCGGCGACCAGGAGGCCGGCGATGGCCTGGCGCGCATCGAGGTTGTCGGGATCGGCCGCGACCCACAGGCGGGCGGCTTCGAGCGCCTTCTCGTTGTTGCGCTCGTAGAACGCGATCTCGACCGCGCGCTGCGCGATGCGCGGGTCCCGCGTGCGCTGGGCAAGCTCGAGGTACTTCCCGAGGGCGAGCGATGCCGCGCCGCGTTGGCCGGCGATCTCCGCGGCCAGCAGTTCGTAGAGGAGACCCGGCGTGAGCTCGACTTCCGGCAGTCTCCCCGGGGGCGTCACGCTGCGCGGCGCACGCCTGAGGACGCGCGGCGCCGGCGCGGGCGACGGCGCCTGCGCGGTGACCGCCTCCGGCCGGTCCGGGCCCGCAGCCGCGGGCGCTGCGCCGGTCAGCAGGCTCGCAGCGAGCGCGCATGCCGGCAGGGCGCGAATCGCGGGCCGCATGCGCGCGCCCGGATCGAGGCGGTATAGTGCCAGGGTCATCATTGTCATATTAGCAGCAGCGCGCCCGCCACGCAGCGGAGAACACACCGGAAATGCCCGAACTTCCCGAGGTCGAGGTCACCCGCCGGGGCATTGCGCCGGGCCTGGTCGGCCGGCGCATCGACGCGGTCGCGGTGCGCGAGCCGCGCCTGCGCTGGCCGATCCCCCCGGGCCTGGCGCGCACCCTCACGGGTACCACCGTCCGCCGCGTCGACCGCCGCGGCAAGTATCTGCTGCTCGACTGCGCCGGCACCGGCCGCGCGGGATGGCTGATCCTGCACCTGGGCATGTCGGGATCGCTGCGCTTCGTCGCCCCCGGCACTCCGCCGGCGAAGCACGAGCACTTCGACCTGCAGGCCGGCGGGGCGGTGCTGCGGCTGACCGACCCGCGCCGCTTCGGCGCCGTCCTGTGGCATCCGGCGGCCGACGGTCCGCCGTCGGATCATCCGCTGCTCGCCGGCCTCGGTGTCGAACCGTTCGCCCCCGAATTCAGCGCGCAGCGGCTGTTCGAGGCCACGCGCGGCCGCACCGCCTCGGTCAAGCAGACGCTGCTCGCCGGCGCGATCGTCGTCGGCGTCGGCAACATCTATGCGAGCGAGTCGTTGTTCCGGGCACGCATTCACCCCGGCACGGCCGCCGGACGCGTCAGCCTGGCGCGCTACGCGCGCCTCGTGCCGGAGATCCGCGCCGTGCTGGCCGAGGCGATCGACAAGGGCGGCAGCACGCTGCGCGACTTCCGCACCAGCGACGGTCCCGGGTACTTCCAGCTCGACTACCGCGTCTACGATCGCGCCGGGCTGCCCTGCCGCGTTTGCGGCACGCCGATCCGGCGCATCGTGCAGGGCCAGCGCTCGACCTTCTATTGCCCGCGCTGTCAGCGCTAGGCGGGCGCGCGTGCCATAATTTCCTCTCCCGGCGGCGCCTCCCCGCGCGCCGCCCGCCCGGCCGGCGAAGGGGCGCCCCGCCACGCGACCATGAACAGCGTCAACCTCGTCGAACGCTTTCAGCTCTACAGCTCCTGGCGCTTCGCGCTCGGTCAGGCGATCACGCGCTTCCGCGACTGGATGGCAGGCAACGGCATCGCCGACGTCCAGGGCATCACCCGCATCCAGCGCCTGCTCGACCGCCTGGCCGAGGACAAGCTCTCGATCGCGTTCGTCGCCGAGTTCTCGCGCGGCAAGTCGGAACTGATCAATGCGATCTTCTTCGCCGACTACGGTCGGCGCATCCTGCCGTCGTCGGCCGGGCGCACCACCATGTGCCCGACCGAGCTCCTGTACTACGACGGCGAGCCCGCGGAACTGCGCCTGCTGCCGATCGAGACCCGGTCGGATGCACGCAGCGTGGCCGAATTCCGCCTCTATCCGGACGCGTGGACCGTCCTGCGGCTCGACACCTCGTCCGGCGACGCGATGCTCGAGGCACTGCGCCAGGTCAGCCAGGTCAAGCGGGTCCGGGTGTCGGTCGCGCACCAGCTCGGCCTGTTCGACGAGAAGGACCCCGACGCCCGCGCGATGGTGGCCGCCGACGGTACCGTCGAGATTCCCGCGTGGCGCCATGCCGTGATCAACTTCCCCCATCCCCTGCTCGCGCAGGGGCTGGTGATTCTCGACACGCCCGGCCTGAACGCGATCGGCAGCGAGCCGGAACTGACGCTGAACCTGATTCCGAACGCCCACGCGGTGCTGTTCATCCTGGCTGCCGACACCGGCGTCACCAAGTCGGACATCCAGGTCTGGCGCGAGCACATCGGCGGCACCGCGCCGGGCGCGCCGGCACGCGGGCGCCTGGCGGTGCTCAACAAGATCGACAGCATGTGGGACGAGTTGAAGTCCGCGGCCGAGGTCGAGGCCGAGATCGCCAGGCAGCGCAGCCAGGTCGCCCACACGCTCGGCCTGCCCGAGGCCAACGTGTTCCCGATCTCGGCGCAGAAGGGCCTGTTCGCCAAGGTCAGCGGCGACGCCGCGCTGCTCGAGAAAAGCCGCCTGCCGGCGCTCGAGCGCGCGCTGTCGGAGGACCTCATTCCCGGCAAGCAGGAGATCGTCCGCGAATTCATCGCCGAGGAGATCCGCAACATCATCGGCGCGGCGCAGGCCCTCCTGGCAACGCGGCTGACCAACCTCAAGGAGCAGCGCGGCGAACTCGACGCCGTGCGCGACAAGAACCAGGACACGATGCACGGCATGCTCGAGCGCGTGCGCGCCGAGAAGGAACGCTTCGAGCGCAGCCTGATGCAGTTCTCGGCGATCCGCAGCGTGCTCGCGCGCAGCACCAACACCCTGTTCGGGCATCTCGGGATGGAGGCCTACACCGCGGAGGTGGCGCGGACGCACCAGGCCATCGGCGCGGCCAGCTTCTCGGCCGGCATGCTCGAGGCGATGCGCGGCTTCTTCCGCCGCAACCGCGAGCTGCTGCAGACCTCCGACCGCATCGTCGCCGAGATCACCGACATGATGGCGGCGATGTATCAGCGCTTCTCGGAGGACTTCCGGCTCCAGCTGTCGATGCCGCGGGCGTTCTCGATGGCGCGCTACCTCAAGGAGCTCGATCGCGTCGAGGACAGCTTCAACCGCCGCTTCGGCACCCTGTCGATGATCACGCACTACGAGCGCACGCTGACGCGGCGCTTCTTCGAGGTCGTCGCCACCCGCATCCAGACCGCGTTCGAGATCGCCAACCGCGACACCGAGGGCTGGCTCAAGGCGGTGATGAACCCGCTCGAGGGGCAGATCAAGGAACGCCAGCAGACGCTGAAGCGGCGCCTCGAATCCCTCAAGCGCGTGCACCAGGCCGCCGACACCCTCGAGGAACGGCTCGAGGAGTTCGCCGAGTCCGAGCGGACGCTGACGACGCAGGTGGTGGCGCTGGACAACCTGCGCCAGGAGATCGAGGCGATGCTCGCGCAGGACATGCTGCTGCCGCGCGAGGAACGCGCCGGCTTCGACGTCTCGCTGTAGGCAGCGCGCCGGGTCAGGGACCGGTGCGGCCGGTCAGGCGCAGGTACTTCGCGAACAGCGCCTCGGGCGATTCGGCGTGCGCGGGATCGGGCGGAATGCAGTCGACCGGGCAGACCTCGCGGCAGCGCGGCGCCGCGTGATGGCCGACGCATTCGGTGCAGCGCGCGGGATCGATCTCGTAGATTTCGATGCCCAGGGAGATCGCCTGGTTCGGGCACTCCGGCTCGCAGAGATCGCAGTTGATGCAGCGGTCGGTGATGTAGAGCGCCATGACCGGGTATCCCTGCGCCGCCGTGCGCCGGATGCGCGCGGGGGCGCGCCGGCGTGCCTCAGTCGCGCGGCCCGCGGTTGAGCTTCTCGTCGAGCCAGCGCAGCACCGACGGCGAGACGAACTTGCCGACATCGCCGCCCATGGTCGCGATCTCGCGCACCAGCGTGGCGGAGACGAACTGGTAGTGCTCGGACGGGGTCATGAAGACGGTTTCGAGGCCCGGCATCAACTGCCGGTTCATTCCCGCGAGCTGGAACTCGTATTCGAAGTCCGACACCGCGCGCAGCCCGCGCAGGATCACCTGGGCGCCCTGTTCGCGCACGAAATTGACCAGGAGCCCGCGAAAGGCGACGATCCTCAGGTTCGGCACGTCCGCAAGCGCCTCGCGCGCCATCGCCAGCCGCTCATCGAGCGTGAACAGCGGCCGCTTCGAGCGGCTGTCGGCGACGCCGAGCACCACCTCCGCATACAGCCTGGAGGCGCGCCGGAACAGGTCCTCGTGGCCGCGCGTCAGCGGATCGAAGGTCCCCGGGTACACCGCCGTCACCTTGACGTCACTCATCGCCTTCCCTCGTTCTTCTGAAGAGCCCGTAGTGCACGGCGCCCGCCCTGCCGGCCTTCCATTCGGTCCAACCGACCGGCGGCACGAACGCCCGCTCCGCTTCGACATAGACGCTGCCGTCGGTGGCCACCAGCGGCGCCAGCGCCGGCCAGACCCGCTCCACCCAGCCCATGCCGAAAGGCGGATCCAGAAAGACGATGTCGAACGACGACTCACCTCCCGCCTTGCGCAAAAATTGTAGCGCATCGCCCGCAACGAGCCGTGCGCGCTGCCCGGCAGCGAACGCCTGCGCCGCCGCTTCCAGCGCCCGGCACGCCGCGGGCTGGTTCTCGACCATCGTCACCTCGCGCGCGTTGCGCGACAGCGCCTCGAACGCGAGGGCGCCGCTGCCGCAGAACAGGTCGAGGCAGCGGCGCCCGGTGAGATCCTGGCCGAGCCAGTTGAACAATGTCTCGCGGACGCGGTCCGGCGTCGGCCGCAGGCCCGCGATCGGCGGGAACCGGAGCAGGCGGCGCCGCCACTGCCCGCCGATGATGCGTACCTGACCCGCGCGCGCACCGGCATCGCGCGCTGCGCGCGGCGCGCCGGCCGGCTGCTGTCTCCTCATGCGCCGATCTTACCGCGCGCGGGATTCAGAGCCGCATCAACTCCTGCACCGCGGCGACGTCGTGGCCGCGCAGATAGCGCCCATGCAGATAGGAGGACTGCACCGCGACCAGCCGCAGCATCGTCGCCGCGCTGCGCCGATGGATCGCCCAGATGCCCGCGCCGCTCATGCCCGGCAGCTCCGGCGTATGGATCGGCGTGCCGTCGGCACGGTTGGCCACGCGCCCGTAGACGTACAGGTGCTCGCCCGCGTCGCCCTCCTCGGCATGGCGGCGGGTGAACAGCGTGAGCCGCCGCGCTGCGAGCCAGCCACGCTCGAACCGCGCCAGCGCGGCCGGATAGCCCGACACCAGCGCGCCGGACCGCGGCGGCGCATGCCGGCGCCGGCGTCGCAGCGCATGCGGCGGCATCAGCGCCGGCCGGCGTCCGCGCAGGATCTGCGCCGCTCCCGGCACCGCGCCGATGTCCAGGAGCGCGATGTCGGCGCGGCCGCTGCGCGCGACCCGGGCGCCGGCAAGCGGTATCAGGTCGTGCCCGGTCGCCGCCGGGACCAGCAGGTTGCCCAGGCGCACGCCGCCATCGATCACGTGCGCCGCGGTCAGGAGCAGCGCGCGCCGGCCCGCAGCCAGCAGCGTCGCCGTGCCCAGCACGGCTGCGCGCTGGTAGTCGTGCACGACGAGCGGCAGCGTGCACGCGGCGGCCGCCGCGACGGCGGCCGCCTCGGGCAGGTCGCCGTCGAGGCAGACCCGCACCTCGTCCAGCGCATCCCAGCGCAGCACGGTGCCGTGCCTAGAAGCCGATGCGCGCCTTCCTGACCCCGCGGCGCGCGTCGATGTCGTCGGCGACCAGCTCGTCGCGGCCCGCCAGGCTGGCGTTGCCGAACGCCTTGTTGATCAGGCGCCGCATCTCGCGCGGCGAGACCTCGCACAGGCGGTCGAGCACCGCCGCCGACGGCGCCTCGGGAAAGCGCGTGCCCCAGTCGTGATCGCCGCGGATCTCGCGATAGATCGCTCCGGCGATGCGCCGCGACTGCTCGGCATCGGGCGTGTCGATCTCGTAGACGTTCATGCGGTTGAGGATCGGCTCGGGGATCGCGCGCGCCTCGTTGGCCGTGGCGATCCAGACGACGTCGGAGGCATCGATCGGCACCTCGACGAACTCGTCGATGAATTCAGCCGCCGTGTCGTGCTCGAGCAGGCTGTAGAGCGCGCCGAGCGGGTCGTAGGCGCCGTCGGCCGCGGACTTGTCGATCTCGTCGACCAGCATCACCGGATTGGCGTACTCGCCGCGCAGGAAGGTCTCGAACACCTTGCCCGGCTTGGCGTTCTTCCATTGCGAGGAGGCGCCCCCGATGATCCAGCCCGCGGTCAGCGAACTCATCGAGATGAAGCCGAACCCGGTCCCGAGCAGGCGCGACACCCGCCGCGCGAAGTGGGTCTTGCCGATGCCGGGATCGCCGAGCAGAAGCATCGGCGCGATCTCCAGGTTATCGCGGCTGGCCACGCACAGCGACAGCTGGCGCTTGATGTCGTCGAGCACGTCGGCGAAATTGGGCAGGTCGCTGTAGAGCTCGTCCATCGCCGGCAGCGAGGACGGCTTGACGGAGAAGCGGTTGCCGCCGGCCTTGAGCATCTTTTCATAGGTGTCGCGCAGCGCGTCGTTCTGGCCCGGCTTGACCTCGGCCATCGCTTCCTCGACATCCGCGCAGTCGTAGACGCGCTTGAAGCCGGCGATCGGGATGGAAAAGCCGTTTCCGGTGGCAAAGGGAACGGGCAGGGCGGCGGCGGTCATGTTCTCTCCTTGATGAAAAGACAATCACACAGTCATGCTAGCAACGTCCGTGCTCGGTTGCTGTTGACGAAAGCGTAGGGGAAACGCCGCTGATCGGGAAGTCAGCACTCGTCGCGCGCGGCTGCTGACGAACGTCGCCGCCGCGGCGCGGCGCCGGCGCACCCCCTGGACGGCGCGGCCGCCGGCACCGCACGTCCGGTTAAGATGTGGCCCTTCCACGGACACGCGAAGCCGATCCCGAACATGCGCGGATGCAAGACTCTCCTGTTCATCGGCGCCCTGCTGCTGGCGCCGGCCGGCGCAGGCGCCCAGCCGTTCGCCGGCAAGACCATTCGCCTGGTCGTGCCGTTTCCCGCCGGCGGGCCGACCGACATCGTCGCGCGCCCGCTGGCGCAACTGCTCGGCGAGGGCCTGGGCGCCGCGGTGGTCGTCGACAACCGCGGCGGCGCCGGCGGCTCGGTCGGCGCCGACGCGGTCGCGAAGGCCAGCCCCGACGGCCTGACGCTGCTCATGGCCACCGTCGGCACCCACGCGATCAACGTGTCGCTGTATCGCAAGCTGCCGTATGACCCGGTGCGCGATTTCACGCCCGTCGCGCTGGTGGCGGCGGCGCCGGTGGCGATCGTCGTGCACCCGGCGACCGCGGCCGATTCGCTCGCCGCCCTGGTCGCGCTGGCGCGACGGTCGCCGGGCAAGATCGCCTACGGCACGGCAGGCAACGGCACGCCGGGACACCTCACCGGCGTGATGTTCCGCGCCGCCGCCGGGATCGACCTCTCGCACATCCCCTACAAGGGCAGCGCGCCAGCCGTCACCGATCTCCTGGGCGGCCAGATCCAGATGATGTTCGATCCGCTGCAGTCGGTGCTCCCGCACATCGCGGCGGGCAAGCTGCGCGCCCTCGCCGTGTCCGGGGCGGCGCGCTCGGCGGTCCTGCCCGCGCTGCCCACGGTTGCCGAATCCGGCTATCCCGGCTTCGAAACCACCGCGTGGTGGGGCGTGTTCGCGCCGGCGAACCTGCCGCCGCCGCTGCTGGCGCCGCTGACCGCGGAGATCGAGAAGATCGTCCAGGGCCAGGCGTTCCGCGACCGCCTTTCCCCCCAGGGCGTCGCGCCCCGCCTGTTGAGCGGCGGCGCCTTTGCCGAGTTCCAGCGCAGCGAAACCGCCAAGTGGGGCAAGGCGGTGCGCGACGCCGGCGCCACCATCGATTGAGAGTGCCGAACAGCATGAGACTGACAGAAGAAGAGCAGGACATGGCCGCCGGCGGTGCCGGACCGGTGGCCCAGGAGGCGATCCGCCACCAGATCATGGTCGGGGATTTCTTCGGCGCGGCCGATTTCGTGCCGGTCACCCAGGCGCACATCATGGCCGACACCGAAAGCCTGGGCGAGGCGGGCGTCGCCTGGCTCGAGTCGCTCGCGGCCGCGCGCGACGGCCGGCGCCGCGTGCGCGTCCCGACCATCACCGACCCGCGCGGCACGGACTTCGCCAAGGCGGCCTTCCTCGGCCACACGCGCACCATGCTGAGCCTGGAGGAGCGCGCGATCGCCGCGTTCGTCAAGCTCGGGGTGATGATGACCGACACCTGCATCAACTACCAGACGGTGCAGCCGGCGACGCGCAACGAGCATGTGGCCTTCGGCGATACCGGCGTGGTCATCTACTCCAATTCGGTGTGCGGCGCGCGCTCGAACTTCGAGGGAGGCCCCTCGGCACTCGCCGCCGGGCTCACCGGCCGCACGCCGCGCTACGGCTTCCATCTTGCGGAACGCCGTCGCGCCACCCTGCACGTGCAGGTGGTCGACACCCCGCGCACCCTCAACGAATGGGGCGCGCTCGGCGGGGTGATCGGCAGGCTCGCCGGCAACTACTGGGCGGTGCCGGTGATCGAGGGCATCGAGGGCGCGCCGGGATCGGACGCCCTCAAGCATTTCGGCGCGGCGATGGCGAGCTTCGGCTCGACCGCGCTGTTCCACATCGTCGGCCTCACCCCCGAGGCGCCGCGCCTGGGCGACGTCGCCGATGCCGCGCTGCCCAGCCACCGCGTCGGCCGCGCCGAATTCGCGGCCCTGCAGCAGTCGTTCCGGCGGGACGACCGCGTCGACGTCGTCGTGTTCTCGGCACCGCAGTTGAGCCTGCTCGAACTGCGCGACCTGGCCGGCCTGTGCGACGGCAAGCGCCTGACCGTGCCGATGCTCGCCGTGACCAGCCCGCAGGTCAAGCCCGACTGCGACCGCATGGGCTACACCCGCACCATCGAGGAGGCCGGCGGCACGGTGCTCTCGGGCATGTGCTTCTACCAGTCCTACGCGCGCGAGATCGCCGAGGCGCGCGGCTGGAAGCGCCTCGCCACCAACAGCGCGAAGATGGTCAACATCCTCGGCGGCTACGGCTACCAGCCGATGCTCGCCTCGATGGAAGAATGCGTCAGTGCCGCGCAGACCGGGAGGCTGCCATGAGCGTCGCGCAGAAGGTGTTCGTCGCCCGCCACGCCATGGGGCGCACGGTGCGCGGAACCGCGATGGTGGCCAGCGATGGATTTTCGGCCCGCTACGACCTCGACCGCATCGCCGGCGTGTTCTCGCGGCCGACCCACAAGCTGGCCGGCCGCCGCTACGTCGACCAGGTGCTGGTCCTCGACACGGCCAAGGGCGGCGTCGCCAGCGCCTGGATGCTGCGCGAAATGCGCACCCGCGGCGTGGTGCCCCTGGCGATCGTGTTCAACACCGTCAATCCGATCCTGGCGCAGGGCGCCGCGTTCGGCGACATCCCGATGCTGGCCGGGTTCGACCTCGACATCACCGCCGCGGTCGCCGACGGCGCTCTGGTCGAGGTCGACCCGCCGGCGCGCGCGCTGCGCATCGTGGGCTGACCGGGCGAGCCAGCGCCGCCGCCGCAATGCTCCGCGATGCCCTGTCCTGGCCGGAGGTGGCGCGGCTGGACCGCCTTGCCATGCGCCGTGCGACCGCCTGCGGGCCCGGGGTGGAGATGGTCTGGCGGCGCTGGGGCAGCGGACCGCCGGCGGTGCTGCTGCATGGCGGCAGCGGCGCCTGGTCGCACTGGATCCGCAACATCGACGCGCTCGCGCCGCAGCGCACGCTGTGGGTGGCCGACCTGCCCGGCTGCGGCGAGTCGGGCCTGCCGGCCGGTGCCTACGATGCCGATTCCATCGTCGAGCATGTCGCCGCCGGCATTGCCGCGTGCTGCGCCGGCACACCGGTCGACCTGATCGGCTTCTCGTTCGGGTCGCTGGTCTCCGGACTCCTGGCAGCCACGCATCCGGAACTGGTCGGCCGCATGATCCTGGTGGCGCCGCCGGCCCTCGGCCTCTCGCGCGTCCCGCTGGAACTGGTCTCGCTCGGCCGCGCCATGCCGCCGGACGAACGCGAAGCCGCGGTGCGACACAACCTGCAGCAACTGATGCTCCATCGCGCCGCGGCCATCGACGACCTCGCTGTGGCGATCCACGCCACCAATTTCGAGCGCGACCGGCTGCGCATGCGCCGGCTCTCGCGCACCGGCATCATGCAGGCGCTGCAACGGCGCTGGCGCTGCCCGGTGCACGCGATCTGGGGCCGCGAGGACGTGCTCGCTCGCCACGAACTCGACCGCCTGCCCGCCGTGCTGCAGCACTGCGACCTGCGCAGCCTGCAACTGATCGACGACGCCGGGCACTGGGTGCAGTACGAGCAGCCGACGGCGTTCAACGACGCGGTGCGCGCGGTGCTGCCCTGAGGTCCGGCCGGACTACGGGTCCGCGCGAATCCCCAGGTCCGTCGCCAGGCCCTTCCAGCGCACCAGGTCTTCGCGCACGAAGCGCGCGAACGCTTCCGGCCCCAGGCCGGTGGGCTCCAGCCCCTGGGCGCGCAGGTTCTCGGCGACGTCGGGCGTCGCAAGCACCTGGGCAACGTCGGCCGCGACCTTCTCGACAATCGCGCGCGGCGTGCCCGCCGGCGCGAGAATGCCGAACCAGCCGCTGACGTCGAGCCGCGGGATGCCCAGCTCGCCGAACGTGGGGACCTCGGGCAGCACGCGCGAACGCATGGCGCCGACCAGCGCGAGCGCGCGCACGCGGCCCGAGCGCAGATGGGGCATCGCGGTACCGATCGAATTGAACGAGGTCGACACCTGGCCGCCGATGAGGTCGGTGATCTGCGCGGCTTCGCCCTTGTACGGCACGTGGATCAGATCGATGCCGGCGCCGCGCTTCAATGCCTCGCCGTAGATGTGGAACGACGACGCATTGCCGAACGAGGCGTAGCTGAGCGGCGCGCCGGCATCCCGGGCGCCGCGCGCCGCGGTGACCAGGTCCGCCAGGGTCCGCCAGGGCGCGTCGGCACGCACCACGAGCACCACCTCGGAGCGGATCAGCTGGACCACGGGCACGAAGTCCCTGTCCGGATCCCACGGCACCCTGGCCATCAGCGCGGGCGCCTGCACGAACGAGGTGAAGGTCGACAGCAGGGTGTGGCCGTCGGGCGCGGCGCGCGCCGCCAGCTCGGTGCCGATGACGGTGGTGGCGCCGGGCCGGTTCTCCACCACCACGGCGTGTCCCCAGCGCTGCGCGAGCCTTTCGGCGAGCAGGCGGGTGACGCGGTCGGGGCTGCCGCCGGTCGGACTGGGCAAGATCATCCGCACCGGCCGCGAGGGAAACGTCTGCGCGGCGCCGTCGGCGGTGGCGAGCGCGGCCGTCAGTGCGATGGCGATTGCGGCGATTCCGGCAGCGGGCTTAGGCATGGTCGTGGGCTCTCGAAGGGGTGTCGGCCGCCGCGTGGTCGCGAAGCCAGGGCATGACCCGATCCGCGTACAGTTCCGCCGACCGCAAGGACACGTCGAACGGCAGGTCGCCGAACGCGAAGCGGGTCAGGATGCAGTTGACGCCGGTCTGCCGGATCTGCGCGGCCAATTCCTCGCGCACCGCCTCCGGCGTTCCGGCAAGCGCGCGACCGGCCTGGACCAGTTCGTCCCAGGTGGCGGGGAAGTAGGCGCCGGGCTTCGCGTCGTTGCGCACCCACAGGTGCATGAAGCTCGCATGCCAGCGCGCATAGGCGCGCCGCGCCAGATCGTTCGCCTCCGCCGCGCTGGGCGCGATCACCAGATGGCGCGTGGTGCCCAGGGCGGGCAGCTGCGAATCCGCATGGCCGGCAGCGCGCCACTGCGCGCGATAGGCGTCGGTCATGACGCGCACCTGCTGCAGCGGCGCGTTGCTGACCACGTTGCAGCGATTGGCCACGCACCAGGGCACGCCCTCGGGACTGCCGATCCCGTACCACAGCGGCGGATGCGGCGCCTGCAGCGGTCCCAGCGTGATCGGCACCCGCGCGAAGGTGTGGAAGCGCCCCGCGAAACTCAGCTCGCGCCCGGCGCTCCGCGCCGCCGCCAGGGCCTGCATCACGATCGCGAAGCCCTCGAGATAGCGCGCCTGCGCTTCCCCAGGATCGATGCCGTAGTAGCCGAGCTCGAACGGCGAGATGCCGCGGCCGACGCCGAGCTGCAGGCGGCCGCGGCTCATGTGATCGAGCATGCAGATCTCTTCGGCCAGGCGCAGCGGGTGATACAGCGCCAGCGTGTACACCAGCGGCCCGAAGCGGATGCGGCGCGTGCGCTGCGCCACCGCCGAATGGAACACCGACGGCGAGGGCGCCATGCCCAGCGGTGTGGCGTGGTGCTCGGCGGTCAGGTAGTAGTCGATGCCGAGGCGGTCGTAGGCCTCGGCCAGCCGCAGGCGGTTCTCGTAGAACTCGGCCAGCGGCGCGCCGCTGTCGTCGAGGTGGTCGAAAACGCCGAATCGCAGGTTGTCGGACACGTGCGCACGCAAGGATGGTCGATCCTGCGTCCAGGAAGGATGACGGAGTCAGTCTAGAGCATCCCGGCCGGCGATCCGGCCGCGCCGGGCCCGCGTCCATGAGCGAGAATGCGGCGGCACGCGCGGATTCGCGCGCACGCCATCCCCGGATCTGCCATGACCCTTCCCGCCTGGACCTGGATCGCGCTCACGCTGATGGCGGCGCTCGCACAGACGTTTCGCAACGCCGCGCAGCGCCGCGTGTCCGGGACCCAGGGCACCCTGCCGGCGACCCTGGTGCGCTTCGTGTTCGGCCTGCCGTTCGCCTGCCTGTGGCTGGCGGCGGTCATGGCCTGGCTGGGCGTGACGCCTCGCATGACCTGGGCGTTCGCCGGCTGGGTGGCGATCGGCGCCATCGGCCAGCTGGTCGCCACCGCCCTGCTCCTCAAGGCGATGCAGGAGCGCAACTTCGTCATCGGCGTGGTGTTTGCCAAGACCGAGATCGTGCAGGTCGCGATTCTCTCCTGGCTCCTGCTGGCCGACACGCTGCCGCCGGTGTCGATCCTCGCGATCGCCATCGCGACCGCGGGGGTGATCCTGCTGTCGATGGATCCGGCGACGCTGCGCCAGGCCGGCTTCCTGCGGTCGCTGCGCTCGCCGGCGGCGGCGTACGGGCTCGCCTCGGGCGCCGCCTTCGCGATCTCGATCCTCGGCTATCGCGCCGCCGCGCTGGCGGTGCCGGAGATGCCGGCGATCCTGTCCGGCGCGTTCGGCGTGGCCTGCGCGCAGGCGCTGCAGTCCGTGCTTCTCGGGGGCTGGCTTTACCTGCGCCAGCCCGCCGCACTGGCAGCGCTGGCCGGCGAATGGCGCATTTCGGTGGCGGCCGGGATGCTCGGCACCATCGCCTCCGCCGGCTGGTTCACCGCGGTGGCGCTCAACACCGCCGCCGAGGTGCGCGCCCTGGGCCTGGTCGAGGTGTTCTTCACGTACGCGGTCTCGCGCAAGCTGATGGGCGAGAACACCAGCACCCGCGAGATCGCCGGCATCGTCCTGGTGATGATCGGCGTGCTGCTGATCTGTCTGCGCGCGCTCTGAAGGCGCACTCAGCGCGGCGTCAGACGCGCCCGGAACCCCTCGGGCAGCATCGACAGCGCATTGCGCTCGCGCACCGGCTCGCTGCCCACCCGCTCGATGATGAAATTACGCATCATCATCGAGGTCACCATCTGGATTTCCAGCATCGCGAGATAGCGGCCGGGGCAGAAGCGCGGGCCGCCGCCGAAGGGCATGAGCACGCGCTTCGCGGCGGCCGCCGCCTCGCTCTTTCCGGCATCGCCGAGCCAGCGCTCCGGCCGGAAGGACATCGGCTGCGGGAAACGCTCCGGATCGAGCCCGGCCGGGCGCATCAGGGTGGCGATCGGCGTGCGCGCACGCAGCGCAATGCCGCACACCGTCACCGGCTCGTTGGATTCGTGGGACAGGATCGGCGCCACCGGCTTCAGGCGCATCGCCTCGCGGGTGGCGGCTTCGGTATAGACGAGGTCGTCGACGCGGTCGAAGGCGTCGAGCACGGAATGCTCGCCCAGTACCGCGTCGGCCTCGGCCTGGGCCGCGGCCTGCGCCGCCTTCTCGTCGGCGAGGAAGGCGGTCAGCCAGGCCAGCGTGTTGGCCGTGGTGTCCTCCCCGGCCAGGAGCACGGTGAACACGTTGCCGCTGACATCGGCGTCGGAGAAGCCGGATTGCGGTGCCTCGCGCGCGACCAGGAGCGCCTCGATCAGGTTGCCCGGCTGCAGCGCCAGCGCCGGATCGGCCGCGATGCGCGCGCGCGCCGCCGCGATGAAGCCGTCGATGGCACGGCGCACCTCGGCCAGGTCCTTCTCCAGCGCGACGTCGCCAGGCAGGCGCACGTAGCGCCACCAGGGGAAGATCGCGCTCATGCGCCGGTTGATCGACGGAAACACCTTGTCGAGATGGCGCTGGATCGCGTTGTCGCCCTGCTCGATGGTGTTGATGTCGACGCCGAACGCGAGGCCCGCGGTGACGTCGACCGTGTAGCGCATGAATTCCAACTGCAGGTCGAGCACCTCGCCGCTGCGCGCGGCGCGCTGGAAGCGCGCGAGCAGGCGCCGCGTCACCATCACCAGGCCGGGGAAGTAGCGCTTCAGGTGGGCGGGGTCGAATGCCTTCATCACCAGGCGGCGCTGGCGCTCCCAGTCCGCGCCCTCGGACGAGAACAGACCGGCGATCCCGAGTTCCCGGAAGATCGACTCCACCGGCCGCACGCGGCGGAACGCGCCGGGTCGCGCGCGCAGGATGCGCGCGATCTCGGCCGGGTCGTCGATCACCAGCATCCAGCGTTTCGCGAGGTTGACCCGGTAGGGCGTCCCGTACCGCCGCGCCCATTCCTCCAGCACCAGGTGCACGCGCGGCGGGTCGAAATACGGCAGGCTCCCGACCAGCGGCCAGGACGGCGGGTGGGGCAATGCGCCGAGGCGGCGCGGCGCGGCGGTGAGGGCATCCATGGGTCGGGTTCCGGGCGCGCGGGCGGTCAGTCGGGGGCGCCGACGACGACGGTGACCAGGCCGTCGGGCCGCACGCGCCGCGCGAAGGCGGCGCGCACGTCGGCCGCGGTGACACGCTCGACGTTGGCGACCCAGCGGTCGAGGTAGTCGAGCGGCAGCCGGTAGAAGCCGATCACCGCGAGGTTGTCGAGGATCTTGCGGTTGTTGTCGATGCGCAGCGGGAACCCGCCGGTGAGGTTGGCCTTGGCTGCCTTCAGCTCGGCTGCCGTCGGGCCCTTCTCGACGAACGCGGCCACCACCTCGCGCACCAGCGCCAGCGCCTGGTCGGCCTGTTCCTTCTTGGTCTGCAGGCCCAGCTGGAACGGCCCGGCATCGGCCAGCGGCAGGAAATAGCTGTACGCGCTGTAGGCGAGGCCGCGCTTTTCCCGCACTTCCTGCATCAGCCGCGACACAAAGCCGCCGCCGCCCAGCACGTGGTTGCCGACGGTGAGCGCGAAGAAATCCGGATCGCCGCGCGCGAGGGCCGGCACGCCCAGCAGGATGTGCGACTGCGTCGCCGGGTGCGCAAGGCGGCGCGACCGCGCCTCCGGCGTGCCGACCGCAGGCAGGGCCGGGGCGGCGCCGCCCGCCGGCAGGCCGGCGGTCAGTCGCTCGGCGATGACCTCGGCCTCGGCGCGCGCGATGTCGCCGATGATCGAGACGACGGCGCGCGCCGCGCCGTAGTTGGCGCGATAGAAGGCCTCGATGTCCGCCCGGTCGATCGCCGCCACCGACGCCGGGCTGGCGCTCGCGCCGTACGGATGGGCGCCGTAGAGCGCCTCGTAGAACACCCGGTTGGCGATCGCCTCGGGCTTGGTCTCGGCCTCCCTGAGCGCGGCGATCGCGCGCGCCTTCTCGCGGCTCACGGCCTCCTCGGGAAACGTCGGGCTCTGCAGCACGGCGGCGAACAACGCGAGCGCCGCCTCGCGCTCGGCGCGTGCCGACAGGGTGCGCAGGGTGAGGCCGGCGCGGTCGGCATCGGCGCGCGCGCCGCGCTGCGCGCCGGCGTCGGCGAACCCCTCGGCGATCCGGTTCTCGTCGAGGCCGCCCGCCCCCATGGCGAGCAGGCTGTTGGTGAGGCCGGCGAGGCCGGCCTTGCCGGGCGGGGCGCGCCGCCCGCCGGCGTCGAAGTCGACGGCGATGTCGAGCATGGGGATGCCGCGCGCCTCGACGAACAGCACGCGCGCGCCCGAGGGCGCGGTCCAGGACTGGATCGGCAGGCCGGCCCGCGCCGGCAGCGCGACGACGCACGCGGCGAGCGCGACGAGTGCGACGAGCGCGAGCGCGAACCCGGGGCGGCGCAGGGTCATCGCGTCATCTCAATGCCGGAATCCGCGCGGCGCGGGCGGGGGCCGGTCGGTCAGCGGCAGCGGGCGCAGGGTCGCCACCGTCAGCGTGTCGTCGCCGAAGTACCGGGCAGCCACCGCCTTCACCTCCTCGGCGGTGACGGCGCGGATCTTGTCCAGCGCGCGGTCGATCTGCCGGTGCGACAAGCCGCTCATCTCGAACTGCGCGATCTCCATCGCCTGGCCGAAGATCGAATCGCGCTTGAACACCTGCGCGGCCACCACCTGCGCCTTGACGCGCCGCAGTTCGGCCTCGCTGACGCCGTCGGCGGCGATGCGCCGCACCTCGGCACGCAACGCCTCCTCGACCTCGGCGGCGCTGCGCCCGGCGGCCGGCGTGCCTTCGAGCACGAACAGCACCGGTCCGCGCGCCGTGCTGTCGTAGCCGGCGCCGGCGTGGCTGGCCACGCGCGAGCCGCGCACCAGGCTGCGCGTGAGGCGCGCGCCGTCGTGCCCGTCGAGCACGCCCGCGAGCACCTCGAGCGCATGCACGTCGGCGTCCTTCTCGACGTCGACGAGCCGCGGCGCGCGCCAGGCGAGCGACACGTGCGGCAGTTCCGCCGGCGCCTTGACCTCGACGCGCCGGATGCCGGCCTGCGGCGGCTCGTCCTGGGCCTTGCGCGCAGGCAGCGGCCGGGCCCGGACCGGCCCGTAGTGCTTGCGCGCCAGCCGCACCACCGTTTCGGGGCTGGCATCGCCGGTGACGATCAGCACGGCATTGTTCGGCGCGTACCAGGCGCCGTACCAGGCGCGCGCGTCGGCGGCCGTCATCGTCTCGAGGTCGCGCATCCAGCCGATCACCGGCGTGCGGTAGGGGCTCGCCTTGTAGGCGGCCGCCATCAGGGTCTCGTGGAGCAGCGCGCGCGGCTGGTCGTCGGTGCGCAGACGGCGCTCCTCCATGACGACCTTGATCTCCTTGGCGAACTCGGCGTCGGAAAAGCGCAGGTTGGCCATGCGATCGGCCTCGAGCTGCATGACGAGCTCGAGCCGCGACTTGTGGACCTGCTGGAAGTAGGCGGTGTAGTCGCGGCTGGTGAAGGCGTTCTCGCGCCCGCCGGCGGCGGCCACCCGCCGCGAGAACTCGCCCGGGCCCAGGCGCCGCGTGCCCTTGAACATCATGTGCTCGAGCACATGGGCCACGCCGGTGGTGCCGTTGACCTCGTCGATGCTGCCGGCGCGGTACCAGACCATGTGCGCCACGGTGGGCGCGCGCCGGTCCTCCTTGACGATGATCTTCAGGCCGTTGGGAAGCACCGTCTCGAACGCCTCGGCCCGGACCCCGTGCACGACGCCGAGGAGGGCAAGCGCGACGACGGCCCGCAGTGCGTGCGCGGATGGGGACTTGATAAAATCCGTTCTTGGCATGGCAGAGTGCCCGCGCGGGGCGAACCGGCGGCGACGCCGGCAGGACCGGCACCGCGGAAGCAGCGCACCGTCCGGCCGGCGAGCGGGCCGGTGAGGCGGCGCAGCAAGCCGCGCCGCCGAAGGTCGCGCGGTCGAATGTTACGCGGTTTTTGACGCCGGCCATGCCATCGAAGTTCCGACGCCGTCCCCGATGTTCTCCTTCCTCAAGCCCAAGACCACCACGCCCCCGGACCCGCCGCCCGCACCCGCCGCGGCGGCGGATGTCGCGCCGAAGGCGTCCTGGACCGAGCGCCTCAAGGCGGGCCTGTCGAAGACGCGCGCGCAGCTGACCTCGCTGTTCTCCGGCCTCAAGGTCGACGAGGCGCTGTTCGAGGAGCTCGAGGCCGCGCTGATCGGCGCCGACTGCGGCGTCGACGCGGCGACGCACCTGATCGCCCGCCTGCGCGAACGCGCCCGGCGTGACCGCATCGAGGACGGCGAGGTGCTCAAGCGCGCGCTGGCCGAACTGATCGCGGAGCTGCTCGCGCCGCTCGAGCGGCCGCTCGATCTCGATCGCGCCCGGCCGCTGGTGCTGATGGTCGCCGGCGTCAACGGGGTCGGCAAGACCACCTCGATCGGCAAGCTCGCCAAGTACCTGCAGCTGCAGGGCAAGAGCATCCTGCTCGCCGCCGGCGACACCTTCCGCGCCGCCGCGCGCGAGCAGCTCGTGACCTGGGGCGAGCGCAACGGCGTGACCGTGATCGCCCAGCAGGGCGGCGATCCGGCCGCGGTCGTCTTCGATGCGGTGCACGCCGCGCGGGCGCGCGGCATCGATGTCCTGATCGCCGACACCGCCGGACGGTTGCCGACCCAGGCCAACCTGATGGAGGAGATCCGCAAGGTCAAGCGCGTCATCGGCAAGGCCGAGCCGTCGGCTCCCCACGAGGTGCTGCTGGTGATCGACGCCAATACCGGCCAGAACGCGGTGGCGCAGGTGAAGGCCTTCGACGACGCGCTCGCGCTGACCGGGCTGGTGGTGACCAAGCTCGACGGCAGCGCCAAGGGCGGCGTGCTGGCCGCGATCGCGCGCGCGCGCCCGGTGCCGGTGCGCTTCATCGGCGTCGGCGAGGGCATCGACGACCTGCGGCCGTTCGTCGCGCGCGACTTCGCCAACGCCATGCTCGGCCTCGACTGACCGCGACCGCCGCGATGATCGAGTTCTCGGCGGTCACCAAGCGCTACCCGGGCGGGCACGAGGCGCTCCGGTCCGTGAGCCTCAAGGTCGGCGACGGCGAGCTTCTGTTCATCACCGGCCATTCGGGAGCGGGCAAGAGCACGCTGCTCAAGCTGCTGCCGGTGATCGAGCGCGCCACCAGCGGCAGCGTGATCGTCAACGGGCAGAACGTCGGCACCATGCGCCTGGCCGCCATCCCGTACCTGCGGCGCAACATCGGCCAGATCTTCCAGGACCAGAAGCTGCTCTACGACCGCAGCGTGTTCGACAACGTGATGCTGCCGCTCGCCGTCACCGGCGTGCATCCGAAGGACGCCGCGCGCCGCGCGCGCGCGGCGCTCGACAAGGTCGGGCTGCTCGCGCGCGAGAAGTCCAATCCGATCGCCTTGTCCGGCGGCGAGCAGCAGCGCCTCGCGATCGCGCGCGCGATCGTCAACCGGCCGTCGATCATCATCGCCGACGAGCCGACCTCCAACCTCGACGCCGACTACGCCGCGGAGATCATCGATCTGTTCGTGGCGTTCCACCAGGTCGGCGTCACCGTGCTCATCGCCACCCACGACGAAACGGCGGTGGCGCGCGCCGCGACGCGCGCGCAGACGCGCTGCGTCGCGCTGCGCGGCGGCGAGCTGGTGTCATGACCGCCTGGCTGCGGCTGCACGCGATGGCCTTCGCGGGCACGCTCGCGAAGCTCGCCGCGACGCCCTTCGCCACCCTGCTCAACGCGCTGGTGATCGGCGTCGCCCTCGCGCTGCCCGCGGGCGCCTACGTCCTGCTGGTCAACCTGCAGACCGCCGCGCGCGGCGTGTCCAGCGACCCCGAGTTTTCGGTGTTCATGGCGCTGGATGCACAGAAGGCCGATGTCGCCGACATCGACAAGCGGCTGCGCGCGCTGCCCGACGTCGCGCGCGTCGAGTTCCGCTCGCGCGAGGCGGCGCTCGCGGAATTCCGCCGGCATCCGTCGATGGGCGACGTGATCGCGGCGCTGGACCGCAACCCGCTGCCCGACGCCTTCATCGTCCGCGTCGCGCGCAACGACGGCGAAGTCCTCGACGCCCTCGCCGCACGGGTGCGCGGCTGGCCGAACGTCGAGCATGTCCAGGTCGATTCGGCATGGGTGCGGCGGGTCGCGGCGGCGATCGGCGTCGGGCGCGCGTCGGTGCTGATCCTCGCGGCCCTGCTGTCGTTCGCGCTGCTCGCAGTGACCTTCAACACCATCCGGCTGCAGATGCTCACCCAGCGCGACGAGATCGAGCTCGCCAAGCTGCTCGGCGCGACCAACGGCACGATCCGCCGGCCGTTCTACTACTACGGCGCCCTGCTCGGCCTGCTCGGCGGCGGCGCCGCTCTCGCCATCGTCCATGGCGCGCTTCACGTCCTCAATCGCAGCGTGGCCGACCTCGCGCGCCAGTACGGATCCGACTTCCGGCTCGACAGCCTGCCGCCGCAGGACCTCGCCTCCCTGCTCGCATTCGCCGCCCTGCTCGGCCTGTGCGGCGCCTGGCTGTCGGTGACACGCCACCTGCGCGAGTTCGAGCCGCGCTAGCTAGGCCCGGGTCAGGCGCCGCCGAGCAGCAGGCGGATGTCGGCGATCAGGCGTTCCGCGCTCACCGACGCCGGCTCGCCGGCCGGCGGCGGGCGCACGAACAGGCGCAGGCGACCCTGCGGATCGTAGACGTAGGTGCCGGCCGAGTGGTCCATGGTGTAGCTGCCCGGGGTCTTGCCCGGCACCTTCTGATAGAAGACCTTGAAGTCCTTGGCCACCCTGGCGGTGGCGGCCGCATCGCCGTACAGGCCGACGAACGACGGGTGGAACGCCGGCACGTACTGCGCCAGCAGCGCCTGCGTGTCGCGCTCGGGATCGACCGTGATGAACAGGACCTGCAGGCGCTGGCCGTCCGGGCCGAGCTTCTCGACCACCTCGCGCATCTCGGCCAGCGCGGTCGGGCACACGTCCGGACACTGGGTGAAGCCGAAGAAGACCGTCACGACGCGGCCGCGGTAGTCGGCCAGGGACACCTTGCGGCCGGTGTGATCGGTCAGCGCGAAGTCCTTCGCATAGTCGGCGCCGGTGATGTCGGTGTGGCGGAATCTCGGCGCGGTGTCGCCGCAGGCGGCCGCCGCGACGGCGACCGCGCAGGCGAAGAGCGCACGGACCGCGGCGCGGCGCGTCATGCCAGCATCCCCTGCAGGTAGTGGTCGACCAGGAGCGCCGCGAACAGCGCGGCCAGATACCAGAGCGAGTACCCGAACGTCGCGCGCGCGCGCGCGTCGCTGTATTCGCGGTACAGGCGCCAGGCATGGCCGATGAATCCCGCGCCGAGCGCCAGCGCCGTGACCAGATAAAGCCAGCCGCTCATGCGGATGACGAACGGCAGGACGCTCACCGCCGTCAGCAGGACGGTGTACAGGAGGATGTGCAGCTGGGTGAAGCGCCGCCCGTGCGTGACCGGCAGCATCGGCAGCCCCGACTTGCGGTAGTCCTCGACGCGGTACAGGGCCAGGGCCCAGAAGTGCGGCGGCGTCCAGACGAAGATGATCAGCACGAGGAGCACCGCTTCCGCGCCGACCTCGCCCGCCACGGCGGCCCAGCCGAGAGCCGGCGGCATCGCGCCCGACAGGCCGCCGATGACGATGTTCTGCGGCGTCGTCGGCTTGAGCACCACGGTGTAGATGAACGCGTAGCCGAAGAACGTGGCGATGGTCAGCCACATGGTCAGGGCATTGACCCAGACGTAGAGCAGCGCGCTGCCGGCCGCGGCGAGGGCGATCGCGAATGCCAGCGCGGGCGTCGACCCGAGTTCGCCGCGCGCCAGGGGGCGCGCGCGGGTGCGCGCCATGCGGGCGTCGATGCGCTGCTCGATCAGGCAGTTGACCGCGAACGCTCCGCCGGCGAGGAGCCAGATGCCCGCCGTGCCCGCGACCAGCACGACCGGCTCGACCATGCCCGGCGTCGCGAGAAACATGCCGATGACCGCGCAGAACACCGCCAGCATGGTCACGCGCGGCTTGGTCAGGTCGATGAACTGGCGCACCCGCGCTGCGGGGGGATGTGCCGGGTCGGTGGCGGAAGCTTGCATGAGCGGATCAGGCGGCCGCGTCGGCAGGCGCGGCGCGAGAGGCGCGCCGCGCGCCGCCGGCGAGGCGGAAGTTTAGCAGCGCGAGTACGAGCGCCATCGCCGCGGCGCCGCCGTTGTGGATCACGGCCACCGCGAGCGGCCAGGCGAACACGACATTGGAGATGCCGGTCCCGACCTGCAGAAGGGCCAGCCCCGCGAGCGTCAGCGCCTGGCGGCGCAGCCACGGCGCGCGGTCACCGTCGCGCCAGAGCAGCAGGCAGAGCCAGGCGAGCACGCCGAGGACGATCCAGGCGAACGTCCGGTGCACCCAGTGAATCGCCACCAGCGCCTGGACCGGGAGCAGGCTGCCATCGTCGTTGCGGCCGAGCGGCCGGGTCAGATCGTAGGCGCGTCCGAACTCCATCTCGGGGATCCAGGCACCGTTGCACAGCGGGAAATCCTGGCACGCGAGCACGGCGTAGTTGGTGCTGACCCACCCGCCGAGCGCGATCTGCACGGCGACCAGGATCAGGGCCAGGGCCGCGGCGCGCGGCAGGACCGGGCGCCGCGGCAGCGCCGGCGTCGCCTCGCGCATGCGCGCGCCGATCAGGCCGAGCGCGCACAGGAGGACGATGGCCAGGAGCAGGTGCACGGTGACCACCAGCGGCATCAGCTTCAAGGTCACGGTCCAGGCACCGAAGGCGCCCTGCACGCACACCAGCGCGAACAGGGCGGTCGCGGGCCACGGCGAGCGGCCGAAGCGCCGACGCCCGGTCCACGCGAGGATCATGAGCGCGGTGATCAGGGCGCCCACGCCCATGGCGAAATAGCGATGCAGCATCTCGATCCAGGCCTTGACCAGCGTGACCGGCCCGTCCGGCAGCGCGCGCTCGGCGGCGCGGATCTGGTCGAGCGCGGCGACCGGGTTCGAGTGGCCGTAGCAGCCGGGCCAGTCCGGACAGCCGAGGCCGGAATCCGTGAGACGCGTGAAGGCGCCGAACAGGATCAGGTCGAAGGTCAGGAAGGTGGTCACCCAGACCAGTCGGCGGTACTTGTCCGCATCGCCGCGCACCCAGGCCCAGGCAAGCGGCAGCGCGGCCACCGCCGCGCCGAGCAGCAGCAGTTGCGCGAGGCCGAGGGCGTGCATCAGCCGATCCCCGAATACTTGAGCAGCCGGCCGAGGTCCTTGTGCATCTTCATCGGGTCGGCATCCTTCGGATAGCGCAGCACCAGGTTGCCGAGCGGGTCGATGAGGTAGATGTGGTCGGTCAGGCGCTCGGCGGCGGGGAACGCGCGCGCCACCGCGGGGTCGGTCGCGCGCAGCATGCGGGTGCCGTCGTATTCGCGGATGAGCAGCGTGGCCAGCGGCGCGCCGTCGGTGATGAGCCACGCGCGCTCGATCCGCTCCCGCTCCTTGCCCTGCATCGTGCGCAACTGCCGCATCTTGTGCAGCTTCTCCGGGCAACCCGGCGCGCACGCGCCGGCGTCGAACGTGAGCAGCACCCACTTGCCGCGTAGCTCCGCGAGCGGGAATGCCGTCCCGTCGAGCCTGGTGAGGGCGAGTTCAGGCAGCGGCCTGACCGGCGTGATCAGGGTGCCGTAGTTGACGCCGCCGCTCGGCCTGATGAAATAGAAGGTCACGTAGGACGCGATGACCGGCGCCGCGCAGACCAGGAGCAGCAGCAGCATCTTGATCCGCCCGCCGACCATGGCCTCGCGGTAGGCGGACTCACGACTCTCGAGATGGCTTGTCATGGTGGAAGAACGTGAAGAAGAGAAACAGGAGCGCGGCCAGCGCCGCCAGCGAAAACCACTGGAACGCGTAGCCGCGGTGCTTGGCCGCCGTCATCCCGCTCGCGCCGGGCGGCCGGTCCGGGCCGCGCGCCAGGCCGACAGGGACCGTCTCGCCCAGTTCACGCAGGATGAACGGCTGCGTGGCCAGGCCGGTGCGCTCGCTGAACTTCTGCGGCGTCAGGTTCTGCCACAGTGCCCCGCTGTCGGCGTCCGCGGACAATTCGAGCGTCCGCCGCGGCGCCAGGTAGGCGCGTCCGCGCACCTCGACGACGCCGGCCGGCGCCGGCACCGCCGGCAGCTTCGTGCGGTCCGCTCCCGGCGCCGCCACGCCGCGGTCGACCAGCACCACGCGTTGTCCGCCGGCGATCCTGAGCGGCGTGATCACGGCCATGCCCGCCACGCGACCGGCGAACTGGTTGTCCCAGTAGACTGTGCGTTCCGGAAGAAATTCCCCGCGCGCGACCGCCAGCCGGCCGTCCATGGCCGCCGCATCGGCCGCCTCGCTGCCGATGCGTACCTCGGCGGCGTCGCGCTGCGCCGAACTGCGCGCCTCGATCTCCGCCTTCTCGACCGCGCGGCCGGCCTGCCAGGCCCCCGCGGCCACGCCGACGGCGACGACCGCCGCGGCGGCGAGGGCCGGCACGGGATGGAACGCCGGTCGCGCGCGCAGGCGGATCATCGACGCTCCGAACGCGGGCACAATACGCACCTGCACAACCGCTGCGCAACGGCCGCACCAATCGCCCCGATGAAATACGTTCCGGCTGTCATCCTGGTTCTCATCCTGGCCAGCCTCGGATCGGCCATGGTCTTCCTGGTCAAGGACCAGAGCCGGACCCGCCGCACGCTGCGCGCGCTGACGGTGCGCATCTCGCTGTCGGTCGCCCTGTTCCTGTTCCTGTTGTTCGGCCACTGGATGGGCTGGTTCACCCCGAACCCGCGGCCGTTCTAGCCCGCACGCGCCGGCGCGGCGGCGGCCCCAAAGAAAAACGCCGCACGGTCGTGCGGCGCTCCCCGTGGCGCGGCGCCGCTGCTACATCCAGTAGACCACGATGTACAGGCCGAGCCAGACGACGTCGACGAAGTGCCAGTACCATGCCGCGCCCTCGAAGGCGAAGTGATGGTCGGGCTTGAAATGTCCCTTCATGCAGCGCACCCACACGACGATCAGCATGATCGCACCGACGGTCACGTGGAAGCCGTGGAAGCCGGTGAGCATGAAGAAGGTCGACCCGTAGATGCCGGTGGAGAGCTTGAGGTTGAGGTCGGAGTACGCATGCGCGTACTCATAGGCCTGGAACCCGAGGAACACCACGCCGAGCAGGATCGTCAGGAACATGAACAGGTTGAGCACGCCGCGCTTGTTGTCCTTGAGCGCATGGTGGGCAATGGTCAGCGTCACCCCGGAGCTCAGCAGCAGCGCGGTGTTGATGGTCGGGATCCAGAACGGCCCCATCGGCGTGAAGCTCTCGGCGATCTCCGGACCGGCGGTCGGCCATTGCGCCTTGAAATCGGGCCACAGCAGCCGCTGATCGAGGTCGCCCAGCCACGGCACGGAGAACACGCGCGCGTAGTAAAGCGCGCCGAAGAAGGCCGCGAAGAACATCACCTCGGAGAAGATGAACCAGCTCATGCTCCACCGGAAGGAGACGTCGACCTTGCCCGAGTAGCGGCCGCCCTCCGACTCGCCGGCCACCGTGCCGAACCAGCCGAACAGCATGTAGACCAGGAAGGCGAGCCCGATCGCCAGCGCCCACGGGCCGGGGAACATCCCGTTGATCCAGGTCGCCGCGCCGAGCGCCATCAGGAACAGGGCGATCGACCCCTTGATCGGCCAGCTCGAGGGCTGCGGAATGAAGTAGTCCGGTGTCGATCCGTGTGCGGCTGGTGCGCTCATGCTTGGTTCTCCTCGCTTCTATCCTGGGTGACGCCTTGAATTGTTGCCCGACTGCTCGACTTCATTTGGCGGTCAGAAACCTGACCAGTATGACCAGGGAGCCGACGAACACCGCGGCCCCGAAGATCCCGGCCACGATGACCTGCGCCGGGCGGATCTTCGCGATGTCGTCCTCGTAGCCGGCCGACTTGCGGATGCCGATGAACGACCACAGCACCGCGCGCGCGACCTGCGTCAGCGACGCCCCGCCTCCGCCCGCGCCGCTGCCGCCGCTCACGAATTGCCCTTTCCGGCGATCTCGAAGAACGTGTACGAGAGCGTGATCGTCGTGACGTCCTTCGACATGTCGGGATCGATCACGAACACCACCGGAAACTGCCTGGACTCATGCGCGGCGAGGGTCTGCTGCTTGAAGCAGAAGCACTCGAGTTTCTTGAAGTACTGGGCCGCCGCCTTGGGCGCGTAGCTGGGAATGGCCTGGCCGGTCATCGGCCGGTCGCGCACATTGGTGACCTCGTAGATCACCTGGACCAGTTCGCCCGGGTGCACCTCGATGCTCCCCGTCAGGGGGCGGAACCGCCACGGCAGGTGATTGGAGTTCGCGTCGAACTCGACGGTGACCTTGCGGCTGGTGTCGATCTGGGTGTTGGCCGGCTTCGCATCGGCCTTGACGAGTTCGTTGATGCCCGTGATCTCGCAGATGGCCTTGTAGAACGGCACGAGCGCGTAGCCGAAGCCGCCCATGATCAGGACGACGACCAGAAGCTTCCAGCGGGTTTCGCGGTTGCCCGCGGCTTGTGCGGAGTCCATGCGCGTCGGTGCGGCGCTAGCCGATCAGATAGCGGCGGGCGATGACGCCGACGAAGAACACGACCACGATCGACAGCAGCACCAGCGCCGTCCTGGCGTTGCCGCGCGAGTCGCCCGAATCAGGTGGTGTGGCCATGTCGCCCGGTCGGCTGGCCGTCCGTCGCGCCGGCGGCCGGCACCGGCGCGCAACGGACGGACAAGCCGCATCGCATTCCCCGCCTCACTTGACCTGCGGCGCCGTCTCGAAGGTGTGGTAGGGCGCCGGCGAAGGCACCGTCCACTCCAGGCCCTCGGCGCCCTCCCAGGGCTTGTCGCCGACCTTGGCGCCGCCCTTGATCGCCTTCAGGACCACCACCAGGAAGATCAGCTGCGACAGCCCGAACCCGAACGCGCCCACGCTGGCGATCGCGTTGAAGTCGGCGAACTGGGTGGCGTAGTCGGGAATGCGCCGCGGCATGCCGGCCAGGCCGAGGAAGTGCATCGGGAAGAAGGTGATGTTGAAGAAGATGATCGAGGCCCAGAAGTGCAGCTTGCCCAGGCCCTCGTCGTACATGTGGCCGGTCCACTTCGGGATCCAGTAATACGTTCCCGAGAACAGCGCGAACAGCGAGCCGGCGACCAGCACGTAGTGGAAGTGCGCGACCACGTAGTAGGTGTCCTGGATCTGGATGTCGATCGGGGTCACCGCGCAGATGAGGCCGGTGAAGCCGCCCATGGTGAACACGAAGATGAAGCCGACCGCGAACAGCATCGGCGTCTCGAAGGTCATCGAGCCCTTCCACATGGTGGCGATCCAGTTGAACACCTTCACGCCGGTCGGGACCGCGATGAGCATGGTCGCGTACATGAAGAACAGCTGCCCGGACGCCGGCATGCCGGTGGTGAACATGTGGTGCGCCCAGACGATGAACGACAGGATGGCGATCGACGAGGTGGCGTAGACCATCGACGCGTAGCCGAACAGCTGCTTGCGCGCGAACGCCGGCACCACGTGGCTGATGATGCCGAACGCCGGGAGGATCATGATGTAGACCTCGGGATGCCCGAAGAACCAGAAGATGTGCTGGTACATCACCGGGTCGCCGCCACCCGCGGCGTTGAAGAACGAGGTGCCGAAGTGGCGGTCGGTGAGCACCATCGTGATCGCCCCCGCCAGCACCGGCATGACCGCGATCAGCAGGTAGGCGGTGATGAGCCAGGTCCAGCAGAACATCGGCATCTTCATCAGCGTCATGCCGGGCGCGCGCATGTTGAGGATGGTGGTCACGATGTTGATCGACCCCATGATCGACGAGGCGCCCATGATGTGCATCGCGAAGATGCCGAGGTCCATGCCCAGGCCCATCTGCGTCGACAGCGGCGCGTACAGCGTCCAGCCGGCGGCGGTCGCGCCGCCGGGCACGAAGAACGAGATCACCAGAAGCATGGCGGCCGGAACCAGCAGCCAGAACGACCAGTTGTTCATGCGCGCGAACGCCATGTCGGGCGCGCCGATCTGCAGCGGGATCAGCCAGTTCGCGAAGCCGACGAACGCCGGCATGATCGCGCCGAACACCATGATCAGGCCGTGCATGGTGGTGAGCTGGTTGAAGAACTCGGGGTTCCAGTACTGCAGGCCGGGCTGGAACAGCTCCATGCGGATGCCCAGCGCGAGCACGCCGCCGGTGAGGAACATGATGAACGAGAACCACAGGTACAGCGTGCCGATGTCCTTGTGGTTGGTCGTCATGACCCAGCGCATGAGGCCCGACGGCGGCCCATGGTGGTGGTCGTCGTGCCCGTGCGAGTGTCCGTGCTGGTCGAGAACTGCGCTCATGCTTGCCTCTTCGAGAATGACTTGTTCGTGGCTCCGGCCGGCGCGCTCACTGCGCCTTGGCGGACAGCTGGTTCAGCTTGGCGGCGTCCCAGGCCTTGGCGGCCTTGATGTCCGCGGGCATCACCGCGTCGCCGGTCTTGTTGCCCCAGCTGTTGCGGGTGTAGGTCAGCACCGCGGCCAGCTCGACGTCGGACAGGCTCTTGAACGACGCCATGGCGGTGCCCTGGCGACCGTTGAGCAGCACCGCGATCGGGTTGTCCTTCGGCCCCTGCACGACCTTCGCGCCGTCGAGCGGCGGGAACGCCGGCGGCGTGCCCTTCCCGCTGGCCTGGTGGCAGGCGACGCAGGTGGCCGCATACACCTTCTCGCCGCGCGCGATCAGCTCGGCCTGGGTCCACTGCTTGTTCGGGTCATCCATCTTCGCGGCCATGAGCTTCTTCTGCTCCTCGACCCACTTGGTGTAGTCCGCCTCGGTCTTGACGTTGACGACGATCGGCATGAAGCCGTGCTCCTTGCCGCACAACTCGGCGCACTGCCCGCGGTAGACGCCGACCTTCTCGGCCTTGAACCAGGTGTCGCGGATGAAGCCCGGGATCGCGTCCTGCTTGACGCCGAACGCGGGAATCATCCAGGCGTGGATCACGTCCTGGGCGGTGGTCAGGATGCGGATCTTGCGGCCGACCGGCACGACGACCTCGTTGTCGACCTCGAGCATGTAGTTGACGCCCTTGGGCGCCTTGCCCTCGATCTGCTCGCGCGGGGTCGACAGGCTGGAGAAGAAGCTGATGCCCTCGCCCTCGCCCTTGACGTAGTCGTACCCCCACTTCCACTGGTACCCGGTGGCCTTGATCGTGATGTCAGCGTTCGAGGTGTCCTTCATCGCCAGCACCGTCTTGGTCGCGAGCGCGGCCATCACGATGACGATGATCATCGGCACCACCGTCCAGGCGATCTCGACGGCCGTGCTCTCGTGGAAATCCGCCGGCTTGTGGCCCTTCGACTTGCGATGGGCGAACACCGAATAGAACATGACTCCGAAGACCGCCACGAAGATGACCGCGCAGATGCCGAGCATCACGAAGTGCAGGTCATAGATCTGGCTGGCGATCCCGGTCACCGGCGGCGGCAGGTTGAGCTGGCGCACTGCCGGCCCGCCGGGCATGTCGACCACGGCTTGGGCAAGCGCAGCGCCGGCGCCGAGCGCCGGCACGGCGGCTGCCGCGACTTTGTTGATCCATTTTGCAACGCCCATCATGCTCCTCGGTCGCGATTGGTTTGATTCGTTGTCCTGTGCCCGGATTCAGGCCGGGCCGGCCGCGGCGCGCGCAGCCGCGAGGGCGGCACGCAGGTCGTCGGCGAAAGCGGTGCGACGCTCGAACCCCAGGTGCCGGCCGACTTCGGCGCGACGACCGGATTGCGTCAGGAAGACCTTGATCCGCTGCGGGCCGCGCTCGACCTCCAGCCTGGCCCACTGCGGATCGAATCGGCGCGTTTCCCGCCGGCGTCCCGCGACGTCCTCGACCGTCAGCGCGTCGACGCCGACGCGGATCCGCTCATGGTCGCCGGCGCGGGCGCTGCAGACCGCGAACGCGGCCCCGAGCGCCAGCACCTCGAGGCCGACGAAGGGCAGGATCAGCCACGGACCGAACGAGGCGAACGCCGCCCCGAAGGCAAACGAGACGGCGGCCAGACTCGCGAAGACCGCGAGCAGCGGCCAAGGGGCGATCGAGCAGTTGCGCCGCAGGAGGAACTCGGCCGGGACCGTGTCGGGCCGCGCACCGGCGACGCAGCCGGCCGCGCGCGCATCGGAAACGGGAGGGCCGGCCATGGCAGGGAAATCGCGGCAATCCATAACCCTGCAAGTATAGCAGTCTTCGCCACCCCCTCGAACAAGCGCGACACGGCGCCCGGCCGCGACGCCTTGGCCATGGCGTCGATCGGGACGGCGTCCGGCGTCCGGCTCAGCCGCCGGCGAACTGCTCCGACCACACCAGGGCGTCGAGGTGCGCCCGGTTGATCTGCTCGCTCGACAGCTGCAATGCGCGCGCCAGTTCGGCGATCTCGGTGCCGTCGGCGGTCTCGCAGGCCTCGACCAGCTGCAGGAACGGCGCGAGCAGCCCGGCGCGCTCGATCAGCGCGTCATTGATGTCGGAAGGCAGCACGATGTCCTGCAGCGCCTGCTCCATCGGCACCCCCAGCATCACGTCGAGCAGGGAGAACACGCCGGCGAGAAAGGCGTTGTCGCAGTCCTCCGGTGGCAGGCATTCGGCGGCGAGCAATTCCATGAACCGCGCACGGGTCACCGCGAAATTCGCCACCACGGGGGGCGCCGAGTCGCTCTTGATCGTCGTCAGCAGCAGCGCCGCCCAGCGGAACAGCTTCTTGAGCCCCAGGATCATCACCGCGTGGCGGAACGAGGTGACCTCGACGCCGAGGCCGAAGCCAGCCGAATTGATGTAGCGCAGCAGCTTGAACGACAGGGTCGGATCGCGCTTGAGCAGTTCCTCGATCGTCGCCGGATCGGCCTCCTTGCGCACCTGGTTGATGAGCTGGATCACCGTCGCGTACGCGGGGTTGGACAGCTTGGCGGTGACCGCGCTCGGGCGCTCGAAATGAAAGCCCTGGAAGAACTTCACGCCGAGCTGCCGCACCATCTCGAACTCGGCGGCCGACTCGACGTTCTCGGCGATCACCTGCGCGTGCTGCTGGTTCGCGGCGATGCGCACGGCCGTCGGCACGGATTCGCGCTTCAGGCGCCGCAGGTCGAGCTTGATGTAGGACGCATGCGGCACCCACGGCGCGTACGGGCGCGTGAGCACGGTGGCGCCGAATGCGAGACGGAAGCCGCGCGTGCGCAGCTCCGCGAAGCGCTCGGCCGCCGCGGCGATCAGGTCCGGCGCGTTCTCTTCCACCGCCGGCACCTGCAGGACGATCCGTTCGGGGTCGACGATCTCGAGGTGGACACCGGTGAGTTCGCCCGCGCCGCACCGCACGAAGGCGAGCTTGTTGCCGAACAGTGATTCGCTGCCGATGTTCGACAGCGCGCTGAACATCACGGCGCTCTCGGTCGACGCGCTCTCGGCGTCGGCGACCGGATCGGCGGCCGGATTGCGCCGGTGCAGCAATTCGTAGCCGATCACGCCGCGCTTGGCGTCGAGGATCGGCTGGCGCGCGATGACCGCGATGTCGCCGCCGGTCGGGATCAGCGCGGCGGGCTGCAACGGATTGGCGGCGGCATGGGCAGACAATGACATGACCGTATTCCGGGACGGATCGATGCCGCCATGATGCTGCACGCCCGGTGCCGCGCATGCCGGGATCTGAGCGCTAAAGGCCCCGCTGTTTGCGGCGCGGCGCGAACCGGACGATCGCCTCGCCTGCGGCGTTCGCGCGCGGCTGCGCGCGCCACGCATGGCCATGGATCACCTCGAAGGTCGCCGGCACCCTGCCGTCCTGGCGCCACGCCTCGTACGCCGACCGCATCCGCCGCAGGCGCGCCGGCGGCAGCAGGCCGCGCGCGCGGCCGCGCATGACGTTGACCGAGCCGGTGGCGCGCAGGTCCGCGAACAGGCCGTCGAGCGATTCGTAGGTCAGCGTCATCAGTTCCATGTCCATGACCGGCGCATGAAAGCCGGCGCGCCCCAGCGCGTCGCCAATGTCGTGCAGGTCGATGAAGCGCCGCACGTGGCAGTTGCCGCCGGCGGCCGCGAATGCGGCGCGCAACTCCTTGAGGGTGTCGGGGCCGAGCGTGCTGAACATCAGCAGGCCGCCGGGCGCGAGAACACGCGCCGCCTCGCGCAGCGCCGGCAGGGGGTCGTCGTGCCAATGCAGCGCGAGATTCGACCAGGCGAGCCCGAAGGCCCCGGCGGCGAACGGCAGCGCCGACAGATCGGCCGCCACCACGCCGGCAGCCGTTCCGCCGCGGCCGAGCCAGCGTCGCCAGGAGGGCACCGGCTGCACGCCCAGGCGCGCCATCGCCGGCGACAGGTCGACCCGAACCACCCGCGCGCCGGGAAAGCGGCTGCCGAGCGCCGGGGTGCCGGGGCCCGACCCGCATCCGAGTTCGACGATCTGCTGCGGCGCGACGCGCATCAGGTCGAGACGCTCGATCATGCGCCCGGCGATCTCCCGATGCAGTGCGTCTCCGGCCGCGAAGCCGGCAGCCGCACGCGCGAACGCGCGCTTGAGGGCCGCGCGCTCGGCGAAGAACGGTTCATCCTGCGGTGCGGCGCTATCATGCATCGTGCGGTCGCTTCGAATGGTGTGCGGCGCCGGTCCATCGCCCCGGCGGAGCTGCCCCTGCGCGAGGCGGCCGCGGCGAAGCCGGCGCGCTTGGTCGCCGGCCCCGACCGGCAAGGCGCAATGATGGCATGGCTCGCCGCGATCGGCCGCATCGCACTCCCGCAGGATTGCCGGATGTGCGCGCAGCCCGCTGACGCGCCATTGTGCGCCGGCTGCGCAGGCGACCTGAGAAGGATGCCCCCGCAGCGCTGCCCGGTGTGCGCGGAGCCGGCACCCGGCGGCCTCCCGTGCGGTGCATGCATCGCCGCGCCGCCCGCGTTCGATGCCACGGTCGCTGCCCTGCGCTACGAGTATCCCGCAACCCGCCTGATCCAGGCGTTCAAGTACGCGCCGGTCGTCGGCCTTGCCAGCCCGCTGGCCGAACTGCTCGCCGAGGCGGTCGCGGCAGACGGGCCGGAACGGCCGGACATCCTCGTCGCCATGCCGCTGTCGCGCGAGCGGCTGGCCGAGCGCGGCTTCAACCAGGCGCTCGAGCTCGCCCGCATCGCCGGTCGCCGCATCGGCGTCCCGCTGGCCGCGCGCGCCGTGGCCCGGGTACGCCACGGCCCCGCGCAGGCCGGGTTGCCGCTGGCGGAACGCGCGCGCAATGTGCGCGGCGCGTTCGTCGCGACGCGTCGCTTCGACGGCCTGGATGTCGCCGTGGTCGACGACGTCATGACCAGCGGGGCGAGCCTCGACGCCCTGGCCAGGGCGCTGCGCGCCGCCGGCGCGCGGCGCGTGCGCAACTGGGTGCTGGCCCGGGCCTGCGACCCGGCCTGAGATGCCGCCGGCTGCGCGGGGGCGCATTGGCCGCTTGCACTTGACTTAGAATCGCGGCTTGCGCGGCCGGACGCGATGCAGCACTGCCTCCGGTCTCCGCAGGTCCGCCGAACCCCTGCGCTCCGACCGGTCGAAGCCCCGCTGCCCCGGTCTGCCGCCGTTCCCTGCGCTGTTTCCTGTCAATGCCATGAATGCTCCCGCCACGCAGAATCCCGTCCAGGTGATCGATGTCACCGAAGCCACCTTCGACATGGAGGTGATGGAAGCATCGATGCGCATGCCGGTCATCATCGATTTCTGGGCGCCCTGGTGCGGTCCGTGCCGCGCGCTCTCGCCCGTGCTGGAGAAGCTGGCCGGCGAGTTTGCCGGGCGGGTCAAGGTGGTCAAGATCAACTCCGACGAGAACATGGGCCTGTCGCAGGCGTTCGGCGTGCGCAGCATCCCGTACGTCGCGGCGCTGATCGGCGGCCAGCTGGCCGCGCAGTTCATGGGCGCGAAGCCGGAATCCCAGGTACGGGCATTCTTCGAGCAGGTCCAGAAGGGATTCGCGCAGGCGATGCCCGACGCCGCCAAGGCCCTCGAGGAGGCGGCGGCGGCCGCACCGGCAGCGCCCGCCAGTCCGGCGCAGGCCAAGCGCGACGAGGCCGCGATGCGCGCCGCGCGTGGGGACCTCGACGGCGCGATCGCCTGTCTGAATGCCGCGCTCGCGCTCGAGCCCGGCATGGTCGACGCGCGCCTCGACCTGGCCGAGATCGAGATCGCCGCCGGGCGCAATGAGGCCGCGCGCGCGCACCTGGCGGAAGTCACGACCCGCCCCGAGGGGCGCGAAGCGGCCGCCCGCCTCGATGCCCTGTCGGCGCGCATCGCGGCCCTGGAAGCGGTCAAGGACCTGCCGGCCACCGAAGAGCTGGCGGCGGCGCTCGCCGCCAGCCCGACGGACCTGAAGGTCCGCTTCGACCTGGCGCACGCGCTGATCGCCGACGGCGATTTCGCCGCGGCGCTCGATCACCTACTCGAGATCATCCGCGTCGACCGCAAGTGGAACGAGGAAGGCGCGCGCAAGGCGATGATCAACGTGTTCAACATGCTCGCGGCCCACGAAGAGATGGCCGATCTCGTCTCGACCTACCGGCGCCGGCTGGCCACCGCGCTCAACTGAAGGCGGCGTCAGGCGCGTGACGCGCCGCCGGCTCCCCGACCGATGCTGCACGTGGTCCTGCATCAGCCCGAGATCCCGCCCAACACCGGCAACGTGATCCGCCTCGCGGCGAACTGCGGCGCGCAGCTGCACCTGGTGCAGCCGCTGGGATTCCGCATGGAGGACCGCCTGCTGCGGCGCGCCGGCCTCGACTACCACGAGCACGCGCGGGTGATGCTGCATCCCGACTGGCCGGCCTGCCGCGCCTGGCTCGGCCGGCGGCGCCTGTTCGCGCTGACCACCCGCGCCCGCCGGGTCTACGCGCAGTGCGCGTTCGACGACGAGGATGCGTTCGTGTTCGGCGCGGAAACCAGCGGCCTGCCGCAGGCGATCCTGGACGAGTTCCCCGAGGAGCGGCGCCTGCGCATTCCGATGCGCGCAGGCAGCCGCAGCCTCAATCTGTCGAACGCCGTGGCCGTCGTGGTGATGGAAGCCTGGCGCCAGGGGGGCTTTGCCGGCGCCGGCTGAGGCCCGGGCCGCCGGCGCGGCGCGCGGGCGGCCATCGCGTCATTCGAAGCGCGCGTCGCGTGCGAGCAGGCCGGAGACCGCCTGGCGCGGCTCCAGCCCCTCGAAGAGGATGCCGCACACGGCCTCGGTGATCGGCATGTCGACCGCGTGCCGCCGCGCCAGTTCGCGCGTCTCGCGCGCCGTGTAGACGCCTTCGGCGACGTGGCCGAGCTCACCGAGGATGCGGTCGAGGTCCGCGCCGTCGGCCAGGCGCCTGCCCACGGTGCGGTTGCGCGACAGGTCGCCGGTCGCCGTGAGGATCAGGTCGCCCATGCCGGTCAGGCCCATGAACGTCTCCGCGCGGGCGCCCAGCGCGGCTCCGAGGCGCGCCATCTCGGCAAGGCCGCGGGTGATGAGCGCGGCACGCGCGTTGAGCCCGAGCCCGAGCCCGTCGCTGATGCCGGCAGCCAGCGCGATGACGTTCTTGACCGCCCCGCCGATCTCGACCCCGGTCACGTCCCGGCTCGAGTAGATGCGCAGGCTCCCGCCATGGAGCATCTGCGCGGCCGCACCGGCGAATGCGCCGTCGGCCGCCGCCAGCGTGAGCGCCACCGGCAGGCCGCGGGCCACCTCGGCCGCGAAGCTCGGCCCCGAGAGCACGCCGCGCGGCAGCTGCGCGGGCAGCACGGCGGCGGCCACCTGGTGCGGCAGCAGCGACGTTCCCTGCTCGAACCCCTTGCACAGCCAGACCACGGGCACGGCGCCGCCGCCCGCCGCGATCGTCGTCAGCGTGGGCCGCAGGCCCGCGACCGCGCTGGCCACCACGATCAGGTCGCCGGCGAGCGCGTCGGCGACGTCGTCGACCGGCTCGACCTGCGCCGGCAGCGCCACGCCGGGCAGGAACTGCGGATTCTCCCGCGTCTCGCGCATCGTGCGCGCGAGGCCGGCCTCGCGCGCCCACAGGCGCACCCGGCGGTTGCCGGTGCGCGCGAGGGTGGCTGCGAGCGACGTTCCCCAGGCGCCGGCGCCGAGCACACCGATGTCCACGGCGGTCAGATCCCCCAGAGGTGGGCGGCGCGCACGAAACCGCTCGCGCCGTCCCGGTGACGCACGCGTGCCCAGCCGCCGGCGACGAGGGCCGGCTCGACCAGTTCGAGCACGACATCCGCCGCGACATCCAGCACGGCCGGCGCGCCTTCCTCGGCGCGCTCGCGCACCTGCGTCGCGCTCAGCGTGACCACGGTGCGCCGGTCGGTGACCGCGCGGCGCTCGATCCAGGTCATCTCGCCGGTGCGGTCGCGCACCTTGAGCCAGCCGTCGATGGCGACGACGGTCTCGACCGGCATGCCGCGCGGCGCCACGTACAGCTTCTTGCCGCGCAGGCTCGGCGCGTCGTACAGGATGGCCGGCGCATCGCCGACCGACCGGAAGTCGACGCTCTTCTGCGCCGCCGCCGTGCCGGCGACGAGCGGCAGCAGGAGAGCCAGCAGAACGCGCGCGGGCGCCATCGTCGCCTACTGCACCGGGGTGGCCGCGCCGCCGGCCGCCGCCGCGCGGCGCGCCTCCTCCATCTGCTGCACCCGCTGGGCGTAAAAGGCCTCGAAGTTGACGTTCGGAAGATGCAGCGCCGGGAACCCGGCGCGGGTCACGAGGTCGGCCACGTTGGCGCGCAGGTACGGAAACAGCATGCCGGCGCAGTGAATTCCCAGCAGCGGGTCGATCTGGTCCTGCGGAAAATTGCGGATCTCGAAGATGCCCGCCTGGCGCAATTCCACCAGGAACACCACGCGCTCCTTGAGCCGCGTGGTGACGGTCGCCGTCACGACGACCTCGTACATGCCGTCGCTGAAATTGTTGGCGTCGATGTTCAGCTGCGTCTCGAGTGCGGGCGACTCGGTTTCGAGAAAGATCGCCGGCGCATGCGGAATCTCGATCGACATGTCCTTCACGTAGATCTTCTCGAAGTTGAACACCACGCCCGCGCCCTGCTCTCCGCCGGCGGCGCCGGTATCTGAATCGGCCATCTGCTACCTCGTTGTTCTGGTTGAAATGGGGCCGCGTGCGCCGGTCAGGCGCCTGCGCGGTTGAGCATCGGGTCGAGCCCGCCGCGGCGGTCGAGCGCGACCAGGTCGTCGCAGCCGCCGACATGCACGTCGTCGACGAATATCTGCGGCACCGTGGTGCGCCCGGTCTCCTCGGTCATCGTGCGCCGCAACGCGGGTTCGAGATCGACGCGGATCTTCTCGATCGCCTCCACCCCCTTCGATCGCAGCAGGGCCTCGGCGCGGATGCAGAACGGGCAGGTGGCGGTGGCATACATGCGGACGCGTGCGGAAGGCATGAATCGGCTTTCTCTGGAACAGGGTGTGGATCGGACGCGGTACGGGGCGCGATACGGGGCGCGGATCGGGGCGGTGCGTCGGGGCGGGTACGCGCGCGGCGGGCCGGGGCGGCGCCGGGCTACTTGGCGACCGGCAAGCCGGCGTCGCGCCAGGCGTTGAGCCCGCCGCCGAGCACGTACACTTCCTGCAGGCCGAGCGCGCGCAGCTTCTCGGCCGCCGGTCCGGCCCGCTGGCCGCTGTCGCAGCTCACGATGACCGGCAGGGACTTGAGTTTCTCCAGCTCGGCACGACGCTCCTCGAACACCTTGGCGGGGAAGCTCCGCGAATTGGCGATATGGCCGCGCGCGAACTCCGCCTGGTCGCGAATGTCGATCACCACCGCGTCCTTCTGGTTGATCAGCTGTGTCGCCTCCAGCGTCGACAGGCGCGCGCCGCCGCGGCGGCCGGCCACGTACGGCCAGATCAGCATGGCACCGGATACGAAGGCCACCGCGATCAGCGGCCAGTTGTCCATCACGAATTTTTCGATCAATCTGATTCTCCAGTCACCGGCCCGGGACGCCGCAGAACACCTGGCGCATCAATGCCACCAGACTCAGCGTGCGTTCGTCGGCGATGCGGTAGAAGACCTTGTTCGAATCCTTGCGGGTCTTGAGGATCTTCTTGTCGCGCAGGATCGCCAGGTGCTGAGAAATGTTGCTCTGCGAGGTGCCGACCGCATCGACGATCTCCTGCACCGCGACTTCGCCGCCCGAAAGCAGGCAGAGGATCTTCAGCCGCAGCGGGTGCGCGATCGCCTTCATCGCCAGCGACGCCTGCTCGATCTCCTCGGTGCGGCCGATCAGATCGAATATGTCCTCGCCCACCTTGCGCGCTGCCGGCATCGCTTCGCCCGAACCACCAAGTGCAAGCGGCGGATTATAAAATAGAGTTCCTCAGACCACGTCGGCGGGATTCCGAAATGTACAAGCTGGTGATGATGCGCCACGGCGAGTCCGCCTGGAACCGGGAGAACAGGTTCACCGGCTGGACCGACGTCGACCTGACCGACACCGGCGTCGACGAGGCGCGGCGCGCCGGCCGCCTGCTCAGGGAGAAGGGCTACGGCTTCGACCTCACCTTCACGTCCGTCCTCAAGCGCGCGATCCGCACCCTCAACACCGCGCTCGAGGAACTCGACCTGCTGTGGCTGCCGACCGAGAAGCACTGGCGCCTGAACGAGCGGCACTACGGCGCCCTGCAGGGCCTGAACAAGGCGGAGACGGCGGCGAAGTTCGGCGACGCGCAGGTGCTGATCTGGCGGCGCGCCTACGCGATCGCCCCGGAGCCGCTCGGTCCGGACGATCCGCGCCACCCGCGCTTCGACCCCCGCTACGCGGGCGTCGACGCCGGCGACCTGCCGGCGACCGAATGCCTCAAGGACACGGTCGCCCGGGTCCTGCCGTACTGGCAGTCCCGCATCGCGCCGGCGATCCGCAGCGGACAGCGCGTGCTCATCGCCGCGCACGGCAACAGTCTGCGCGCGCTCGTCAAGTACCTCGATCAGGTCGACGACGAGACCATCGTCGGGATCAACATCCCGACCGCGCAGCCGCTGGTCTACGAGCTGGACGCGGACCTGCGCCCGATCCGCAACTACTACCTGGCCGACCCCGACGAGATCGCGCGCGCCCAGGCCGCGGTCGCCGCGCAGGGCAAGGCGAAGGCATAGGACCGGTGCCGGCGGGCCGACCGACCCGCGGAGCGTCGTGGCTGGTCGCCGCGGCGCTCGTCGGGTCGCCTGCGGTGCCGGCGCCGGCGGCGCCGGCCGACGACCTCAGGGAGCTGCGCGGACGGATCGACGCGCTCAAGCGGGACATCGAGCGCACCGAGGGCGACCGCGCGGAGGCGGCCGACTCGCTCAAGGCGTCCGAGCGCGCGATCTCCGAGGCCAACCGCGCGCTGCGCGACCTGGCCGAGCAGAAGCGGGCGGGCGAGCTCGAACTGCAGGACCTCGGGCGCAGGAGCCGCGCGCTGGGCGAGTCGGCCGCGACCCAGGGGGCGCGGCTGTCGCGCCTGATCCACGACGAGTACGTCAAGCACCAGAGCGGATACGTGAAGATGTTCTTCTCCGGCGAGAATCCGGCGGCCGCGGCGCGCGAGATCCACTATGCGAGCTACGTCTCGCGCGCGCAGGCGCGCCTGATCGAGGGGCTGCGCGCCAACCTGGCCGAACTGCAGCGCCTGGCGGCGGCGGCGCGCGACAAGACCGCCCAGCTGGCGGAGATCGAGGCACGCCAGCGCGCCGAGCGCGAACAGCTCGCGCGCGAGTCGGCAGCGCGCAAGAAGGTGCTGACGCGGCTGGCGACGCAGATCCGGACGCAGCGGCAGGAGGTGTCCACCCTCGAGCGCAACGAGAAGCGCCTGACCGAACTGATCGAACGGCTCGCGCGCCTCGCCGTCCCCAAGCCGGCTCCGGCGCCCGCGCGCAAGGGGGCGGCGCGCGACGATCGCCCCCCGGAATCCGGCTTCGCGGGCGCCTTCGCGACCCTGCGCGGCAAGCTGCGCCTGCCGGCGAAGGGCGAGCTGGCCGGACGCTTCGGCATGCCGCGCGAGGGCGGCGGAACGACCTGGAAGGGGGTGTTCATCCGCGCCGGCGCCGGCGAGGATGTGCGGTCGGTCGCACCGGGCCGCGTGGTGTTCGCCGACTGGATGCGCGGCTTCGGCAATCTGATCATCGTCGATCATGGCGACGACTACCTGAGCATCTACGGAAACAACGAGACCCTGTTTCGCCAGGCCGGCGAGGCGGTCGCCGGCGGCGACGCCATCGCCCGCGTCGGCAACAGCGGAGGCAGCGCGGAAACGGGTCTATACTTTGAACTGCGGCACCAGGGCAAGCCTTTCGACCCGCTGGGCTGGACCCGACGCTAGACGCGCGGCGGCCGTCGCCGGGGAACTATCGGCCCGCCGCGCGGTCCTTCATCAGCGTCCCGGTGCCGGGGCCGCAAGGGGTCCGGGCACGGGGGTCGTGCCGGGCGTCCGGACGTGCGGGCGGTGGCACGCGGTCTTCACCGAAATGGCGCGCGAGGCGCCGGAGTCGAACATGAAATTCTCCTGGAAGAGCAGCGGTCTGGTCGGCATCGGCGCGGTGGCCGGGGTCTTTCTCGGACTCAATTTCTCCGCCGTCGCGCAGCGCGAGACGCGCAGCCCCCTGCCGCTGCCGGAGATCCAGACCCTGGCGGAGGTCTTCGGCAACATCAAGCAGGGGTACGTCGAACCGGTCGAGGACAAGAAGCTCCTGACCGGCGCCGTCAAGGGGATGCTGACCGAACTCGACCCGCATTCCGCCTATCTCGATCCGGAGGAGAACAAGGAGTTCGAGACCAGCATCCGCGGCGAGTTCGGCGGCCTCGGCATCGAGGTCGGCACCGAGGACGGCTATGTGAAGGTGGTCTCGCCGATCGAGGACACGCCCGCGGCGCGCGCCGGGATCAAGGCCGGCGACCTGATCGTGAAGATCGACGATACCTCGACCAAGGGCATCACCCTGGGCGATGCGGTCAAGCGGATGCGCGGCAAGCCCAAGACCTCGATCAAGCTCACCGTCGCGCGCAAGGGCGAGAACCGGCCGCTGGAATTCACCCTCGTGCGCGAGGTGATCCGGGTGCAGAGCGTCAAGGCGAAGCTGATCGAGCCCGGCTACGCGCACATCCGCATCACCCAGTTCCAGGAGCGCACCGTCGACGACCTCGGCCGCGCGATCGAGCGCATGTACAAGGAGAGCGGCGGCAAGCTCGCCGGCATGGTGCTGGACATGCGCAACAACCCGGGCGGCCTGCTGCATGCCGCCATCGGCGTCTCGGCCGCGTTCCTCGAGCCGCGCACGCTCGTGGTCTCGTCCAACGGGCGGCTGCCGGACACCAAGCACGAGTACGTGGCCACGCCCGAGGAATATTCGTTCCGCACGCGCGAGGACGCGCTGCGCAACGTGCCGGCGGCGGCGAAGTCGGTGCCGCTGGTGGTCCTCGTCAACGACGGGTCGGCCTCGGCCTCCGAGATCGTGGCCGGCGCCCTGCAGGACCACAAGCGCGCCGTCGTGATGGGCCAGACCACCTTCGGCAAGGGGTCGGTGCAGACCAAGATCAACCTGTCGAACGGGGCCGGCATGAAGCTGACCACGGCGCGCTACTACACGCCGTCGGGCCGGTCGATCCAGGCCAAGGGCATCATCCCCGACTGGACCGTCGCCGAGACGGCCGAGGGCGCGGTGCGCGCCGCCCGCATGCGCGAAGCCGACCTCGCCAACCACCTCTCCAACGACAAGGATCCCGGTGCCGACAAGCGGCCGGCGGCCAAGGCGGAGGAAAAGAAGGATGACGGCAGCGCCGCCAAGCCGCCCGCGCGCATCGAGTTCGGCACCCCCGAGGATTTCCAGTTCCAGCAGGCGATGAATCTCCTCAAGGGCGTGCCGGTCAAGGGCGAGAAGTCGAAGGAGCCCGCGCCGCGCACCGCCGACGCGCGCAAGTAACGCCGATCGCGCCCGCTCTTGCGACAGGGGCCGGCAGGCCCCTGTTTTTTTCGTGACCGCGCTCCCGCCGAGATGAACGACGACCAGCTGCTGCGCTACTCGCGCCACATTCTCCTGCCGCAGTTCGGCATCGAGGGGCAGGAACGGCTGCTGCGAGCCCACGCGCTGGTGGTCGGCGCGGGCGGGCTCGGCTCCCCGGCCGCGCTGTACCTGGCGACCGCGGGAATCGGCCGCCTCACCATCGCCGACGGCGACACGGTCGATCTGACCAACCTGCAGCGCCAGATCCTGCACCGCTGCGCGAGCGTGGGGCGGCCGAAGGCGGAGTCGGCACGCGACCTCCTGGCCGAATACAACCCGGACGTCGCGGTCACCGCGGTGAACGCGCGGCTGTCCGGCGCCGCGCTCGACGAGCTCGTCGACGCCGCCGACGTCGTCCTCGACTGCTGCGACAACTTTGCCACCCGCCATGCGGTCAATCGCGCCTGCATCCGGCGCCGCAAGCCGCTCGTGTCGGGCGCGGCGATCCGCTTCGACGGCCAGGTGAGCGTGTTCGACATGCGCCGCGGCGATGCTCCCTGCTACCACTGCCTGTTCCCGGAGGGCGCCGACACCGAGGAGATGCGCTGCGCCGTGATGGGCGTGTTCGCGCCGATCACCGGCATCATCGGCGCGGTGCAGGCGGCGGAGGCGCTGAAGGTCGTCGGCGAGGTCGGCGAGACGCTCGCGGGAAGGCTGCTGCTGCTCGACGGGCTTGCCATGGAATGGCGTCAGATCCGCCTGCCCAAGGATCCGCACTGCGCCGCCTGCGGCAGCGCGGACCCGCCCGCCTGAAGCCGGCGCCGCGGCGCGTCAGCCGAGAAGCAGCGGCAGCTGGCGCTCCAGGCCGTCGGTCGGGGACCTGCGGAAGCCGCTCTTGGCGAACTGGTGCCAGCGCCCGATCACGTAACACATGAGGGCGTTGGCCTGGGCGGTGACGTCGACCGCCTGCGGGATGGTGGACTGACTGACCGCCACCCGCAGCGACTGCCGCAGCGCCGCCTCGAGGCGCTCGGTCAGCGCGTTGATGCGCGTCTGCAGGCGCTCGTTCTCGTTGACCAGCGCATCGCCGATCAGGACGCGGGTCATGCCCGGATTCTGGGCCGAGAACCGCAGCGTCATCGCGACGATCGCGTGCACCTGCTTCAGGCCGTCGGCCTCGTCGACGGTGATCCGGTTGATCAGTCCGAACAGGGAGGACTCGATGAACTCGATCAGGCCCTCGAACATCTGCGCCTTGCTCGCGAAGTGCCGGTACAGCGCCGCCTCCGAGACCTGCAGGTGCTTGGCCAGCGCAGCCGTCGTGATCTTCTCGCCGGTCGGCGATTCGAGCATCTGCGCGATCAGCTGGAGGATCTGCGTCTTGCGGTCGGTGGAGCGGGGCATCGGCCGGTGCGTTCGGGGAAGGAGGGGGCCGCCGGGCCGCGCAGCCGGTCTCAGACGGGCGCGTGGACGGTGCGGCGCATCAGGCGTGAGTGCTTACTCAATTGAAGCACCGATTTGAGCTTGACGTCAACAAACGCCGGTCGGCCCGGACCACGCGCCACCCAGACCGTGGTCAGTCCCAGGCGCCGCGCGGTGCGCAGGTTGTCGAGGTTGTCCTCGACCATGATGGCCGCCTCGCCGTGGCGGCGGTGCCGCTTCAGGATGCGTGCGAGCGACGAGCGCGCCGGCTTGGGCACGTAGCGCATCGACTCGATGGTCTCGATCGCATGGAGGTGCGGCGATATCCCCATCGCCGCGAGCACGGCGTCGACATAGTGGCGCGGCGCATTGGACACCAGGATCTTGCGCCCGGGCAGGGTCTTGAGCAGCCGCCGCAGCGGCCGGTCGTAATCGAGCAGGGCATCGAGGTCGGGAAAGCGGTGCGTCTCGCGCAGGAAATGGTCCGGCGCGACCGCGTGGCGCCGCATCAGGCCGAGCAGGGTCGCGCCGTAGCGCTGCCAGTAGTCGCGGCGCAGCTGGTTCGCCGCCGCCTCGTCGAGGCCCACATGCCGCATCACGTACTCGGTCATCGCGCGGTTCATGCGCTCGAAGATCACCGGGGTCGCGCGGTGCAGCGTGTCGTCGAGGTCGAACAGCCAGAGCGAGCGCGGACGGGAGGGTGTCAAGCGGGTGCCGATCGGACGATAAACTGCGTGCGATGCAATTGTCGCCGAACTTCAGCCTCGAAGTCCTGGTGCGCTCCGACACCGCGCGCCGTCTCGGCATCGACAACCAGCCGAGCCGCCCGGACCTCGCCAATCTGCGCCGCCTCGCGGCCTGTCTCGAGGAGGTGCGCGCGCTGCTCGATGCGCCCCTCGTCATCAGCAGCGCCTACCGCTCGCCCGCGCTCAACGAGGCGGTCGGCGGTGCGCCCGGGTCGCGCCATCGCCTCGGCCTGGCGGCCGATTTCACCTGCCCCGGCTTCGGCCCGCCGCTGGCGGTCGCGCGCGCGATCGCCGCGTCGCCGATCGCTTTCGACCAGCTCATCCACGAATTCGGCCGCTGGGTGCATCTGGGCCTGGCGCCCGCGCACGCGCAGACGCGCCGTCAGCTGCTCACCATCCGCAGCGCGGCGCTCGGCTACGAGGACGGCCTGAACGCCATCACCTAGGCGGCACGGCGCTGCGGCGCGGATGCTGCGACGCAGCGTGACATTGCCATCAGAAGAAATTAGTATTTGCTTATATTCTGAAGTTTTGAGGATCGGCGCACGTCTTGCCGCACGCCGTCACGGCGGCGCCGATCGACTGGGAAACACGCATGGTGTCACTCTCGCATCCGGGCCGCCTGCGGCGCGCGCCGGAGAACTTCCTCGACGACGCGCAGGTTCGCGCGGTGCAATCCGGGCGGCGCGATTTCCTGCGCCAGGCCCTGGTGGCTGCCGGCGCGGCCGCGTCGACCGGCGCCCTCGCCCAGGCGACCGGCGAGAAGCTCATCCTCGAGCCGCAGCCGCATGCAACCACGCTGGGCCAGCCGGTGGCGGCCACCGGCTACGGGATGCCGTCGAAATACGAGCGCAACCTGATGCGACGCGAATCGCCGGGCCTCACCCGGGTCTCGGCGGCGTCGGTGGCGTTCTCGCCGCTGCAGGGCATGTTCGGCATCATCACCGCCTCCGGCCTCCACTTCGAGCGCCACCACCAGGGCTGGCACGACCTCGATCCCTCGCAGCACCGGCTCATGGTCAACGGCTCGGACGAGACGCTGCTCAAGCGGCCGAGCGTGTTCACCATCGACGACCTGATGCGCATGCCCGCGGTGTCGCGCATGCATTTCATCGAGTGCGGCGCCAACACCGGCATGGAATGGGGCAACGTTGCGGTGCCGACGGTGCAATACACCCACGGCATGCTCTCGTGCAGCGAGTTCACCGGGGTGCGCCTGCGCGACGTGCTGGACTTCTGCGGCGCCGACTACCGCAAGGGCCGCTACGTGCTCGCCGAGGGCGGCGACGGCTCCGGGCTCACCCGCACCATCCCGATGGAGCTGGTCGAGTCCGGCGAGGTGCTGCTCGCCTACGGCATGAACGGCGAGATGCTGCGCCCCGAGAACGGCTACCCGCTGCGGCTGGTCGTGCCGGGTGTCCAGGGGGTGTCCTGGGTCAAGTGGCTGCGCCGGATCGAGGTCGGCGACCAGCCCTACGGCGCGCGCGAAGAGGTGATGCACTACATCGACATGATGCCCGACGGCACGCACCGCCAGTACACCTCGATCCAGGAATGCAAGTCCGTCATCACCAGCCCGTCCGGCGGGCAGACCCTGCTCGACCGCGGCTTCTACAACATCACCGGCCTGGCCTGGAGCGGGCGCGGCAAGATCCGCCGCGTCGACGTCAGCGTCGACGGCGGGCGCAACTGGCGGACCGCGACGCTGCAGACGCCGGTGCTGTCGAAGTGCCTGACCCGCTTCAGCCTGCCCTGGGTGTGGAACGGCGAGGCGGCGATACTGCAGAGCCGCGCCGTCGACAGCACCGGCTACGTGCAGCCGCAGATGCGCCAGCTGCGCGCGGTGCGCGGCACGCGCTCGATCTACCACAACAACGCGATCCAGTCCTGGAAGGTCGCGCCCGGCGGCGAGGTGAGCAATGTGCAGATCTGACGTCGCGGCGGCGGTCGCGCTGGCGCTCGCCTGCACGCTGAGCCATGCGGGCCCCGGCACGGGGAAGGCGCCGACCTGGCCCGGCATCGGCCGTCCCGCCACGCCGGCGGAGATACGGGCCTGGGACATCGACGTGCGGCCCGACTTCAAGGGTCTGCCGCGCGGCCAGGGAAGCGTCGCCAGGGGCCAGGACATCTGGGAATCCAAGTGCGCGTCGTGCCATGGCGTGTTCGGCGAATCCAACGAGGTATTCACGCCGATCGTCGGCGGCACCACCAGGAAGGACGTGCAGACGGGCCGGGTCGAGGCGCTCGCCAAGGGGACCGAGGCGCAGCGGACCACGATGATGAAGCTCTCCACGCTGTCGACGTTGTGGGACTACATCCACCGCGCCATGCCGTGGAACAACCCGCGCACCCTCGGCGTCGACGACACCTATGCGGTGACGGCCTACATCCTCAATCTCGCGGAGATCCTGCCGGGCGACTTCGTCCTGTCCGACCGCAACATCCGCGAGGTTCAGGCGCTGCTCCCCAATCGCGACGGCAAGTCGCCGCGGCACGGCCTGTGGCTGCCCACGGGCAAGCCGGACGTCAGGAACGTCGCCTGCATGCGCAACTGCGCGCCCGACGTCAAGATCGCCTCGAGCCTGCCCGATCACGCGCGCGGCTCGCACGGCAACCTTGCGGATCAGGACCGCAACCGCGGCGGCCTGCGCGGCCAGGTCACGGCCGCGTCGGCAACTGCGGCCGCGCGCGGCGGCGAATTCGCCGCGGTCAAGGAACTGACCGGCAAGGCCGCGTGCCTCGGCTGCCATGGCGTCGACCGCAAGATCGTCGGCCCGGGATTCAACCAGGTGAGCGAGAAATACCGGGCCAAGGACAATGCCGAAGCCTATCTCGCCGGCAAGATCAAGGCCGGCGGTCAGGGAATATGGGGCCAAGTCCCGATGCCTCCCTCGGTCACCATCAGCGACGCCGACGCCGCCCTGCTGGCGCGCTGGATTCTCAAGGGTACGCCCGAATGATCGGCCCGGCGCGGCGCCCGTAAAATGTTGTCATTGCCAGTCGCATCGAACCAAACCATCCCCGTACAGGAGACCCGCATGCACCAAGTCGACCACGCTCGCCGCGAGGCGCTCAAGCAAGGATCCGCCACCGCCATCTTCGGGCTGTTTGTCGCCGCCGGCCTGGTCCGGCCGGGAACGGCCCACGCCGCCTGGAACCAGGCCGCGTTCTCGGCCAAGACCGTCGACGCCGTGGTCAAGGGCCTGGGCGGCGCCAGCACCGCGCCGACCAAGGATGTCAACTGGGGCTCGACCCCGGAGATCGCCGAGAACGGCGCGGTCGTGCCGGTCAGCGTGACCAGCAACGTGCCCAAGACGGAGTCGATCTCGATCCTGGTCGAGAAGAACCCCAACGCGCTGGCCGCCACCTTCACGATCCCGGCCGGCACCGATCCCACCGTGAGCACACGCGTGAAGATGGGCGAAACCTCGCAGGTGCACGCCCTGATCAAGGCGGACGGCAAGTATCTCGTGGCCACCCGCGAGATCAAGGTGACCCTGGGCGGCTGCGGCGGCTGATCCCGGCATCGACGCGACACCCCAATTCGAAAGGAAGAACCATGGCAGACCCGATGCGCATCCGCGCCAAGATCGAAGGCGACAAGACCGTCGTCCGCGTCCTGATGGCCCACGAGATGGAAACCGGCCAGCGTCGTGACTCGACCGGCAAGGTGGTCCCGGCCCACTTCATCCAGGAAGTCACCGCCACGCACAATGGCAAGACCGTGCTCGCCGCCCAGTGGGGGCCGGCGATATCCAAGAACCCCTACCTGCAGTTCCAGTTCGCCGGCGCCAAGGCCGGCGAGAAGATCGCGATCGCCTGGGTCGACAACAAGGGCGACAAGCGCACCGACGAGGCAACCATCGCCGCCTAGCGCGTCGAAGCGGCCCGCAGAAGGCCGTGTCGCGGCGGGCGCGCAGCGCCCGCGCCGCACTCTTCAAGGAGACAGCATGACGCGATTGACCACCGGGGGCGCGCTGGTGCTCGCCCTGTTCGCCTGCCTGCCCGGACTCGCCGCGGCGCAGGCGGGCGACGACACCGTCAAGAAGATCGAGGAGTACCGCCAGGCACTGGCCGGCGGCAATCCCGCCGAGCTCTGGGAGGCCCGCGGCGAGGACCTCTGGAAGAGGAAGGCGGGGCCGCGGAACGCCTCGCTCGAGGCCTGCGATCTCGGCAAGGGACCGGGCGTGGTGCGCGGCGCCTACGCGGAATTGCCGCGCTACTTCGCCGACACCGGGCGCGTCATGGACCTGGAGTCCCGCCTGGTCCACTGCCGCATGACCCTGCAGGGGCTGACGGCGGCCCAGGCCAGGGCGCGCCCGTACGGCAGCGGCACCGACCGCTCCGACAACGAGGCGCTCGTGGCCTTCATCACGTCCGAATCGCGCGGCGTGAAGATGAACGTCCCGCAGAGCCATCCGAAGGAACGCGAGGCCTATCAGCTGGGCAAGAAGATGTTCTTCTTCCGCGGCGGCCCGCACGATTTCTCCTGCGCGACCTGCCACTCGGAGTCGGGCAAGCGCATCCGCCTCCAGGATCTGCCCAATCTGACCGAAGCCAAGGACGCGCAGCGCGCCTACACGACGTGGCCCGCCTACCGCGTGTCCCAGGGCGAACTGCGGACCTTCCAGTGGCGCCTGTTCGACTGCTTCCGCCAGCAGCGCTTCCCCGAGCTCGAGTTCACCTCCGAGGCGTCGGTGGCGCTCACGACCTTCCTGGCGCGCAATGCCAATGGCGCCGAGTTCAATGCGCCGGCGATCAAGCGCTGACCGGTTCTCGAAAGGACATCCCGGATGAAACCCACGCTATTGACGGCCGCCGCCATCGTGCTCACGGGCGGCATCGCCGGCTGCGCCAGCCTGTCGGACGCCGAACTCGCCAGGCAGGCCGCCGACATCATGCGCGCGTCGTTCAAGGAGCGCGGCCAGGCCAAGCTCGACCGCCTCAACCAGGATGCGCCGCAGGCGGTGTGCAGCCTCGACGACCCGGCGAAGAAGCCGCCGGTGGCGGATCTCGAGCGCATGGAAAAGGCGCAGCAGGCGCTGATCAAGTATCCGGCCGACGGCAGGCTTCTCGGCGACTGGCGCGAGGGCGAGAAGATCGCGCAGTCCGGTGTCGGCAAGCAGTTCTCCGACAATCCGGCCAACCCGTCCGGCGGCAACTGCTACGCGTGCCATCAGATGAGTCCGCAGGAGATCTCGTTCGGCACCATCGGGCCGCCCCTGCTCCACTACGGCAAGCTGCGCGGCAACTCCGAGGCGATCCAGCGCTACACCTACGGCAAGATCTACAACCCGCAGGCGTTCACCGCGTGCTCCAACATGCCGCGCTTCGGGCACAACGGCATCCTGACCGAGCAGCAGATCAAGCATCTGACCGCGCTGCTGCTCGACCCCAGTTCGCCGGTCAACCGCTGATCGCGCGTCGAGGGGCGGGATTGCCGCCCCTTTTTTTCGCCCCCTCCATAAGGCTTTCCTGATGAACCGCCGCGAATTCCTGAACGTGCTCGCCGCCGCCGTCGCCGGCGGGCTCTACCTCGACGGCAAGGAGGCCGCCGCGGCCAATCCTGCCGCCGGCCTGTACGACTTCAAGGTCTTCGGCAACGTCCATCTGCTGCACTTCACCGACTGCCACGCGCAGCTGCTGCCGGTCTACTTTCGCGAGCCCAACGTCAACCTCGGCATCGGCGAGGCACTGGGCCGGCCGCCGCATCTGGTGGGCCAGGCGCTGCTCCAGCACTTCAGGATGGACCCGAGGGCGGCGCGCGCCGGCTACCCGCGCGACCTCGCGCGCAATCTCGGCCACGCCTTCACCCATCTGGATTTCGCGCGCGCCGCGCGGCTCTACGGCAAGACCGGCGGCTTCGCCCACCTGGCCACGCTGGTGAAGAAGCTGCGCGCCGAACGTCCCGGCGCCCTGCTGCTCGACGGCGGCGACACCTGGCAGGGGTCGGCCACCTCGTTGTGGTCCAACGGCCAGGACATGGTCGACGCCTGCAAGCTCCTCGGCGTCGACGTCATGACCGGGCACTGGGAATTCACCTTCGGCGCCAAGCGCGTCGAGGAGGTGGTGCAGAAGGACTTCAAGGGCAAGGTCGACTTCGTCGCCCAGAACATCAAGACCGCCGACTTCGGCGACCCGGTGTTCCCCGCCTACGTGATCCGGGAGATGAACGGCGTGCCGGTGGCGATCATCGGCCAGGCCTTCCCCTACACGCCGATCGCCAACCCGCGCCACCTGGTCGCCGACTGGAACTTCGGCATCCAGGACCAGAACATGCAGAAGACGGTCGACGAGGCGCGCGCCAAGGGCGCGGCAGCGGTGATCGTGCTCTCGCACAACGGCATGGACGTCGACATCAAGATGGCCGCGCGCGTCACCGGGATCGACGCGATCATGGGCGGCCACACCCACGACGGCGTGCCGCAGCCGGTCATCGTCAGGAACGGGACCGGCCAGACCCTCGTCACCAACGCCGGCAGCAATGCCAAGTTCCTCGGCGTCCTCGACCTCGAGGTGCGCGAGCGCCGCGTCGTCGATTTTCGCTACAAGCTGCTGCCGGTGTTCTCGAACTACCTTGCGGCCGACGCCGAGATGCAGGCGCTGATCGACCGGGTTCGCGCGCCGCACAAGGCCAAGCTCGACGAGAAGCTCGCCATCACCGAAGGCCTCCTGTATCGCCGCGGCAATTTCAACGGCACGCTCGACCAGGTGATCCTCGACGCGCTGCTCGAGGTCAAGGGCGCCGACATCGCCTTCTCGCCGGGATTCCGCTGGGGTACCTCGATCCTGCCGGGACAGGCGATCACGCTCGACCATGTGATGGACCAGACCGCGATCACCTACCCGCACGTGACCCTCAACGAGTTCACCGGCGAGCAGATCAAGACCATCCTGGAGGATGTCGGCGACAACCTGTTCAATCCCGACCCCTACTACCAGCAGGGCGGCGACATGGTGCGGGTCGGCGGCATGAGCTACACCTGCGACCCGAACGCGAAGATGGGCGCGCGCATCTCCGACATGCGGCTCGCGGGCCGGCCGATCGAGGCCGACCGCAAGTACAAGGTGGCCGGCTGGGCGCCGGTGGCCGAGGGCGCCAAGGGCGAGCCGATCTGGGACCTGGTCGCGGGCTACCTGCGCGCGAAGAAGGTGATCAAGCCGGTCACGCTCAACCTGCCGCGCCTGAAGGGCATGGAAGGCAATCCCGGGATCGCACGGTGAGGCACGCGGCGGCCGATCCCGGCGCGCGGCCGCGACAACGAGGAGAGATGCGATGAAGCAACCGATGATGCTCGGCGCCGCACTGGCGCTGGGGGCGGCACAGGCCTTGGCGCAGCCCGCTGCCGGCGTGTATTCGATCCGGCAGCTGACCCCCGAGACCGCGCTCGCCGCCGCGCGCGCCGCGCTGGAGAGCTGCCGCAAGAGCGGCTACCAGGTCGGCGTCGCGGTCGCCGACCGCGCGGGCGTCACCCAGGTGCTGCTGCGCGACCGCTTCGCCGGCGCGCACACCGTCGAGGTGGCGATGAACAAGGCCTGGACTGCAGCGAGCTTTCGCATCACCACCGCGGCGCTGGCGCAGGAGACCCAGGCCGGGCGGCCGATGAGCGGGCTGCGCGCCACGCCGCGCGTGGCCGCATTCGGCGGCGGCGTGCCGATCGAGGCGGGCGGCGCGGTGCTCGGCGCGATCGGCGTGTCGGGCGCGCCCGGGGGCGAGGCCGACGAAGCCTGCGCGCGCGCCGGCATCCGGGCGGTCGCCGACGCGATCGAATTTTGAGCATGCCCACGCGTCGGCGGTGGCTCGCGGGCGCCGCGCTGCTCGCCCTCGCCGGGCCGGCGGCGGCATCCTGGAACCGGGGCGAGGCGGTCACGCTGCCGGCGCTCACGCTGCTCGACGGCAGCGCGCTCGACACGTCGTCGCTGCGCGGCAAGGTGGTGCTGCTGCAATTCTGGGCGTCCTGGTGCCCGTTCTGCGCCAGGCAGAACCCGCTGATCGAGGCGCTGCATCGCGCGCACCGCGCCCGCGGGCTCGAGGTGGTCACGGTGTCCATCGACAGGACGCCGGCCGCCGCCGCCGACTACATGCGCGCCAAGGGGTATAGCTTTCGCGCCGGCATGATCAACCCCGCCTACGAGCGCATCTACCGGCTGCGGCGCGGCCTGCCGCAGGTCTACGTGATCGGCCGTGACGGCCGCGTGGCCCTGATCGAACTCGGCGAGATGCTCGAGGACGAGGTCGGCGACATCGCCCGCCTGCTGTAGCCGCGCCGCGGCGGCCGCGCGGGGCGGCGGCAGGTGCTAGCGGCTCCGGATCAGCGTCCCGACCCCCTGGTCGGTGAGGATCTCCAGCAGCAGCGCATGCTCGACCCGGCCGTCGATGATGTGCACGCCATGCACGCCGGACCGCGCGGCGTCGAGCGCGGAGGCGATCTTCGGCAGCATGCCCCCGGACAGCGTGCCGTCGGCCACCATCGCGTCGATGTCGCGCGGGGTGATGTTGGTCAGCAGCTTGCCCGCCTTGTCGAGCACCCCGGGCGTGTTGGTGAGCAGGATCAGCTTTTCGGCCTTGAGGATCTCGGCGAGCTTGCCGGCCACCACGTCGGCGTTGATGTTGTAGCTCTCGCCGTCGCGCCCGACGCCGATCGGCGCCACCACCGGAATGAATCCGCCCGCTTCGAGGGTGTCGATCACCGACGGGTCGATCGATTCGATGTCCCCGACCTGGCCAAGGTCGATGAACTCGTTCGGACGGTCGCGGTCGGGCATGAGCAGTTTCTTGGCACGGATGAAGCCGCCGTCCTGACCGGTCAGCCCCACCGCCTTGCCGCCGGCCTGATTGATCAGGGTGACGATGTCCTTGTTCACCGTCCCGCCCAGCACCATCTCGACCACATCCATGGTCGCCGCGTCGGTCACGCGCATGCCCTGGACGAACGCGCTCTTGATGCCGAGCTGCTTGAGCCGTTCCTCGATCTGCGGGCCGCCGCCGTGCACCACCACCGGATCGAGGCCGACCAGCTTGAGCATCACCACGTCGTGCGCGAACTGCTGCTGCAGCTTCAGGTCGGTCATGGCGTTGCCGCCGTACTTCACGACGATGGTCTTGCCGTGGAAGCGGCGCAGGTAGGGCAGGGCCTCGGCGAGGATCGATGCCTGGACGGCGGGCGGGACATGGGCGGCGTTGGCGGTCATGGGCGACGAAGCATGGTGGACGACGGAACGAAGGCCGGATGCGCGGCGCCGGGGAGGGCCGGCCGCGGCCGCGCCAATCCAGCACCGCAAGGAGGGAATTGTACTTGGGCGCGCGTTGCCGACAATGCGCCGGTCAGGTTGCACACCATGATGTATACATCGGTCGCCGCAAAAGAAAAGGCGCTTCCGGGAGACCGGAAGCGCCTTTGAAAAGATGCGGACGCCGGCAGGGGAACCGACGCCCGCCCCGCCTACGCCGCTCCGACACGGGAGGAGGTCGCTCGAAGCGGCGCCACGCGAACGTGAAAGGCGGGTGTCGACGGTGTTTCAGGGGAAGGATCCACCGCCGACGCACTGCCCGTTAAAGCAGATACTCCTTTGAGTCATTCGACCGGCAAAAGTTTCCGCGCTGCCGAGACTTTTTTCGGCAGCGTGAGCGTCAGCACGCCATCCGCATAGCGCACTGCCGCGCGCGCCTGGTCGACGTCGTCGCCGAACTCGAAGGCCCGCCGCACGCGTCCGCCGGCGCGCTCGCTCCACAGCAGGCGGCTCGACCCATCGGGCGCCGGAGCGCTCCCGGACTCGGCGGTGATGGTCACGCGCGCACCCTCGACCTCGACGGTGATGTCTTCCTTGCGGTACCCCGGCAGATCGGCGGTCACCACGTAGGCGTCGTCGCGCTCGGCGACCTCGCAGGGGATCGGGCGGGCTCGGACCGCCGTGCCATCGCGCCCGGCCGGCCGATTGAGCGCGTCGAGGACCGCGCCAAGGGCAAGCGCGTACGGCGCGCGCCGCGCAAACATGAAGGGACGGGACGAATGCATGATTTCCTCTTCGGCGGGGGGCGGCGCGCTGCGCCGCGATGTCGAGGATATGGGCCCAGGGCATCCGCGTTTCAAGCCCCCGCGCAAGGCAGACGCGCACCGCCGCGTGCCCTAGAATCCCCGCAATGGCCCCGACCCGGACCGAATCCGCCCCGTCGACCGCCGCCGGCGTCAGGATCGCCCGTTGCGCACGCTGCGCCGCCGCGTTCGGCTGCGGCGTCGATGCGGACGCGCCGTGCTGGTGCGCGCAACTGCCGCGCCTCGAGCGCATCGACCCCGCCATCGATTCCTGCCTGTGTCCGGCGTGCCTGCACGAGGCGCTGTCGGCGCCGGCGCCCCGATGACGGCCGCGCAGGCGACACCGCCGACCACGCGCTGGCGCGCCGCGATCGTCGCCCTGCTGCTGGGCGTGATCGCCGCGCTCTACATCGGCAAGCTGCCGCCGGCGATCCCCGCCCTGCGCGGCGAGTTGTCCCTGAGCCTGGCGCAGTCCGGCGCCATGGTCTCCGCCTTCAACACGCTGGGCATGCTCGCCTCGATCTTCATGGGACTGATCGCCGCCCGGCTCGGCGCCTGGCAGCTGTGCATGACCGGCCTCGCATCGCTCGCCGCGGGCGGGGTCATCGGCGCGCTCGCGGCCGGCGCGCCCATGCTCCTGGCGAGCCGCTTCCTCGAGGGCGCGGGGTTCCTGTCGATCGTCGTCGCCGCGCCCGGCCTGATCATGCTTTCCACCGCCGTCCGGGATCGCCGCCGCGTCTTCAGCTTCTGGGGCGCGTACATGCCGGCCGGGACGACACTCGGCATGCTGCTGGCGCCGCTGGTGCTCGAATCCTGGGGCTGGCGGGCCCTCTGGCTGGCCGGCAGCGCCTGCGCGCTCGCCGCGCTGGCGACCCTCGCCGCCCTGCGGGCGGACTTCCCGCAGCCGCATCAGGACGGTCCGCGCTCCTGGCGCGCCTCGGCCGCGCCGCTCAAGGCCGCCGGGCCGTGGTGGATCGCACTGGCATTCGGCTGCTACGCGTTCAACTACTACGCCATCATGGTCTGGCTGCCGACCTTCATGGTCGGCGAGCGCGGCACCCCGCTCGGCCTCGCCTCGCTGCTCACCGCGATCATGGTCGCAGCGAACATTCCCGGCAATCTGCTCGGCGGCGTGCTTCTGCAGCGCGGCTTCGCGCGCGGCACCAACGTCTGCCTGGCCGCGGTGGCGACCGCGCTCACCTGCGCCATCGCGTTCGCGCCGGCGCTGCCGGACGGCGTGCGCTACCTCGGCTGCGTCGCGTTCTCGTTCGCCGTCGGCGTGCTGCCCGGATCGGTGATGTCGGCGGCGCAGACGCATGCAAGGAGTCCGGCCCAGGTCGGCACGGTGCAAGGCATGATCAACCAGGGATCCAATCTCGGCCAGTTCGCGAGCCCGCTCCTGGTGACCGCGGTCGTCGGTGCGGCGCTGGCCTGGGACCGCATGCTCTACCTGCTGCTGGCCTCGAGCGTCGTGATCTTCGTCAGCGGGCTCGCCATCCGGATCGTCGAGGCGCGGATCGTCGACGCGCCCGGCCGCTAGCGCGCCGGACCCGCGCGCGCCGCCCGCCGGACCCGCGCGCCGCCTCAGCCGCCGGCCAGCTGCGTGCGCAGCTGCGCCTTCTGCACCTTCCCCAGCGCCGTCTTCGGCAGCGCGTCGACGAACACCACGCGCCGCGGATGCTTGTAGCGCGCGATCCGGCCGTCGAACAGCCCGGCGACCGCTTCAGCCGTCAGGTGCTGGCCGGGCTTGCGCACCACCACCGCGACCGCGACCTCGCCCCAGCGCGGGTCGTCCTCGCCGATCACCGCGCACTCGGCGATCGCCGGGCAGTCGGCGAGGATGTTCTCCAGCTCGGCCGGGTAGATGTTCTCGCCGCCGGAGATGATCATGTCCTTCGAGCGGCCCACGACCCAGTGAAAGCCCTGCGCGTCGCGGTAGGCGAGATCGCCCGAATGGAACCAGCCGCCGGCGAACGCCGGATTGTCCGGATCGTTCCAGTAGCCGGCGATCACGTTGGGCCCGCGCACCCAGATCTCGCCGGTCTCGCCGGTCGCCGCGTCGGTGCCGTCCGCCTTCACCAGCCGCACCTCGACATGCAGTGCCGGCTTGCCGGTGCTGCCCGGGTGGGCGAAGCCGTCCTCCGGCCGCAGCACGATCGAGACCGGCCCGGTCTCGGTGGCGCCGTAGACCTGGCTCACCGGCACGCCGCGCGCCTGCACCGCGTCGATCAGCGAGCGCGGCACCGTCGACGAACCGGTGTTGACGAAGCGCAGCGACGACAGGTCCGCCTGCGGCCAGTCCGGATGGTCGATGATCGCCTTCAGCGTGGCCGGCACCAGCAGCGAGAGCGTCGGGCGCCGCCGGGCCACGTCGGCGATCCACGCCCCGGGATCGAAGCGCGCATGCAGCGTGGTGGTGCCGCCGGCGGCGAGGACCGGCAGGAACTGGATGCACAGGCCGCCGACGTGGAACATCGGCAGGGCGTTGAGCAGGTGATCGCGCGACGTGATGTCCTGTGCCGCCTGGGCGGCGGCGATGTTCCACAGCAGGTTGGCCTGGGTGTGCAGCGCGCCCTTGGGCCGGCCGGTGGTGCCGGAGGTGTAGACCAGCAGCACCGGCATGCCGTCGTGCCCCGGCAGCGCGGCGGCGGGACCCGCGGGCGCGGCGGCGGCGGCGAGTTGCGCGGCCGGCTCCAGCGGCACGCCCGCGGCGGCGGCCGCGGCCGCGCCCGCGCCGCCCATCGCCTCGTCGCACAGCAGGAAGCGCGCGCCCGCGTCGCGCAGGATCGCGGCGAGCTCGGCGCTCGCCAGGCGCATGTTGAGCGGCACCGCGATCGCGCCGAGGCGCGCGGCCGCCATCAGGAAGGCGATGAAGTCAGGATGGTTCAGGCCCAGATAGGCGATGCGCTCGCCGGCGCGCACCGCGAAGCGCCCGGCGAGGAGCGCGGTGACCGCCTCGATGCGGCGCCACAGGTCCGCATAGGTCTGATCGACGCCCTGATAGTGGATGGCGCATCGCGCGGGCGTCATCTCCGCCCAGTGCGCGACGATGCGGGACAGATTCATGCGGCGCCGCGCTCAGAGCACCGGTTCCTCGTCGCGCTCGCCCGACTCGTACAGGCATTCGCGCCCGAGGCGGTCGACGCACAGCTCCGCCGTCCACGGCAGCATCAGCGAGCCGCAGCGCGAGTCCCGGTACAGGCGTTCCAGCGGCAGGCTCTTCAGCATCGACTGGCCGCCGCAGGTGCGCACCGCGAGCCGGCAGATCTCGTTGGCGTTCTCCATGATCGTGTAGTGCGCCGCGTAGATGCCCAGGCGCACCTCCTTCGACGGATCGACGCACGCCGCGCGCGCGTTCTGCAGGAAGATCGCGCGCGTCTGCTCGAGGCGGATCTTCATCTCGGCGACCGCCACCTGCTTGGTCGGATACATGCGGCGCTTGACCGGCGGCATGCCGGGCACCTCGCCGCGCAGGTACTGCACGGTGAAGTCATAGGCCGCCTGCGCGATCCCCATGTAGGTCGGCGACAGGGTGGCGAACATGTGCGGCCAGCGCAGCGCGGCCTGCGCATAGATGCCCTCCGGCATCAGGCGCTCGGACTCGGGAACGAACACGTCCTTGAACAGCAGCGTGCGCGAGACCGTGCCGCGCATGCCCAGCGGATCCCAGTCGCCGGTCACGGTCACGCCCGGGAGGTCGCGGTGGACCGCCAGGTACATCGAGTCGCGCTGCGTGGCGCCCGGCCGGTCGAGGGTGCAGAGGATGCCGTAGTAGTCGGCCGCCCCGGCCAGGGAGGCGAAGATCTTCTTGCCGTTGACGACGTAGCCGCCGTCGACCTTGCGCGCGAGCGTGCCCCACGGCGCCTTGCCCGCCGCCGCCGCCCCGCCTTCGGAGAACGGCTGCGAGTAGATCTTGCCCTCCTCGACGATGCGCCGGTAGTGGATCGCGCGGATGCGCTCGTGCTCGGCGCGGTCGGCGGCGCTCATGTCGAGGTCGTCGGCGATGAAGCCGGACCAGATCGTCGAGCACACGTGCATGTTGTAGGTGAGCGCCGTGGCGCCGCAGTGCCGGCCGATCTCGGCGGCGACCATCACGTAGGTGGCGAAGTCGGCGCCCCAGCCGCCGTGCTTCTCGGGCACGCAGATGCGCAGCAGCCCGGCCTCGCGCATGTCGTCGTAGTTCGCGAACGGAAAGACGGCGTCGCGGTCGACCGCCTCGGCGCGCGGGGCGAAGCGCTCGCGGCCGAGCGTGGCGGCGATCTCCAGCAGGGTCTTCTGCTTGTCGGTGAGCGCGCTGTACTCCCCGGCGATCGGCGGCGGCATGTAGCGCGACGCGCCATTCGGTGATTGCGGCACGGCGGCCATGGCATTCTCCTTCCCGCGGTCGAGCCGCGATGAATCTATCGGTCCCCGGCGGTGCCGGTGCGGCTCACGCCAGGTCTCCCTGCAGCACCCCGGTGTCGACGACCAGCTCGCCGTCGAGCATCACGGTGCAGTTGCGCAGCGGCAGGTCGAAATGCCCGAGCGTGTGCCGGCCCGCCACCTCGTTGGCCCCGGTCGAATACAGGAAATTGCCGCCGAAGGCGCGCAGTTCGGTGCCGTTGAAGTCGCGCTTGTCGTAGAACGCCATCGCATCCCAGCGCGCCTGCGGATTCATGCCCCAGCCGACGTGCGAGACGGCATAGGCCTCCTGGTCGCCCCAGGCGGCGAAGTAGCCGCGCATGAGGTCCGCGTCGAGGTGGTCGCCGCCGATGTCGGTGACGAAGTCGTTCTCGATGGTGAGCACCACCGGCTTCTCCAGGTAGCGCTTGAAGGTCAGGTTGACGTCGCCCTCGTTCATCACCAGCACGCCGTTGACGCTGCCCTGCGCCGGGAACGCGAGGCACAGCCCGCCCGGCCAGTGCGAGATGGTGCCGGCGCGCGCGGTGTAGCCCCAGCCGCCGCCGACGCGCGCGTTCTCCAGGCTGATCGTGAGATCGGTGCCCGCCGCCGAGGTCACGTGCATCGACTTCGCGGCGCGCAGGCGCTTCATCCCGGCCTTGACCCTGGGTTCGAGCGCCGGGTCCGGCATGCAGCGCTCGAGCACCTCGGGATGCTCGTTGGAAACCATCAGCACGCGCGCCCCCTTGCCCAGGATCTGCGGCAGTTCGGGCGCGTGCAGCAGGCCCTCGACGGTGAGGTCGGCGACGAAGGCGCAGCCGCCGAGCGCGTCGATCACCGGCCCGAGCCGGGCGATCGCGTCCGACGCCCCGGTCGAGCGCACCGGCACCGGCGCGGAGAGCCGCGGGGTCGACAGCTCGATGCGGAACACCGACGCGCCCAGGCGCGCGAGCGCCTGCATCGCGAGCTCGACGTTGACGGGGCGCGACTGCGTCTCCGAGAGCACCGCGGTGACGTCGCCGGCCTTGACGCCGCACAACCGGAAGGTCTCGGCGAAACAGTCGATCCACTTCGCTTCCAAGCGTTCCTGCAACATGCGATCCTCCCTAGAGCCGCGAGCCGAGCGCGAAATACCTGCCGCCGTGGAACACCAGCGGCGCCTGCTCCGCCGCGGTGAAGCGCTCGACCGCCGCGATGAACAGCACGTGGTCGCCGGCGCCGTGGCGGGCCACGGTGCGGCACTCGAACCAGGCCGCCGCGCCGTGCAGCAGCGGCAGCCCGTGCTCGTTGAGCGCGTGCGCGATGCCGTCGAACTTGTCCGGCACCGGCGTCGCGAAGCGCCGCGACACCTCGACCTGCGCCTCGGCCAGCACGTTGACCACGAAGCGATCCTCGCCGCGGAATGCCGGCATGCTCGGCGACGTCTCGCGCAGCGACCACAGCACCAGCGGCGGATCGAGCGAGAGCGCAGAGAACGAGTTCGCGGTCAGCCCGACCAGGCCGCGATCGGCCGCCACGGTCGTGACCACCGTCACGCCGGTGGCGAACTGGCCGAGCGCGGTGCGCAGCGCGCGCGGGTCGGCGGGCCCGGCGGGGGTGGCAGCGGCTTGCGTCGGCGCGGACATTGGCGCATGATATATGAAAATTCATGCAATGCAAGCCTTCATGCGCAAGCCCGCGCGCGCCGCCCCGGCGCGCTTCATCGACGACTACCTCTCCTACCTCCTGGCGCGCGCCAGCCATGCGGTCTACAAGGAGTTCGAGCGCACCGTCAACGCGGCCGGCCTGTCGTCGCTCGAGTGGCGCGTGCTCGCCACGCTGGCCGACGTCGACGGGCTGAGCGTCGGCGACCTCGCGCGCGTGGTGCTGGCGAAGCAGCCGACGCTCACCAAGCTGATCGACCGCATGGAGGGCGCGGGCTGGGTCGCGCGCGCCGGACGCGACGGCGACGCGCGCGTCACCGTGGTGCGCGCGACGGCGCGCGGCAAGCGCGCGGTCGCGCGCCTGAAGGCGCTGGCCAAGGAGCACGAGCGCGAGATCCTCGCGAGCTTCGGCGCGCACGAGGTCGCGACCTTCAAGGCCATGCTGCGCAGCATGGTCGAGCGCTCCGAACGCGCGCCGCCGGGCTGACGCCGCGGGCGCCGGCGGCGCGCGGCGTCAGGTCGTGACCGCGCCCTTGACCGCCGCCTTGAGCGCCGCGTCCTTGCGCCGCGCCTCCTCGCGCGCGCGCAGCGCCAGCGTGTGCGCCTGCTGGGCCCCCGACAGGTACGGCAGCGGCCAGCCGGCGTCGCGGACGTCGTACTCGGCGGCCGCGCGCAGGGTGAACTGCGGGTCCGCCAGGTGCGGCCGCGCGAGCGCCACGAGGTCGGCGCGGCCCGAGGCGAGCAGCGTGTTGACCTGGTCGGCGGTGGTGATCGCGCCCACCGCGATGGTCGCGATGCCGGCCTCGTAGCGCACCTGCTCGGAGAACTGCGCCTGGTACATGCGGCCGTAGACCGGCCGCGAGGCCGGGTCGGTCTGGCCCGTGGAGACGTCGATCAGGTCGCAGCCGCGCTCCTTGAACGCGCGCGCGATCGCGACCGCGTCGCGGCCGGTGATGCCGCCCTCGATCCAGTCGGTGGCGGAGATGCGAACGCTCATCGGGCGCTCGGCCGGCCACGCCGCGCGCACCGCGTCCCACACCTCGAGCGGCCAGCGCAGCCGGTTCTCGAGCGAGCCGCCGTAGGCGTCGCCGCGCCGGTTGGTGACCGGCGAGATGAAGCTCGCGAGCAGGTAGCCGTGCGCCATGTGCAGCTCGAGCATGTCGAACCCGCACGCGGCGGCGCGGCGCGCGGCTGCGACGAAATCGGCGGTGATGCGCTCCATGTCCGCGCGCGTCATCTCGCGCGGCACCTGGTTGCCCGGCTGGTACGGCAGCGGCGAGGGCGCCAGCAGCGGCCAGTTGCCCGACGCGAGCGGCGCGTCCATCTGTTCCCACCCCACCTGGGTCGATCCCTTGCGGCCCGCGTGGCCGAGCTGCATCGCGATCTTCGCCGCGCTGTTGCCGTGCACGAAGTCGACGATGCGCTTCCAGGCCGCCGCCTGCGCGTCGTTGTAGATCCCGGTGCAGCCCGGCGTGATGCGCGCGTCCGCGCTGGTGCAGGTCATCTCGGTGACCACCAGCCCGGCGCCGCCGACGGCGCGCGCGCCGTAGTGCACCAGGTGCCAGTCGGACGGCAGGCCGTCGGCCGCCATGTACTGCGCCATCGGCGAGACCACCACGCGGTTGCGCAGCCGCATGTCGCGCAGGCGGAAGGGCGCGAACATCGGCGGCGCCTTGAAGCCTGCCGGCAGGGCCGCGCCCTCCGTCCTCGCGACCTCCGCGTTCCACCAGTCCTCGAGCTCGGCGACGCTGCCGGCGTCGCGCAGGCGCATGTTCTCGAAGGTGATCGCCTTCGAGCGGCTCATCAGGCTGAAGTTGAACTGCACCGGGTGCATGTTCCAGAACCGCCGCACGTTCTCGAACCAGACCAGCGAGACGTTGGCCGCGTGCTGGATCCGGTCGGCCTCCTCGTGGCGGGTGCGGTCGTAGTCGGCCAGCGCGGCGCGCTGGTCGCGCGGATGGCGCAGGATCGACGCGTGCAGCCCGATCGCGTCCTCGAGCGCGAGCTTGGTGCCCGAGCCGATCGACCAGTGCGCGGTGTGCGCGGCGTCGCCCAGGAGCACGACGTTCTCGTGGCTCCACCTGGCGCAGCGGATCGCCGGGAAGTTGCGCCAGAACGAGCGGTTGGTCAGGATCTCCTGGCCGCCGAGCAGGTCGGCGAACACCTCCCTGCACAGGGCCGCGGTGCGCGCCTCGTCCTGGATCCCCAGGCCCGCCGCCGCGAACGTCTCGTCGGTGGTCTCGAGCACCAGCGTGCAGCGCGGCGCGTCGCCGGGGCGGGTGTACATGTACGCATGCAGGTTCCAGATGCCCTCGGGCGTCTCCTTGAACGAATAGGTGAAGCCCGGCAGGGTCATGTTGGCGCCGAGCCAGCAGAACTTGTTGGTGCGCAGGTCGACCGCGGGCGCGAAGTGGTCCTTCCAGCGCTCGCGCACCGCGCTGTTGATGCCGTCGGCGCCGATCACCAGATCCGCCGCGCGCGCGACCTCGTCGATCGGGCGCGCCTCGGTCTGGTAGGTGACCTCGACGCCGAGTTCGGCGGCGCGCTTCTGCAGGATCGCCAGCAGGGCCAGGCGCCCGAGGCCGGAGAACCCGTGGCCGCCCGAGCGCAGCACGCGGCCCTTGTAGTGGACGTGGATGTCGTCCCAGTACGCGAAGTTGGCGGCGATCTCGCGGTACGACGGCTCGTCGGCGGCACGCAGCGTGGCCAGGGTCTCGTCGGAGAGCACGATGCCGAAGCCGAAGGTGTCGTCGGGACGGTTGCGCTCGGTCACGCGGATGCGCGCATCGGGGAACGACTTCTTGATCAGGATGGCGCTGTACAGGCCCGCCGGGCCGCCGCCCAGGACTTCGACTTTCATGATGGATTCTCTCTGGTTGGGTTGCGCGCCAGCCAGTCGGAGACCAGCCGGCCCTTGATCACCTTGCGCGTCGGCGTGACCGGCATCGCGGCCACCGCCTCGAGCCGCTCCGGCCACTTGAACCTGCTCACGCCGTGCGCGGCCAGGTGCTGCTGCACGTCCGCCAGCGCCAGGCGCGCGCCCGGCCGGAGGACCACGAAGCAGCAGGCCCGCTCGCCGAGCACCGGGTCGGGCAGCGCCGCCACCGCGGCCTCGGCGACCGCCGGGTGGCGCAGCATCAGCGTCTCGATCTCCAGCGGATTGAACTTCACGCCGCCGCGGTTGATCACGTCCTTGACGCGGCCGGTCAGGCGCACGTTGCCGTCCGCGTCGATGGTCGCGGTGTCGCCGGTGCGGAACCACCGGTCGGCGTCGAACGCGTCGCGCGTCGCCTCCGGGTTGTCGAGGTAGCCGCTGAACAGGGACGGCCCGCGCATCTGCAGTTCCCCTTCCGCGCCCGGCGCGAGCGCGCGGCCGGCGGCGTCGACCACGCGCAGCTCGGTGCCGGGCGAGGCGCGCCCGGTGGACTCCATGCGCACCGGCGCCGGATCGTCGAGGCGCGTGTAGGCGCCCGCCTGCAGCTCGGTCATGCCCCACAGCTGCATCACCTTGCCCCCGCCGAGCAGCGGCTCGAGCGCGCGCGCCAGGTCGGCCGGGACCGCGCTGCCCGACATCTGCACGTACTTGAGGCAGCCAAGGTCGACGCCGTCGAACAGGCGCGCCTGCATGCAGGCGGCGATGTGGGCCGGCGCGGTGAAGGCGATCGTCGGCCGGGCCTGCCGGATCGCCTCGACGAAGGCCGGCGGCGAGAAGGCCGGCAGCAGCACCGTGGCGGCGCCGACGGCGAGCGCCATGTTGACCGTGAACAGCCCGTAGAGATGGGTGAACGGCGCCGCGCACAGCAGGATGTCCTCCGGGGTCACCGCGAGCGCCTCGGCCGACAGGCGCGCATTGGCGAGGAAGTCCTGGTAGGCGTGCGGCACCCCCTTGGGCGACGCCGTGGTGCCGGAGGTGTAGAGCAGCAGGAACGCGTCGGAACCGGCGAGGTCCACCGCCGGCAGGTCGACGCCTTCGCGCGCGGCCAGCGCGGCCAGGTCGCGCGCCCCCGCCGGCGCCGGCCCGGCGGCGACGACGACCTCGCGCAGCGCGGCCGCGGACCCGCGCATGGCCAGGAACGCCTGCGCCGGGCAGGCCGCGCCGCCGTCGGCGGTGCAGATCACCGCCACCGCGCCGCTGTGCGCGAGCAGCGCCGCGGTGTCGGCCCCGCGGTAGGCCAGGTGCACGGTCTGCATCACCGCGCCGACGCAGGCGATCGCCAGGTACGCAACCACGAACGGCACGCCGTTGGGCAGCTGCACCGCCACCACGTCCCCCTTGGCGATGCCCAGGCGCGCGAGCGCATTGGCGGTTCGCGCGACCGCGTCGCGCAATTGCGCGTGGGTGACGACGGTCTCGCCCGCGCGCAGCGCGACGTGCGCGCCGCGGGCGCCGGCGTTGCGCACGAGCCAGTCGCGCAGGACCTGGTCGTCCCAGAAGCCGGCGGCGCGATACGCGGCCGTGCGCGCCGGGTCGAAGTCGATCCGCAGCCGGGCCATCGTCAGGCGCGCGCGGCGCGCGCCGGCTCGGCGCGGGCGAAGCCGTCGAAGAGGTCGAGCATGCGCTCGAACCAGGCCGCCACCGCATCGTCGGCTTCGAGGACCGGCTCGGGATCGACGATGCGCGCCCACTGCAGCGGGCTCATGAGGATGTAGTCCGCATACGCGGGCGCCGCGCCGGCCAGGTACGGCTGCGCGCGCAGCACGGCGCGCACCGGGTCGAGGGCGCGCCGGAACGCCTTGACCGCGCCCGCGCGGCCCGCGTGCAGCGCCTCGAGCGTCTGGCCGAACCCCTTCTCGAACCCCGCCCGCAGGTGCGCGGCGTCGCCCGCGTCGACGATCCCGGTGACCGAGAGCGCGCAGGCCGGGGCGAGCGCGGCCATCAGATGGCGGTCGACCATCGCATTGACCAGCCGCGTCAGCGCGTGGCCGGCGGCGGCGCCGAACAGGCTCGCCCCGCCGCGATGCGCCGCCTCGAGGTGCTCGGCGATCTTCCAGGAATCGCTGACGACGACGTCGCCATCGCGGAGGATCGGCACCCGGCCCTGTCCCGAGAACGCGATCGCCGCCTTGTCCGACACCCGCACCGGCACGGTGTCGAAAGCGACGCCCTTGTGCTTGAGCGCCATGCGCGTGCGCCACGAAAAGCTGCTGTAGCGCGCACCATTGGCCGCGCCAAGCTCGTAGAGGATCATGCCCGGGCCCGAAGTCTTGTCAGGGATTTACTTTAGGTCTAAAATATTTATGTGTCAACCATTTGAGCCCCTCACGACGATGGGCGCGACGCCATGAAAATTCTGCAACCCCCGGGCTGGGCCAAGCCCCGCGGCTACGCCAACGGCATCGCCGCACGCGGCACCCTGGTCATGATCGGCGGCCAGGTCGGCTGGGACCCGGTGCGAAGCGGCGCCGGCGGCGCGGGCGTGTGGCCGGCGCGCGATTTCGCCGGCCAGGCGCGTCAGGCGCTGGCGAACATCGTCGCGATCCTCGCCGAAGCCGGCGGCAAGCCCGAGCACCTGGTGCGCCTGACCTGGTACGTGCTCGACCGCGACGAGTACGTCGCCGCCTGGCCCGCCGTGGGCGCCGCCTACAAGGAGATCATCGGCCGCCACTTCCCCGCGATGGCCGCGTTCGGCGTCACCGCGCTGGTCGAACCCGAGGCACGGCTCGAGATCGAAGCCACGGCCGTCGTTCCGGACTGAGCCGCCATGCGTCCCCTGCTCCCGCGCCCGTGGCTCGTCGCCGCCGCCGCCGCCGCCGCCACCTTCGCCGCGATGACCGCGCCCGCCGGCGCGCAACCCTACCCGTCGCGGCCGATCCGCATCGTCGTGCCCTATCCGGCGGGCGGCGGCATCGACGTGCTGTCGCGCCAGATCGCGCAGCGCCTGGCGCAGCGCTGGAATCAGCCGGCGGTGGTCGAGAACAAGCCCGGCGCCGGCACGCTGCTGGCCGCCGAGACCGTGGCGCGCGCCGCGCCCGACGGCCACACGCTGATGATCACGACCGATTCGACCATCACCATCAATCCGCACCTCTACGCGAAGCTGCCCTACGACCCGGTCCGGGACTTCGCCCCGGTGACGCAGCTGGTGTTCCTCAACCAGCTCCTGGTCGCCAACGCCGGCCTGCCCGCGGCGAACCTCAGGGAACTCATCGCGCACGCCAAGGCGAACCCGGGCAAGCTCAACTACGCCTCCTATGGCGTGGGCAGCCAGCCCCACCTGGCGATGGAGATCCTGAAGAGCCAGGCCGGGATCGACATCGCGCACGTGCCGTACAAGGGCATTCCGCAGGCGGTGCCGGCGGCGATCGCCGGCGAGGTGCAGCTCACCTTCTCCGGCGCCGCCTCGACCCAGGCGCACATCCGGGCCGGGCGGCTCAAGGCCATCGCCATCGGCGGCACGAAGCGCCTGCCGCTGATGCCGGAGGTGCCGACCTTCGCCGAGTCCGGGTTTCCCGACGTGCCCGCGAATGCCTGGTTCGGGCTGTTCGCGCCCGCGGCGACGCCGCGCGAGGTCCTCGCCGCGCTGCATGCGGAGGTCACGCGCCTGCTCCGGGAACCGGAGTTCGCGCAGAAGGAGATCGCGGGCAAGGGCTACGAGCTGGTCGCCGGGACGCCCGAGGAATTCGCCGCCTTTCTCGTCGCCGACAGCGCGCGCAACGCGCGCGCGGTGAAGATCTCCGGCGCGCGCGCCGAGTAGCGGCGCCGGGTTCGGCCCGGCCGGCCCCGCGCATATAATCCGCCCCTTCCGCAACGCACCTCCCCTCGAGAGGCAACCATGCTCTCCCCGCAAAAGACCAAGGCGCAGTTCCAGTGGGACGACCCGCTGCTCCTCAACGACCAGCTGACCGAGGACGAGCGCATGGTGCGCGACGCCGCGCACGACTACTGCCAGACCAGGCTCGCCCCGCGCATCCTCGAGGCGTTCCGGCACGAGACCAGCGACGCCGCGATCTTCCGCGAGATGGGCGCGATCGGGCTCCTCGGCCCGACCATCCCGGCCGAGTACGGCGGTCCCGGCCTCAACTACGTGAGCTACGGCCTGATCGCGCGCGAGGTCGAGCGCGTCGACTCCGGCTACCGCTCGATGATGAGCGTGCAGTCCTCGCTGGTCATGCTGCCGATCCACGACTTCGGTTCCGAGGCGCAGCGCCGCAAGTACCTGCCGAAGCTCGCCTCCGGCGAGTGGATCGGCTGCTTCGGCCTGACCGAGCCCAACCACGGCTCCGATCCGGGCTCGATGATCACGCGCGCCCGGACCGTGCCCGGCGGCTTCTCGCTCACCGGCGCCAAGATGTGGATCTCCAATTCCCCGTTCGCCGACGTCTTCGTGGTCTGGGCCAAGAACGACGACGGCCGCATCCGCGGCTACATCCTCGAGAAGGGCATGAAGGGCCTGTCGGCGCCGAAGATCGAGGGCAAGTTCGGCCTGCGCGCGTCGATCACCGGCGAGATCGTCATGGACGAGGTGTTCGTGCCGGCCGAGAACGAACTGCCCAACGTCGAAGGGCTCAAGGGGCCGTTCACCTGCCTGAACTCGGCGCGCTACGGCATCGCGTGGGGCGCGCTGGGCGCCGCCGAGGACTGCTGGCACCGCGCGCGCCAGTACGTGCTCGACCGCAAGCAGTTCGGCCGCCCGCTGGCCGCGAACCAGCTGATCCAGAAGAAGCTCGCCGACATGCAGACCGAGATCACCCTGGGCCTGCAGGGCTGCCTGCGCCTGGGCCGCATGAAGGACGAGGGCACGGCCGCGGTCGAGACCACCTCGATCATGAAGCGCAACTCGTGCGGCAAGGCGCTCGACATCGCGCGCGTGGCGCGCGACATGCTCGGCGGCAACGGCATCTCGGACGAGTACGGCATCATCCGCCACATGGTGAACCTCGAGGTCGTCAACACCTACGAGGGCACGCACGACATCCACGCGCTGATCCTCGGGCGCGCGCAGACCGGGATCCAGGCGTTCCAGTAGGGTTGCCGGCCGCGCGCCGCCGATCCTCCCGGTGCCTGCGGCGCGAGCCACGGCCATGGCACGCTGGCGGGGCGGACGGCTCGTGGCGGGCGCGCTGCTCGCGGCTGCGGGCGTGGCGGCCGCGGCCGCCGCGTCGGCCGAGTCCGTCGTCGTCGGCTCCAAGCGCTTCACCGAGTCCTACATCCTGGCCGAGATCGTCGCCCGGGTCGCGGCGCCGCACGCGCAGGTGACGCACCGGCAGGGCCTGGGCAACACCGCGATCGTCTTCGCCGCGCTCAAGGCCGGCGCGATCGACCTCTACCCCGACTACACCGGCACCCTTGCCGCCGAGGTGCTCAAGCTCGCGCCCGCGGCGAGCCTCGCCGACCTGCGCGCCGGCCTCGCGCCGCTGGGACTCGGGTTGAGCGCGCCGCTGGGCTTCCACAACGGCTACGCGCTCGCGCTGCGCCGCGACGAGGCGCAGCGCCGCCGGCTCGCCCGGCTCTCCGACCTGAAGGCCGCGCCCGACCTGAAGCTCGCGCTGTCGCACGAGTTCCTCGGCCGCGCCGACGGCTGGCCGGGCCTGGCAGCGCGCTACGGCCTGCCGCACCGGCCGGCGGGCATCGACCATGGCCTCGCCTACGACGCGCTCGCGCGGCGCAGCATCGACGTCACCGACATCTACACCACCGACGCGAAGATCGCGCGTCAGGGGCTGGCGGTGCTGCAGGACGACCTCGGCCACTTCCCGCGTTACGACGCCGTGCTGGTCCATCGCCTCGACCTCGCGGAACGCGCGCCGCGCGCCTGGCGCGCCATCGAGGCACTCGCAGGCCGCATCGACGAGCCGACCATGATCGGCATGAACGCGGCCGCCGAGCTCGACGGCCGGCCGTTCGCGGCGATCGCCGCCGAGTTCGTCGCCGGCCGCGCGGGCGGCGCGACGCGCGCCGGGTTCGCCGACAAGCTCTTCGGCCCCGACTTCGCCCGCCTGCTCGGCCAGCACGTGCTGCTGGTGGCCGTGGCCGTGGCGGTCGCCGGCCTCGTCGGCGTGCCGCTCGGCGTGCTCGCCGCCGGCACCCCCGCCCTCACGCAGCCGGTGCTGGCGGCCGCCGGCATCCTGCAGACCATCCCGTCGCTGGCGCTCCTGGCGATGCTGATCCCGCTCCTCGGCGACATCGGCACCGGCCCGGCCCTGGTCGCGCTCTCCCTCTACGCGCTGCTGCCGATCGTGCAGAACACCTGCACCGGGCTGGGCGAAGTGCCGGGCGGCCTGAAGCAGGCGGCGCTGTCGCTCGGCCTCACGCCGCGCCAGCGCCTGACCCTCGTCGAACTGCCGCTGGCGCTGCCGGTGATCCTGGCCGGCGCGAGAACCGCGGCAGTGACCACCGTGGGCACGGCGACGATCGCGGCCTTCATCGGCGCCGGCGGCTTCGGCGAGCGCATCGCCACCGGGCTGGCGCTCAACGACCACGCGACGCTTCTTGCGGGCGCGCTTCCGGCGGCCGCACTGGCGCTGGCCACGCAGGCCGCGTTCGCGTCGATCGAGCGCGCGCAGCGACGCCGCAGAACGCGATAATCTCCGGCAACCTCCACGCACGGACCGGCGCCCTTCCGCCCGGTCGCGCTTCGCTCCCCGCCACGCCATGACCTCACGAACCCCGCCCGCCGCCGACGCGAGCAGCCGACTCGCGTCCGAACCCTGGTACCTGCCGGTCGCCGACGAGATCGCCATCTTCGAAGCCGCCTACGCGGCGCGCCTGCCGGTGCTGCTCAAGGGGCCGACCGGCTGCGGCAAGACCCGCTTCGTCGAGCACATGGCCTGGCGCCTGTACCGCGACGCCGCGACGCCGCGGCGCGACATCGAGATCCCGCTCATCACCGTGGCCTGCCACGAGGACCTGACCGCCACCGACCTGGTCGGCCGCCACCTGCTCGCCGGCGACGCGACGGTGTGGACCGACGGCCCGCTGACGCGCGCGGTGCGCACCGGCGCGATCGTGTACCTCGACGAGATCGTCGAGGCGCGCAAGGACACGACCGTCGTCATCCATTCGCTCACCGACCACCGGCGCGTGCTGCCGATCGAGAAGACCGGCGAACTGCTCGACGCGCACCCGGACTTCCTGCTCGTGATCTCCTACAACCCCGGCTACCAGAGCGTGATCAAGGACCTGAAGCCGTCGACGCGCCAGCGCTTCGTGAGCCTCGAGTTCGACTATCCGGCCGTCGCGGTGGAGGCGCGCATCATCGCGCACGAGGCCGGCGTCGACGCCGGCCTGGCGGAGCGCCTGGCGCAGATCGGCGCGAAGGTGCGCAACCTGCGCGAACACGGCTTCGAGGAGGGCGTCTCCACGCGGCTGCTGATCTACGCGGCCGAACTGGTGCGCGGCGGCGTGGCGCCGCGCCGCGCCTGCGAGGTCGCGATCACGCGCGCGGTCAGCGACGACGCCCTGGTGCAGCAGGCGATCGCCGACATCGTCGACGTGATCCTGCCGTGAGCGAGGCCGGCGCCGCCGCGGTCTTCGCCGACCACCAGCGCGTGCTCGCGCTGTTCACCCAGGGCATCGTCGGCCGCCACCTGCACCTCAAGCCGTTCGACGAAGGCCGCCCTGCCGCGGCGCCGTCGCGCATCAGCACCGACGGCGAGAGCATCCGGCTGCCGGCGCAGGTGGCGGATTTCCCGGACGCGCGCCACAACCTCGGCGCGTACCGCATCGCGATCCTGCATCAGGTCGGCTACCTCGAATGCGGCACCTTCGCGTTCGACCTGCGCGTGGCGGGCGAGCGCATGGCGCTGCCGCCGGCGGCGCCGGCGCCGCCGGCCAGCGCGATCCTGCGGCGCCTGCGCCCGGCGCCGCGCAGCGCGGAACTCGAACGGTTCTTCGCCCTGTGGCCGCGGCCGGCGCTGTTGCGCCGGGTCTTCGCCACCGTCGAAGCCCTGCGCATCGACACGGTGATGCGGCGGCGCTATCCGGGCGCGCGCCGCGATCTGGACCGGGTGCTGGCCCACGCGCTCGGGCGCCGCCCGCCCGCGGCCGGCCTGCGTCCGCTGGCGTCGCTGCTCGAGGCGCTGGTGCAGTATTCGCTCGGGCGGCCGCGCGCGCTCCTGGTCGCCGCCGACCGCACCGGGCTCGCCGATGCGCTGCTCGCGACCGCCGCGCCGGTCGAGGCGGACGGCGCGAGCGTCTACGACAGCGCGGCGGCGGCGCTGGCGATCTGCGCCGCGCTCGCGGCGCTGACGCGCCCGCCGGCGCGTCCCGGCGCGCATGGCGCGGGCACGGACGAGGCCCCGCCCGACGAGCCGCCCGGCCTGCCCGAGGCGGCGCCCGCGGCCGCGGCCGAGGTCGCCGACGGCGAGGCCGCCCCGGCCGACGATGCGCTCGACGGCGCCGAGGTCGACTTTCGCGGCGAGCTCGCCCCGGATGCGGTGTTCCGGCGCCTCGCCAGCGGCCGCGCCGGCACCCTCGAGCACGACGGCGCCGCCGAGTCGGCCGTGCCGGAGGACGGCGCGGGCAACGACGCCCCCGCGGGCGCCGCGCGGGCGCCGGTCCGCGCCGCCGCCCTGCCGCCGACGCCCCGGAGTTTCCTCTACGACGAATGGGACTGCCACGCCGGCGACTACAAGCGCGCCTGGTGCCGCGTCTACGAGCACCGCCTGCGCGGCGAGGACGCCGGCTTCATCGACGACGTGCGGCGCCGCCATGCGCAGGTCGCGCGCCAGGTGCGGCGGCGTTTCGACGCGATCAAGCCCGAATCGCTCGCGCGCATGCACGGCGAGCGCGAGGGCGAGGAGCTCGAGCTCGAGCGCGCGATCCAGGCCGCGATCGACCGCCGCGCCGGCCACGCGCCCGACGAGCACCTCTACGTGCGCCGCCAGCGCGGCCGGCGCGAGGTCGCCGCGGCCTTCCTGGTCGACATGAGCGCGTCGACCGACTTCCCGATCCGCGACCGCGCCGCGGAAGCAGCCGCCGCCGCCGCGGCCGCCGCGGCGGGCGAGGCCGACCCCTATGTCTGGGGCCGCTTCGGTGCCCCGCCCGATCCGCCGCCGCCGGCGGCGAAGCGGCGCGTCATCGACATCGCCAAGGAGTCGCTGGCGCTGATGGGCGATGCGCTGGTCGCGCTCGGCGACGCCCATGCGATCTACGGCTTCTCGGGCAGCGGCCGCGACAACGTCGAGTTCCACATCGCCAAGGACTTCGGCGATCCCGCCGGGATGCGCACCTGGACCGCGCTCGCCGCGATCGAGCCGCGCCGCTCCACCCGCATGGGCCCGGCGATCCGCCACGCGCTGGCCAAGCTCGCGCGCCAGCCCGAGCGCGTGCGCGTGCTCATCATCGTCTCCGACGGCTATCCCGAGGACCAGGACTACGGCCCGGACCGCCGCGACATCGAGTACGGCATCGCCGACACCGCGCGCGCGCTCGCCGAGGCCGAGCGCGCGGGCGTGGCGGCGTTCTGCATCACCATCGACCCCGCCGGCCACGACTACCTGCGCCGCATGTGCGCCGAGGACGCCTACCTCGTCATCGACGAGGTCGCGGCGCTGCCGGCCGAACTCGCCAAGGTCTACCGCGCGCTGACCACGGGCAACGGGCGCGGCCCGCGGCGGCGCGGGCGGTCCGCGCTAAGATTCGCCCACCCCGGGACCGGCGCCGACGCCGGCCCCGCTTCCGGCGCCGCCCCCGGCGCCCCCCATGAATCGCGGAGATGACGGCATGAAACAGTGGCTTTGCATGGTGCTCCTCGGCCTGGCCGCACCCCTGGCGACGGCCCAGGCGCTGGCCGGCAAGAACATGCGCCTGATCGTTCCCTACCCGGCCGGCGGCGCCACCGACATGATGGGGCGCCTGATGGCGCAGAAGCTCTCGGAAGCGCTCAAGCAGCCCGTCACGGTCGAGAACCGCGCCGGCGCCGGCGGCAACATCGGCGTCGAACTGGTCGCCAAGGCGAGCCCGGACGGCGCGACCATCGGCATCTCGGCCACCAACAGCTTCGCGATCAACCCGCACCTGACGAAGAACCTGCCCTACGACGCGCAGAAGGACCTGGTGCAGATCTCCATGGTCGGCGTGATTCCGAACGTGATCGTGGTCAACAACGAGGTGCCGGCGAAGACCATCGCCGAACTGGTGGCGCTGGCGAAGAAGCAGCCGCTCGCCTACGCCAGCCCGGGCCAGGGCACCTCGCTGCACCTGGCCGGCGAGATGTTCAACGAGGCCGCCGGCATCAGCATGACCCACGTGCCCTACAAGGGCGAGGTGCCGGCGGTGCTCGACGTCATCGGCGGCCGCGTGCCGGTGATGACCTCCAACCTCGCCGGGCTCCTGCCGCACATCCGCGGCGGCAAGCTGCGCGCGCTCGCGGTCACCACCGCCCGGCGCGCGGCGCAGCTGCCCGACGTGCCGACGATGGCCGAATCCGGATTCAAGGACTTCGACATCAGCGTCTGGTTCACGCTCTTCACCGCCAGCGGCACCCCGCGCGAGACCCTCGAACTGCTCAACCGCGAGGTGGTCCGGGCGCTCAACATGCCGGACGTGCGCCAGCGCCTGACCGACGCCAACATCGACCCGCAGCCGACCTCGCTCGAGCAGATCCGCACCTACGTGCAGAAGGAGCACGAGCGCTGGGGCCGCATCGTCAGGAAGACCGGCGTCACCTGGGACTAGCGCCCGCCGCCAGCCCCGCCGCCATCCCGCCGGCAGCGCGCCCGCCGCTGCCGCCAACCGACCGGACCTTCACGCCATGACCTACGACACCCACGCGATCGACGCGGTGGTCAACATCCGCACCGCCGAGGCGATCGCCCTGCAGCCCGACCGGCGCAAGTTCTACGTCGACAAGATGCGCGTGTCGAACGACACCTTCGCCGGCGTCTCGCACGAGGAGATGCTGCGGCGGATGGACGCCGCCGGCATCGAGATCGCCTTCCTGATCGCCGCCAAGGTCGGCGTCAGGCACCATCCGGCCTGCTACCACATCCCCTACGAGATGGTCGCCGAGGCGGTGCAGAAGCATCCGCAGCGCTTCCGCGGCCTCGCCGGCGTCGACCCCACCGAGGGCATGGCCGGGGTGCGCGCGCTCGAGCACGCGGTGCGCGAGTACGGCTTCATCGGCGCGCACACCTATCCGCACTGGTTCGAGCTCGCGCCCGACCACGCGAAGTACTACCCGTTCTACGCCAAGTGCGTCGAGCTCGACATCCCGATCCAGATGCAGGTCGGCCAGTCGATGGTCTACGACGCCAGCTATCCGCGGCGCAGCACCGGCCGCCCGATCGCGCTCGACGCGATCGCCTGCGATTTCCCCGAGTTGAAGCTGGTCGGCATCCACGTCGGCATCCCCTGGACCGACGAGATGATCGCCATGGCCTGGAAGCATGCGAACGTCTACATCGGCTGCGACGCGCACCGCCCGACCTACTGGCCCGAGTCCTTCATTCACTACATGAACAGCTACGGCCAGGACAAGGTGATCTTCGGCACCGACTTCCCGGTGCTCGACTTCGAGCGCACCCGCGCCGATTTCGACGCTCTCGAACTGAAACCCGAGGTGCGGCGCAAGGTCCTGCGCGAGAACGCGGCACGCCTGTACCGCCTGTGAACCTGGGCGCGGCGCACGAGCGCCTGGCGCACGCGCGCGGCGACGTCGAGGCCATCGTCGACGGCGCGCGGCGCATCACGCACCGCGAACTCGCCGCCGACATCGCCCGCACCGCGGCGCACCTGCACGCGCACGGCATCGCCGCCGGGCACACCGTCGGCGTCGCGCTCGGCGACCACGCCGGCCACCTCACGATCATGCTCGCGCTCGCGCGCCTGGGCGCGGTGCTGCTGCCGCTCGATCACCGCTGGACCGCGGCCGAGCAGACGCGCGTGGCCGCGCACTTCGGCGCCGACGCCGTGCTGGTCGAGCCCGGCGGCGCCCTGCCCGGACAGCGCACGATCGCAGTCGACGATCGCTGGCACGCCGCGGTGGCCGCCGCGCCGCCCGCGGCGCCGCTCGCCGCGGGCGACGACCTGCCGCTCCTGATCTCGCTGTCGTCCGGCACCACCGGCCGCCCGAAGGGGCCGCGCATCACCCACGATCACTTCCTCGCGCGCTTCCGCACCCACTGGGTGAACCTGGGCTTCGTGCCGGACGACCGCTTCGTCTGCGCCACGCCGCTGTACTTCGGCGCCGGGCGCACCTTCGCGTGGTCCACCCTCTACCTCGGCGGCACGGTGATCCTCGACCCGCCGCCGTTCGAGCCCGCGCGCCTGGTCGAGACCATCGCGCGCGAGCGCGCCACCACCCTGTTCCTCGTGCCGACGCAGTTGCGCCGCCTGCTCGCGGAGGTGCCCGGCCACCCCGCGCTCGCCGGCCTGCGCCTGCTGCTCTCGAGCGGCGCGCCGCTCACCGCCGCCGAGCGCCTGGCGATCCGCGACCGCCTGAACGCGCGCTTCTGCGAGTACTACGCCTCGACCGAAGGCGGCGGCGTGTCGCTCCTCACCCCCGCGGACCTGCCGGCCCATGCCGGGACGGTCGGACGCGCGGTGCACGGCGTGGAGATCGAGATCGTCGACGCCGCGCACCGGACGCTGCCGCCCGACACCGTCGGTCGCCTGCGCTACCGCAGCCCCGGCTGCGCCACCGCCTTCCACCGCGACCCCGACGCCTCGGCCGAGGCGTTCCGCGACGGCTGGTTCTATCCGGGCGACCTCGCGCGCCTCGATGCCGACGGCTACCTGACCCTGGCCGGCCGCGCCAAGGACATGATCATCCGCGGCGGCGTCAACATCTATCCGGACGAGATCGAAGCCGTGCTGCGCGCCCATCCGGCGCTCGCCGACGTCGCCGTCGCCGGCGTCGCATCGCCCGACCTGGGCGAGGAGATCGCCGCCTACGTCGTGCTGCGCGCGCCCGTCGACGACGCCGCGCTCGCGGACTGGTGCGCGGCGCGCCTCGCGCCGTACAAGGTGCCGCGCGCGTGGCACCGGCTCGACGCGCTGCCGCGCAACGCCTCCGGCAAGGTGGTCAAAGCCGCGCTGGCCGGCGCGGTGCCTGGAGGATAAGCGGGCATCGCGGTATTCTTGCGGCTGTGTCCATCGGCCGTCCGGCCGGTGCATTCCTGCCACCGCATCCTCTGAGGGACCATCCATGCCCGGCATCAATCCGCGCGACCTGGTCGAACCGGACCGCGTCCACCGCCTCGCCTACACCAGCCAGGAGGTCTTCGACCTCGAGGTGAAGCACATCTTCGAGAAGATCTGGGTCTATTGCGGCCACGAGTCGCAGG
>JAEUOS010000028.1 GCA_016790695.1 Burkholderiales bacterium
GCATGCGCGCGCGGGCGCGCTGCTGCGCCGGGTCCTCGCTCGGCGCCGCGCGCGCCGCCGACAGGGCCTGCAGGATGCGCTTGAGCACGCGGCGGCTCCGGTGTCGCGGGCGCGCCGGCTAGAGTTCGAGGTGGCCGCGGCCCAGTGCGATGACCGCGCCGCTCACCTGGATGCCGCCCGCCGCATCGACGGCCAGGCCGAGGCGCGACGGCCGGCCGACCGCGCCGCCCTGGCGCACCGCGCGCCGGAACGGCGGCGCCGTGCCGCGCGCGAGCAGGAAGCCGCCGAGATTGGCGCAGGCCGAGCCGGTGGCCGGGTCCTCGGCGATCGGGCCGCCGGCTTTGCCGAAGAAGAAGCGTGCGCTCACCTCCTCCGTGCCGGCGGCCGCGAACAGGTACACCCCGACCTTGCCGAAATCGTTGCCGAACTGCGCGAGGCCGGCGCCCGGGGTCGCGGCCGCGACCCGGCGCGCGTCGGCCAGCGGCACGAGCAGCTGTTCCATGCCGGTCGACACCCACAGCGGCGCAGCGGCCAGGTCGGCGGCCGTGAGGCCGAGCGCGGCGACCAGCGCCGCCGTGCGGCCGGCGTCGAACGCGCGCGTCGACGGCGCCGCCGCGGTGAGCGTCCAGCCGTCGGCGTCGCGCCGGACCGGCACGACGCCGGCCGCGAGGTCCAGCGTCAGCGCCGCGTCACCGCCGCGCAGGTCGGCGATCACCTGCGCGGTGCCGAGCACCGGATGGCCGGCGAACGGCAGCTCCATCGCCGGCGTGAAGATGCGCACCGCGGCGCTCGCGCGCGCCGACGGCAGGATGAAGGTCGTCTCGGACAGGTTGAACTGGCGCGCGAGGTCCTGCATCCGCGCTGCGTCGAGGCCGCTGCCGTCCTCGAACACGGCGAGCGGGTTGCCCGACAGGCGGTCGGCGCCGTCGGTGAACACGTTGACCAGGCGGAAGTCGAGCCGCATCGCGCTCAGCCGAGGAACAGGCCGAAGGCCGGGTTGCCGGACTCGTCCCAGTAGCGGTAGCCGAGCTCGCCGAGGAAGCGGCGCAGCGCGCCCATCTCCTTCGGCGGCACCTGCATGCCGACCAGCACGCGCCCGACGTCGGCACCGTGGTTGCGGTAGTGGAACAGGCTGATGTTCCAGTCCGGGCGCATGCTCGCGAGGAACTTCATCAGCGCGCCGGGCCGCTCGGGGAACTCGAAGCGGTACAGGAGCTCGTCCCGGGCCAGCGCCGAATGCCCGCCGACCATGTGGCGCAGGTGCGACTTGGCGAGCTCGTCGTCGGTCAGGTCGAGCGCGGCGAAGCCGTGGCGCGCGAGGTTGCGCGTCAGGCGCGCGATGTCGGCGCGGTCCTGCACCGAGAGGCCGACGAAGATGTGGGCCTGGCGCTCGTCGGCGATGCGGTAGTTGAACTCGGTGACGCTGCGGCTGCCGATCAGCTCGCAGAAGCGGCGGAACGAGCCGCGCTCCTCGGGAATGGTGACTGCGAGGATCGCCTCGCGCCGCTCGCCGACCTCGGCGCGCTCGGCGACGAAGCGCAGGCGGTCGAAGTTCATGTTCGCGCCGCAGGCGACCGCGACCAGGGACTGGCCGCGGCACTTCTCGCGCTCGACGTAGGCCTTGGCGCCGGCGATCGCGAGCGCCCCGGCCGGCTCGAGCACGGTGCGCGTGTCCTCGAAGACGTCCTTGATCGCGGCGCAGATGTCGTCGGTGTCGACCAGGAGGATCTCGTCGACCAGTTCGCGGCAGATGCGGAAGGTCTCCTCGCCGACCAGCTTGACGGCGACGCCGTCGGCGAACAGGCCCACGTGGTCGAGCCGGACGCGCCGGCCGGCCGCGAGCGAGCGCGCCATCGCGTCCGAGTCGCTGGCCTGGACGCCGACGATGCGGATCTCCGGGCGCAGGCGCTTGACGTAGGCGGCGATGCCGGAGATCAGGCCGCCGCCGCCGATGGCGACGAACAGCGCGTGCAGCGGGCCCTGGTGCTGGCGCAGGATCTCCATGCCGATCGTGCCCTGGCCGGCGATCACGTCGGGGTCGTCGAACGGGTGGACGAACGCCAGGCCCTCGCGCGCCTCGATCTCGCGCGCGTGGGCGTAGGCCTCGTCGAACGAGTCGCCGAACAGCACCACCTCGCCGCCGCGCGCGCGCACCCCCTGCACCTTGACGCCGGGCGTGGTCACCGGCATGACGATGACCGCGCGCGCGCCGAGGCGCTTGGCGGCGAGCGCCACGCCCTGCGCATGGTTGCCCGCCGAGGCGCAGATCACGCCGCGCCGCAGCACCTCCGCCGGCAGGTGCGCCATCTTGTTGTAGGCGCCGCGCAGCTTGAACGAGAACACCGCCTGCTGGTCCTCGCGCTTGAGGAGCAGCGTGTTGTTGAGGCGCGCCGACAGGTGCGGCGCCTTCTCGAGCGGCGTCTCGACCGCGACGTCGTAGACGCGCGCGGTGAGGATTTTGCGGAGATAATCGATCTGCTTTGCGGGCATGCGGTCCAACGTTCAACCCCTGTTCGAGGGGGGCAGTATACCCCGTCGGAGGGGGGTTCCCGGTGCTCGACGCGCTGCAATCCTGGTTCACCGCCGAGGCCTCCCTGTGGGCACTGCTGGGCGGCAGCTTCGTCGCCGCGACGCTGGTGCCGATCTCGTCCGAGGTGATGCTGCTCGCGGTGCTGCGCGCGCATCCGGAGCAGCTGTGGCCGGCGCTCGGCGTCGCCACCCTCGGCAACAGCGCGGGCGGCATGGTGTCGTACGCGCTCGGGCGCCTGGTGCCGCATCGCCGCGCCGTCCGGCACGAGGCCTGGCTGGTCCGGCACGGCGCCCCGGCGCTGCTGCTGGCCTGGCTGCCGGTCGCGGGCGACGCGCTGTGCGTGGCGGCCGGCTGGCTGCGCCTGCCGTGGCCGGCCTGCCTGCTGTTCATGGCGGCGGGTCGGGCGCTGCGCTACGGCGCGGTGGCCGCGCTCGCGCTCTGAGCGCGCCCCGCCCGCCGGGGGCGGCAGCCGGGGGCAAACGGCAGTATGATTGATGTCATCGCGTCCCGCGCGCGCGGCGTTAACCGGTGTGCGGGGCAACGACGGAGGCAAGCATGGATCCATCCGATGCATCGGTGAACCCGGACGACGCGCCGGCGCTGCCGTCGGCGGCGCGGCGCCGGCTGCTGCTCGGCAGCACCGCGGCCGGCCTGTCGGGCATGGCACCCGTCGCGGTCGAGGCGCAGCAGGCGAGCGACGTCGCCGCCGCCAGCGGCGCCGAGGTCACCTCGACCAAGGGCAAGGCTGTCACCATTCTGTTCGACGGCAAGCGCTGCATCCATGCGCGCTACTGCGTCCTCGGTGCGCCGGCGGTGTTCCTCGCCAACGTCAAGGGACCGTGGATCAAGCCCGACGGCGACAGCGTCGAGAACGTGCTGCACACCATTCGCCAGTGCCCGTCCGGGGCGCTGACCTACCGGCGCCACGACGGCGGACCGGAGGAGAAGCCGCCGCCGGTCAACCTGGTGCGCATGCGCGAGAACGGCCCGCTCGCGATCCACGCCGACATGGACCTGAAGGGCAAGGGCAGGCTGCAGCGCGCCACCCTGTGCCGCTGCGGGGCCTCGAAGACCAAGCCGTACTGCGACGGCGCGCACAAGGACGTCAAGTTCGCCGCGAGCGGCGAGGCGCAGCCGGGGCCCGACATGAAGCCCCTGCCGAGGCGCGACGGCGTGCTCAGGATCGAGCCCCTGCCCGACGGCCCCTATTCGGTGTCCGGCAACATGGAGGTCGTCACCGGCACCGGCGCGACCATCGCGCGCCTGACGCAGACCATCCTGTGCCGCTGCGGCGCATCGAAGAACAAGCCCTTCTGCGACGGCTCGCACGTCGCGGCGGGATTCAAGGCGCCGGCCTAGGCGCGATCGAACTCGGGAGACCCGCATGACCGGAACATTTCCACTGGCAGGCGCGCGGCGCTGGCTGCGCGCGCTGGCCGCAGGCATCCTGGCCGCGCTGGCGACGGCGGCGTCGGCCGAACTGCCCGACGGCTGGAATTTCGTCGAGTACAACCAGGCGCTGAAGCTCGCCAAGCAGCAGGGCAAGCCGGTGTTCGTCTACTACGGCTTCAACAAGTGCCCGTACTGCGTGTACGTCAACAAGCACACCTTCTCGTCGGAGGAGCTGCGCAAGACCTACCACGAGCGCTACGTGCTGGCCTACTTCGACATCCGCGGCAACCGCGAGGATCCGATCCAGCTCGCCGACGGCTCGCAGATGCCGCGCGGCGACGCGATCAAGCACCTGAAGGCGAGCCCGGTGCCGGCCTGGGCCTTCCTCGACGCCCAGGGGCGCGAGGTGCTCGCGCGGCGCGGCTCGCGCACCAAGGTCAACGCGTTCAAGCAGTTCGACGCCTATGTCGGCGGCGGCGAGTACAAGAAGGTCTCGTTCGAGGCCTTCCTCGCGAGTCGCGGCTGGGTCGAGGAAAAGGTCGAATAGCACGCGCGTCGCCGCGCGCCGCCGGCGCGCGCGCCCGCCCCGGAGCCCGCGCCGGGACGGCGTCCGGGCGTAGGCCCGCGGCCGTTCCGGTCCAGGCCTGCCTGTCTTGACTTCCCGCTCCGTGCGGCCGTCCCCAGCCGCGGGTGCCGCGGCGCCTGGCACGGACGCGGTTGCCGCGGCGCCCGCATCGGGTCCGGGCGCCGCGCCGGCGTGGCATGCGCTGACCGTCGACGCGGTCGCCGCCACGCTGCACGCGTCGCCTGCCGCGGGCCTGGCGCCTGCGGAGGCGGCGCGACGCCTCGCGGACGCAGGTCCGAACCGGTTGCCCGAAGCGCGCTCCCGCGGCGCGGCGGCAATGCTGCTCGCGCAGTTCACCGATTTCATGATCGTGGTGCTGCTGGTGGCCGCGCTGGTGTCGGCGCTTGTCGGCGAGATCGCCGACGCCGCGGTGATCCTGGTGATCGTGCTGCTCAACGGGCTGATCGGCTTCGTCCAGGAGGCGCGCGCCGAACGCGCGATGGCGGCATTGCGCGCGATGGCGGCGCCGCACGCGAACGTGTTGCGCGACGGCAGCGTGCTGACGATTCCGGCCGCCGATCTGGTCCCGGGCGACCTGGTGCTGCTGGAGGCGGGCGCCCGGGTGCCTGCGGATCTGCGCCTGACCGCGAGCGCGAGCCTGGCGATCTCCGAGGCGGCGCTCACCGGCGAGTCCGCGCCGGTGGCCAAGACCACCGGCGTCGTTCCGGACCCGGCCACGCCGGTGGCCGACCGCTGCAACCTCGCCTTCAGCGGCACCCTGGTCACCTACGGGCGCGGCGCGGGCCTGGTGGTCGCGACCGGCTCCGCAACCGAGCTCGGGCGCATCGCCGGCCTGCTCGGTGCCGCCGGGGTCGTACGCACACCGCTGCAGATCCGCCTCGCGCTGTTCGGCCGGCGCCTCGCGCATGCGGTGCTCGCGGTGTGCGCGCTGATCTTCGTCGCCGGACTGCTGCGCGGCGAGCCGGCGCTGCTGATGTTCATGACCGCGGTCAGCCTCGCGGTCGCGGCCATTCCGGAGGCCCTGCCGGCGGTGGTGGTGATCGCGCTGGCGCTCGGCGCGCGCCGCCTCGCGCGGCAGCAGGCGCTGGTGCGGCAGCTGCCGGCGGTGGAGACCCTGGGCTCGGTCACCGTGATTTGCGCCGACAAGACCGGCACGCTGACCCAGAACCGGATGCGCGTGGACGCCTACTGGGTGCACGGCGCGCGCGCGGACGCCGGCGGCGACCCCGGCGCCGCCGGCCGGCGCAGCGGCGCCTGGCCCGACGTGCTGCGCGCGATGGTGCTGGTCAACGACGCCGTCCTCGCCGCCGACGGCGGCATCGCGGGCGAGCCCACCGAGGCGGCCCTGCTCGAGGCCGCACGCGGCGCCGGCCTCGACTGGCGCGCCATGACGGCCGCCGCGCCGCGCGTCGGCGAGCTGCCGTTCGACAGCGAGCGCAAGCGCATGGCCACGCTGCACCGCATGGGGAACGCGGTGGTGTCGTTTGTGAAGGGGGCGCCCGAAACGGTGCTGCCGCGCTGCGCCGCGCAGGCCGGCGCGGCCGGGCCGGAGGCGTTCGACGCCGCCACCGCGGCCGCGGCGGCGGCGGCGATGGCCGCCGACGGGCTGCGCGTCCTGGCCCTGGCGATGCGGTCGTTCGAGGCGGTGCCCGCGTCCTCGGCCGCGGCCGAGGAGGGCCTGACCTTCCTCGGGCTGGTCGGGCTGATCGACCCGCCGCGCCCCGAGGCGGCCGACGCGGTCGCGCAGTGCCGCAGCGCCGGAATCGCGCCGGTGATGATCACCGGCGACCATCCGGCCACCGCGCGCACGGTCGCGGCGCGGCTGGGCATCCTGCGGGACGGCGACCGGCTCGTCACCGGCGCCGAGCTGGCCGCGATGGACGAGGCCGCGCTGGCGCGGCGCATCGGCGACGCGCGCGTCTTCGCGCGCGTCGATCCGGAACAGAAGATCCGCATCGTCGGCGCGCTGCAGGCGCGCGGCGAGTGCGTGGCGATGACCGGCGACGGCGTCAACGACGCGCCGGCGCTGCGCCGCGCCGACATCGGCGTCGCGATGGGGCGCGGCGGCACCGATGTCGCGCGCGAGGCCGCGGCGATGGTGCTGCTCGACGACAACTTCGCCACCATCGTCCACGCGGTGCGCGAGGGGCGGCGCATCTTCGACAACATCCGCAAGTTCATCCGCTATGCGATGACCGGCAACGCGGGCGAGATCTGGACGATATTCGCCGCGCCGTTCCTCGGCATGCCGATCCCGTTGCTGCCGATCCACATCCTGTGGATCAACCTGGTCACCGACGGCCTGCCGGGACTGGCGTTGGCGATCGAGCCCGCCGAGCGCGGCGTGATGCACCGGCCGCCGCGGCCGGTCAGGCAGAACATCTTCGCCGGCGGCATGTGGCAGCAGATCCTCTGGGGCGGCCTGTTGCTGGGCGGCGTGGCGCTCGCGGGCCAGGCCTGGGCTCTCGCCCACGGCGCGCATGCCCAGACCATGGTGTTCACCGTGCTCGCGCTCGGCCAGCTGGCGCTGGTTCTGGCGCTGCGCTCGGAAACCGAATCGCTGCTCGCGATCGGGTTGCTGTCCAACCGGCCGCTGGCGTTCACCGTCGCCGGCAGCGTGGCGCTGCAGATGGCGCTCGTCTACGTGCCTGCATTGAACACGGTGTTCCACACCGCCCCGCTGGCGCCGGAGGAACTGGCGGTCTGCCTGGGCCTGGCGTCGGTCGTCCTGCTGGCGGTGGAGGGCGAGAAACGGTGGCGCCGGCGTGCGCGTGCGCACCGGTCGGCAACCTGATTGCCGGCAGCGCGGGCGTGATTACCCGCGCACATGCCGGGGTTGCTGCCATTTTTCGATATTGCAGTGCAGTAAAATGTTGATTCACTTCAGGATTCTCCCCGACCGGGCGAATCGTCCGCGCCGATGACCAATCTCGCCCACCTGCCGCCTGCCGCCCTGCCGGACGAGGCCTTGCCCGAGGCACCGCCGCGGCTGCGCGAAATTCCCTACAACTACACCTCGTTCTCCGACCGCGAAATCGTCATCCGCCTGCTCGGCGCCGAGATGTGGGAGGTGCTGGCGCAGTTGCGCGCCGAACGTCGCACCGGCCGCTCGGCGCGCATGCTCTACGAGGTGCTCGGCGACATCTGGGTGGTGCAGCGCAACCCGTACCTGCAGGACGACCTGCTCGACAACCCGAAGCGCCGCGCGGCCCTGATCGAGGCCCTGCACCACCGGCTGGGCGAGATGGAGAAGCGTCGCCTGACCTACGAGCGCGAGGGCCTCGGGGTCGCGCAATCCGGCGGCCAGGTGGTGCGCCTGATCGCGGCGGCGCGCGCGGCGGTGGAGGCGTTCGCGCGCGGCTTCGACGAGATGGCGCGCCTGCGCCGCGCCTGCCTGAAGCGCCTGTCGAAGGTGACGCGGCGCGACAACATCGCCTTCGACGGCATGGCGCGCGTGGCCCACGTCACCGACGCCACCGACTGGCGCGTCGAGTACCCGTTCGTCGTCCTCTATCCCGACAGCGAGGAGGAGTGCGCGCTGATGGCGCGCGAGCTCTTCGACCTCGGGCTCACGATCATCGCGCGCGGCGGCGGCACCGGCTACACCGGCGGCGCGGTGCCGCTGACGCCGCTGTCGGCGGTCATCAACACCGAAAAGCTCGACGCGCTGGGTACGGTCGAGACCATCGAGCTGCCCGGCGCGCCGGGGCGCCGTGCCGCCGCCATCCGCTGCGGCGCCGGCGTGGTCACGCGCCGCGTGATGGAGGCGGCCGAGGCGGCCGGACTGGTGTTCGCGGTGGACCCCACCTCGGCCGACGCCTCGTGCATCGGCGGCAACGTGGCGATGAACGCCGGCGGCAAGAAGGCGGTGCTGTGGGGCACGGCGATCGACAACCTGCTGTCGTGGCGCATGGTCGACGCGAACGGCTATTTCCTCGAAGTGACGCGCCTCGATCACAGCCTCGGCAAGATCCATGACGTCGACGTCGCGCGGTTCTCGATCCAGCGCTTCCGCAAGGACGGCCGCACGCCGTTCGGCGCGCCGGAAGTCCTCGCCATCGAGGGGCGGCGCTTCCGCAAGGAAGGCCTGGGCAAGGACGTCACCGACAAGTTCCTGGCCGGCCTGCCCGGGGTGCAGAAGGAAGGCTGCGACGGCATCATCACCAGCGCGCGCTTCGTCCTGCACCGGATGCCCGCGCACACGCGCACGGTGTGCCTCGAGTTCTTCGGCGCGGTCGGCGATTCCGTGCCCGCGATCGTCGAGATCAAGCAGCACCTCGATGCCGGGACCGCGCGCGCGCGCGCGGCCGGCGCGGCGTCGCCGGTGGTGCTGGCCGGGCTCGAGCATCTCGACGAGCGCTACCTGAAGGCGGTCGGCTACGCCACGAAGTCGCGCCGCGGCCGGCTGCCCAAGATGGTGCTGATCGGCGACATCTGCGGCGGCGACGAGGACGCGGTCGCGCGCGCGGCGAGCGAGGTGGTGCGCCTGTGCAACGCGCGCGGCGCCGAGGGCTTCGTCGCGGTCTCGGCCGAGGCGCGCCGCACGTTCTGGCTCGACCGCGCGCGCACCGCGGCGATCGCGCGCCACACCAACGCGTTCAAGATCAACGAGGACGTGGTGATCCCGCTCGACCGGCTCGGCGACTACTCCGACGGCATCGAGCGCATCAACATCGAGCTGTCGATCGCCAACAAGCTGCGCCTCGCCGAGCGCCTCGCGGCCTACCTGCGCCAGCCGGTGCTGCCGGTCCATCCCGACGACGACAGCCTGCCGGCCGACGAGCTGCTCGGCGGCCGCGTGCGCGAGGCGCTCGACCTCGTCGGGCGGGTGCGCGCGCGCTGGCGCGCGGTGCTCGACAGCCTCGACCAGACGGTGGCCGAGCGTGCCCTCGCGCTGTGCGCGCTCGGCGTCAAGGCCGACGCGCTGACCATGCCGCAGGACGCGACGATCTTCCGCATGGTGCAGGACCACACCATCCGCGTGTCGTGGAAGAGCGAGCTGCGCGCCCCGCTGCAGGAGATCTTCGGCGGCGCCGCGACCCTGCCGATCTTCCGCGAATGCGAGCGCATCCACCGCGAGGTGCTGTCCGCGCGCACCTGGGTGGCCCTCCACATGCACGCCGGCGACGGCAACGTGCACACCAACATCCCGGTCAATTCCGACGACTACGCGATGCTGCAGGAGGCCAACGCCGCGGTCGCGCGCATCATGCGCCTGGCGCGCTCCCTCGGCGGCGTGATCTCGGGCGAGCACGGCATCGGCATCACCAAGCTCGAGTTCCTCGAGGACGCCGAGATCGCCGCCTTCCGCGACTACAAGGCGCGCGTCGACCCGGAGGGGCGCTTCAACCGCGGCAAGCTCCTGCCCGGGGCCGACCTCTCCGGCGCGTACACGCCGTCGTTCAACCTGCTCGGCACCGAGTCGCTGATCCTCGAGCAGAGCGAGATCGGCTCGATCGCCGACTCGGTCAAGGATTGCCTGCGCTGCGGCAAGTGCAAGCCGGTGTGCGCGACCCACGTGCCGCGCGCCAACCTGCTCTACAGCCCGCGCAACAAGATCCTCGCGACCTCGCTGCTGATCGAGGCCTTCCTCTACGAGGAGCAGACCCGCCGCGGCATCTCGGTCAAGCACTTCGAGGAGTTCGCCGACGTGGCCGACCACTGCACGGTCTGCCACAAGTGCGAGACGCCGTGCCCGGTCGACATCGACTTCGGCGACGTGTCGATGAACATGCGCAACCTGCTGCGCCGGCTCGGGCGCCGCCGCTTCAACCCCGGCACCGCGGCGGCGATGGCCTTCCTCAACGCCACCGATCCGACGGTGATCAAGGCGATGCGCGCGGGCATGGTGCGGTTCGGCTACACGCTGCAGCGCGCCGCGCACCAGCTGGCGCGCGGCTCGCTGCTGGCGCGCGCGCAGACGCGCAATCCGCCGGCGACGGTCGGGCGCGCGCCGCTCAAGGAGCAGGTGATCCACTTCATCAACAAGCCGATGCCCGGGGGGCTGCCGAAGCGCACCGCGCGCGCGCTGCTCGGCGTCGAGGACGACAAGATCGTTCCGATCATCCGCAATCCCGCGCACAGCGCCGACGACCAGGAGGCGGTGTTCTACTTTCCCGGCTGCGGCTCGGAGCGCCTGTTCTCGCAGGTCGGGCTCGCGACCCAGGCGATGCTCTACCACGTCGGCGCGCAGACCGTGCTGCCGCCCGGCTACCTGTGCTGCGGCTACCCGCAGACCGCGGCCGGCGACGCCGACCGCGGCACCGCGATCACCACCACCAACCGCGTGCTGTTCCACCGCGTCGCCAACACGCTCAACTACCTCGACATCAAGACCGTCATCGTCTCCTGCGGCACCTGCATGGACCAGCTGCAGCACTACGAGTTCGACAAGATCTTCCCCGGCTGCCGCCTGCTCGACATCCACGAGTACCTGCTCGAGAAGGGCGTGCGGCTCGACGGCGTGAGCGGCACGCGCTACATGTACCACGAGCCCTGCCACACGCCGATGAAGACCTACAAGGCGACCGAGGTGGTGACGCAGCTGATGGGCCGCAAGGTCGCCCTGAACGAGCGCTGCTGCGGCGAGTCCGGAACCCTGGCGGTGACCCGGCCCGACATCTCGACCCAGGTGCGCTACCGCAAGCAGGAGGAGATGGAAAGGGGCGCGGCGCGCCTGCGCGCCGACGGCCATGCGGGCGCGGTCAAGGTGCTGACCTCCTGCCCGTCGTGCCTGCAGGGGCTGGCGCGCTTCCGCGGCGATGCCGGCGTCGAGGCCGACTACATCGTCGTCGAGATCGCCCGGCATGTCCTCGGCGAGGACTGGATGCCGAAGTACGTCGCGGCCGCCGGCGCGGGCGGCATCGAGCGCGTGCTGCTGTGAGCGCGCGCCGGCGCCGGCGGCGTTTCGGGTAGGATTGGGCAGGGCCGGCGGCAGCGGGAAGCGCCGCCGCCGGCCTCCGGCAGTTCAGTTCCTTTCCGGTCCAACAGGGGGCCGCCGCGCGATCACGGGCGATCGCGCCGGACGGCGCCGGCAACGCGGCGGTATCCGATGAGCGTCCAATTCGAACTTCCGGCCTCGAGCGCCGAGGCGGTGCCCGCCTTCGACAGCGTCGCGGCCTGCGCCGACTGGCTGGCCGCGCTGCCCCTGACCAACCCGGCGACGGCGCAGGCGCAGCTGCGCGCGCAGGTGGCGCTGCTGCCGATTGCCGGCTTCGAGGCGCGCCTGGTCCTCGACCTCGCCGAGGCGCTGCGTGCCAGCGTGCTGCAGGTGCAGGCGGAGGTGGCGCGCAGGTTCGCGTTCCGGCCCCTGCCGCTGGGCGAGCTCGAATCCGCCGCGGCGAGCGCGACGCTCAACCTCTGGCACGCGTATGCGCTGGTCTACCAGGTGTGCGTGCAGGCCGCCCTCGACGGCGACCGCGCGCTGCGCAGCCACGCCGCGCTCGCCTGCCAGCGTGCGCTCGACGCCCAGGTGCGCCTGCTGTTCGACACGCAGTGCGCGGGCTTCGAGATCGCCGCGGCCGACTGGACCCTGCTGCACAAGCTCTACCGCGCCGCCGAGCAGCTCGGTACGGCCGCCGAGAAGGTCAAGGATCCGCAGCTGCACGGCGTCGCCGCCACCCACGCGATGGCGACCTATGCGCGCGCCCTGCTGCTCGGGCTCGGGTTGCCGCCGGAGATGGCGCCGCGGCAGGCGCTGGCGGTCGCGATGTGGACCGAGCGCCTCGCGAACCGGGTGGTGATCACGAGCCTGCCGCCGGCGAACCCGGCGAAGCCGGCGATCCTGGTCGACCTGGCGGCCGGCCGCGGCGGCTTTCGCGTCGACGGCGCGGCCAGCCCGCGCGGCGACCTGCGCTACGTCGACATCGGCGCGCTGGCCAATGCGCTGAAGAAGCGCATCCATCTGCTGCGCAAGGGCGAGACGCCCGCGAGCCTGGGCCTGGGCGAGGACGCGACGATGCCGGGCGTCGAGGCCGCGCTGATCGCGCTCTACCGCCACTGGGGCGACGCCCGCGTCGGTCGCGAGGCGGCGCGGCGGGCCGCGGGCGGCCGCGCCCAGGTCGCCGCGGGCATGGCGGCGATGCACTACTACATCTCGGGCAAGCCGTTCCGCCCGCCCGGACCGCCGCCGGAACTGTCGACGCGCCAGCTGCGCGAGATCGCGACCTTCGGGCGCGTCGCGACGCGCGACGACGACGAGTTCAGCCAGCTGCAGGGGTTTGCGCTCGAACAGTGGGCGCTGCAGGACGAGAGCGTCGCCGGGATGCGCATGGTGCGCGCCGCGGCCGGCGCGCGGTTCGCGCCGACGATGCTGGTGGCGATGAAGCCGGCGGATGCGCGCGCGTTCATGGTCGGGACGGTGCGCTGGGTGCAGGTGCAGGCGGGCGGCGAGCTGGCCGCCGGCGTGCGCCTGATCCCGGGGGTACCGGCGCCGGTGGCGGCGCGCCAGACCGGACTGGCCGCGGCGGCGGCCAAGTACCAGCCGGCCCTGCTGCTGCCGGCCGTGGCCGCGCTGCATTCGCCGGAAAGCCTGATCCTTCCCGGCGGCTGGTTCAAGGCCGGCCGCATCGTCGAGGTGCATGCGGACGCGGCGTGGAACGCGCGTCTCGATACCCTGGTCGAGCGCGGCGCGGACTTCGAGCGCTGCACCTTCACGCGCACCTGATCGCGCGGCGCGACCGGTCGCGCGCCTGACCGGGCCCGACCGGCACCGTGCCCGCGCCGCCGACGCCGCCACGGCGGGGGCGGCGCGCATGCGATTATGCTATTGTCATTTTTCCGACAGGCGCGTATTATGCCATTGTCATAGTTGCCGTGCCCGTGCGCCGCACGGGGCGGCACGGTGGAGGCATCCATGCGCAACAGCGAGATCATGCAGCCGCGCCGTGCCGGCGCGGCCGGCGGCAAGTCCGCCAAGTCGTGGCTGAGGACATTGCCGTTGTCGGACGCGGGCGCCGCACACCACGCGATGTCGGCGATGCTGACCACCCTGGCCGAGGCGACGCAGCCCGCGCGCGAGCGCCTCGGCTGGCTCGAGACGGTGCGTGCGCAGGCCGCCGAGATCGATGCGCAGTTCGCGCGGCGTCACGCCGACCGGCCGCTGCCGCTCGCGCCCGGCGAGCGCGGCGCCTTCGTGCAGGCGCAGGCGCAGTGGCGGCTGTTCGCCGCGGCCTACCTGCGCTGCTTCGAGGACGGGCTGGCCGATCGCGGGCTGACCGGCGCGCACCAGGCGCTGTGCCTGCAGCGCGCCGCGACCTACTTCGCCGAGGCGCACAAGGGGCACCTGCGGGCGGGCCAGGCCGGCGGCGAGGACGCGCTGGAGGACCTGCAGCGGCTCGTCGAACTGGCCGCCGAGCACGGGCTGGCGGAGACGCGGGTGCGCGACAGCCTGCATCCGAAGGGGGCGTCGAGCGTGGTGCTGGTCTACCAGCGCGCGCTGCTGGTCGGACTGGCCGGTGCGCTGTTCCCGGCGCCGGCGCGCGATGCGGCGTTCGAACTCGCCGTGCTGTGGGAGAGCCGGCTGGCGCTGGTCGGGGCGCCCGCCACCTGGCAGGATGCCGCCTCGGGTGCCTGGCCCGCGACCGTGCAGGCGGCGCCGCGGCAGCGCCTGCGCGCCCTCGGCGCGGGCCGGCTGGCCCATGTGGCCGATGTCGCCCGACTCTCGCGCGGCCTGCGGCGGCGCCTGCGGCTCGCCGCCGCCGACGCCGGCTTTGCCGAACTGCGGCTGCCGGAATCGTGGCGCGCGCTCGCCGACGTCGGTGCGCATCTCGAGCACCTGCACGACCTCTGGTGCGCCGACACCGATGCCGGCGCGACGGCGCGCGCGTCCGCGGGCGCGCTCGCCGAAGCACAGGGCAGCGCGCTTGCCTATGCCGCCGAGGATTTCGCCGCGCTGTTCTACATGGTCGCCGGCGCGCCGTTCGGCATGAACCAGGCGCAGGCCATGAGCAGCTGGCGGCGCCATGACGAGCTGTTCGTGTTCCAGCGTGCCTCGCAGGCGCGCGTCGAGCAGCAGGCGCGCGATGCGGCGGCACGCTTCGAGGACTGGCTCCTGCTCGGGCGCGACGGGCGGCTGCTGCGGCTGGCGCGGCGCCGTCCGGGGGCGCGCTTTCGTGCGGGGCAGCTCGTGGCCGTGCGCACCGACGGGGTGGTCGTGCTCGCGGTGACGCGCCGCGTCGCCGAGCCTGGATCGGAGGCCGCGGGCCCGGCGTTCGGCGCGCTCGAGGTCGACGCCGAGCTGATCGCGGCCGACCCGGCCGCCGTCGCGGTCCGCGAGTTCGCGCCCGGCCGGCCGGCCGGCGCGATCTGGCACCCCGGGTTTCGCCTGGGGACGCCGGGCGCGGCCGAACCGCTCGCGCTGGTGCTGCCGGGCGGGTCCTACCGCCATGCGCGCCTGCTCGACGTGCGCGACGGCGAGCGCAGCTACCGCGTGAGCCAGGAGGCCCTGCGCCGACGCGGCGCGGACTTCGAGGAGATCGCGGTGACGCTGCGCGTGACCGGCGCCGGCTGAGCCGGCCCGGCACCACGCGTCCGCAGGTGCGCGTTCGCAGCGGCCTGTCCGGTCCCACGCGTCCGTACCCGCGCATCCGCACCCGCGCGTCCGTGCGCGCCCGTCGAGGCGCGCGGTGCGCGCGTGGGGGCGTGCTATAGTCCGCCGCGCGATGGCCGGGCTCACCAAAGACACGCCGTATCCCACCGACATCCTGCTGCACCAGCAGTCGCGGCGCCTCGAGGTCGCCTTCTCCGACGGTGCCCGGTTCATGCTCTCCTTCGAGTTCCTGCGCGTGCATTCGCCGTCGGCGGAAGTGCGCGGCCACGGCCCGGGCCAGGAGGTGCTGCAGACCGGCAAGCGCGACGTCGAGATCCGCGCGCTCGAACCGGTCGGCAACTACGCGTTGCAGCCGGAGTTCTCCGACGGGCACTCGACCGGCATCTACTCGTGGGACTACCTGTACGACCTGGGCCGGCGCCATGACGCGCTGTGGGAGCAGTACCTGGCGCGCCTGGCCGCGGCGGGCGGCTCGCGCGAAGCGTAGGCGCGGCCGTGCCGGAGACGCATTTCGGCTTCCAGAGCGTGCCCGAGGCCGAGAAGGCGGGGCGCGTGCGCGGCGTGTTCGATTCGGTTGCCGACCGGTACGACCTGATGAACGACCTCATGTCGGGCGGCCTGCACCGCGCGTGGAAGGCGTTCGCGATCGCGCAGTCGGGCGTGCGGCCGGGCCAGCGCGTGCTCGACGTCGCCGGCGGCACCGGCGACCTGGCGCGTGCGCTCGCCGCACGGGTCGGTGCGCAGGGCCTGGTCTGGCTCACCGACATCAACAGCGCGATGCTCGCGCGCGGGCGCGACCGCCTGCTCGATCGCGGTCTCGCGCTGCCGGTCGCGCAGTGCGACGCCGAGCACCTGCCGTTTCCCGACGCGACGTTCGACCTGGTCACCGTCGCCTTCGGGCTGCGCAACATGACGCACAAGGAGGCCGCGCTGGCCGAGATGCGGCGCGTGATCCGCCCGGGCGGACGGCTGCTGGTGCTGGAGTTCTCGCGCGTCTGGAAGCCGCTCGCCGGCGCCTATGACCTGTATTCGTTCGGGGTCCTGCCATGGCTCGGCCGGCAGGTGGCCGGCGACGCCGAGAGCTACCGGTATCTCGCCGAGTCGATCCGCCGCCATCCGGATCAGGAGACCCTGAAGGCGATGATGACCGCGGCCGGCTTCGACCGCGTCGACTACTTCAATCTCGCGGCCGGCGTGGTGGCGCTGCATCGCGGCTTCTGCTTCTGACCCGATGGGCGCGCCGGCACGGGGGTGGCTGATGCTCGCTGCGGCCGTGACCGCCGCCGGCTGCGCCGGTGTCCGCCGCGAGCCGGCCCCGCCGCCCGAGGCCCGGCCGCCGGTTGCGGCGCAGACGCCCGCCGCGCCGCGGCCGGACGCGCCGGTCGCGCGGCCCGGGCGCGGCGCGTATTACCAGGACGACGGGCCGGGCGACAACCCGCCGCCGAACCTCGAGGCGACGCCGGACGCGGTGCCGGTCGACGAGCCGCCGCTGCGCAGCGCGGCGAATCGGCCCTATGTGGTGTTCGGCCGCACCTACACGCCGCTGGCCAGCGCGGGCGGCTTCCGCCAGCGCGGCATCGGCTCGTGGTACGGCCGCAAGTTCCACGGGCAGCGCACCTCCAGCGGCGAGCCCTACGACATGTACGCAATGACCGCCGCGCACCCGACCCTGCCGCTGCCGAGCTACGTGCGCGTGACCAATCCCGCGAACGGGCGTTCGGTGATCGTGCGCGTCAACGATCGCGGGCCGTTCCATTCGGACCGCGTGATCGACCTGTCCTACACCGCCGCGCTCAAGCTCGGCTACGCGAACCAGGGCAGCGCGCTGGTCGAGATCGAGCGCGTGACCGCGGCCGAGATCGCCGGCCGCGGCCGCGCGGGCACGCCGGTGGCGGCCGCGGCCACGGGCACAGCCGCCACGGCCGGCGGCAGCGAGGCGGCGCCGGCGCGCGTGGGCGCCGCGCCTGCGGTGGCCGTGCTGCCGACCTCCGCGCAGCCCGACGGGGTCTATCTGCAGCTCGGCGCCTTCGGTGCGCGCGACGGCGCGGAGGAATTCCGCATCAAGACCTACCAGCAGCTGCCGTGGCTGACCGAAACCATGATCATCGTCGCGCGCGACGGCCTGCACCGCGTGCAGCTCGGGCCGTTCGCCAGCCGCCCCGCGGCACAGGCGGTCGCCGACCGGATCCGCGAGGTGCTGCAGCTGAAGCCGATGTTCGTGCTGCGCTAGCGCGGGACGGGGCCCGCGGGCGCGCGCGGCCGCGGCACCGGCGCCGCGGTCAGGGAGACGCGTCCGGATCCGAATCCGGCGCCGGACCGTCGGCGTCGCCGCGCAGCGCCAGCGCGCGCGCGTACAGCGCGCGGCGCGGCGCGCCAGTGATCGCGGCGGCCAGGCGCGCGGCGCTGCGCACCGGCAACTCCTCGAGCAGCAGCGCGAGCACGCGCTCGGCGTCGCCGGCGTCGTGGTCGGCCGCGGCAGCGCCGTCAACGACCAGGACGAACTCGCCGCGACGGCGATTGGCGTCGGCGGCGAGCCAGGGCCCGAGCGTCGCGACGCTGAGCACGGCGACGGTCTCGAAGCGCTTGGTCAGTTCGCGCGCCAGCACGAGCCGGCGCTGCGGCTCGAATTCCAGGGCGAGGTCGGCGGCGGTTTCGGCGATGCGGTGCGGCGCCTCGTAGAAGACGAGCGCCGCCGGGTCGCGCGCGAGCCGGCGCAGCGCCGTGCGCCGCGCGGCGCTCTTCGGCGGCAGGAAGCCGATGAAGCGGAACGGCCCGTCCCAGCCCGCGACCGACAGTGCGCTGGTGAGCGCGCTCGCGCCCGGCACCGGCACGGCGGCCAGCCCGGCGCCGAGGACGGCGCGCACGATGCGCGCGCCCGGATCGGAGATCGCGGGCGTGCCGGCGTCGGTGATCAGCGCCACGCGTGCGCCGCCGGCGACGGCCGCGACGATGCGCGCGGCGGCAGACGCCTCGTTGTGCTCGTGCGCGGCGATCGTCGGGGTGCGGATGCCGTGCGCGGCCAGCAGCGCCGCGGAGGCGCGCGTGTCCTCGGCCGCGATCAGGTCGACCGCGGCGAGCACGTCGAGGGCGCGCAGCGTGATGTCGCGCAGGTGCCCGATCGGTGTACCCACCACATATAATCCGGCGGGCAGGTCGGAAGACGGGTTCGACGCGGGAGCGCTGTCGTGGCTAGCCAGGGGCGGGGTCGGAGGTTCGGGCGCGTGAGCGAGCGTGCCGTGCGGCTGGCCGCCTGCGCCGTCATCTGCGGGGCAAGTCTCGGGCCCGTATTGTGTGCCGCCCAGCAGGATCCGGCAAGCCAGCCGGGCGCGGCGCAACCGGCGGCGGAGGCCGCCTCGCCGATCGACGCGGTGCGCGGGATGTTCGACCGCTTGTTCGGCAATCGCCCCGCGTCCGCGCCGCAAGGCGCGGCGCCGACCCCGACCCCGACCCCGGCGCCTGCATTGGGCGCGCCGGCCGCCGGCGCGCCTGCGGCCGCCGGAACACCGCCGGCCGGTGCGCCGGCGGCGGCACCGGCGAGCGCGCCCGCCGCGACATC
>JAEUOS010000032.1 GCA_016790695.1 Burkholderiales bacterium
CGCCGCACGGTGTAGAAGTCCGGGCCGGCTGCCGGCGACACCGGCGGCGCGGCCGGCGCGGCACCCGGCTTTGCCGCCGGCGCGGGCGGCGCGGTGCGGTCGATCACCGGCGCGCCCTGGCGCGTGCCGCAGGCGGCGAGCGCGAGCGCGCCCGCGACGACGGCGCCGCGCGCGAACGCACGCCAGCCGGAGGGCGGGTTCGGACATGGGGACGGCATCGCGGGCGCCTCCTTCATCATTTGGCCAGCCCCGGCAGCATCGGCACGAAGCGCACCAGGTCGAGCCGCGTCTCGATGAATCCGGCGACCCGGCGCTCGACGAGCAGCAGTTGCTGCTCGTCCGCGCCGACCGGCGCGATCAGCTTGCCGCCGCGCGTGAGCTGCTTGAGCAGCGCCTCGGGCAGCGCGGGCGCCGCGGCGGCGACGACGATCGCGTCGAACGGGGCAGCCTCGGGCAGGCCGGCGTAGCCGTCGCCGAACGCGAGGCGGACGTTGGGCAGGCGCAGTGCGCGCAGGTTGGCGCGCGCCTTGTCGTAGAGCGCGCGGATGCGCTCGATCGAATAGACCTCCTCGGCCACCTGCGCGAGCACCGCCGCCTGGTAGCCGCAGCCGGTGCCGACCTCGAGCACGCGCTTGAGCCTGCCGCGGGCCGGCAGCACGGCGGCGATCATGCGCGCGACCACGAAGGGCTGCGAGATGGTCTGGCTGTGGCCGATCGGCAGCGCGGTGTCCTCGTAGGCGCGGCTCCACAGGGCCTCGTCGACGAAGCGCTCGCGCGGGATGCGCGCGAGCGCGGCCAGCACCGGCTCGGCGCCGATGCCCTGCTCGCGCAGGCGGCGCACGAGGTTCAGGCGCGGCGCGGTCGGCACCGCCCAGTCGCCCTCGTGCAGGACCGCGGCGCCGCGCGCCGCGGTCGCGCGGCCGGCCGGCTTAGGCGCCAAGCCAGGCATCGACACGCCCCACGCCGTCGACATGGGTCAGGTCCGCGGTCAGCGGCGTCACCGACACGTAGCCCGCCGCCACCGCATGAAAATCGGTGCCCGGGCCGTCGTCGGCCGCGGCGCCGACCGCCCCGACCCAGTACACGGTCTCGCCGTGCGGATTGGCTGCCTTCACCGCGGGCTCGGCCTTGTGGCGCCGGCCCAGGCGGGTGGCGCGGATGCCGCGGATCGCCGCGCCCGGCAGGGCCGGCAGGTTGACATTGAGCAGCGGTGCGCCGGCCAGCCCGCCGCCCTGGAAGCGCGCCACCACGGCGCGCGCCTGCGCGGCGGCGGCGTCGAGGTGCCGGTAGCCCTTCTGCGCGAGCGAGAACGCGATCGCCGGGATGCCGAGCAGATGGCCTTCCATCGCCGCCGCCACGGTGCCGCTGTAGATGGTGTCCTCCCCCATGTTGGCGCCGTCGTTGATGCCCGACACCACCAGGTCCGGCTGCACCTCGAGGAACCCGGTCACCGCGAGGTGCACGCAATCGGTCGGCGTGCCGTTGACGTACCAGAAGCCGTTGTGCCCGGCGCGGATCGACAGCGGCCGCGACAGGGTGAGCGAGTTGGACGCGCCGCTGTGGTTCTGCTCCGGCGCGACCACGGTGACGCGGCCGAGGTCGCCGATGGCCTCGACCAGCGCCGCAAGACCGGGGGCCAGGTAGCCGTCGTCATTGCTGACCAGGATGTTCATTGCGCGCGGGCCCGGGGACACGCGCGCATTCTAACAAAGGCCCCTGCGGCCCCCGCGCGGTCGCGCGCACCGCGGCGGCGCCCGGCGCTAGCTCGACGCCGCCGGCTTGTGCAGCGCCAGGCGCAGCGAGACGACGCAGCAGGCCAGCGCGGCCAGCTGCAGCGGCCCGAGCGGCTCGCCGTGGACGATCGCGCCCGACACCATCGCCACCACCGGGACCATGATCGAGGACAGGCCGGCGACGCTCGCCGGCAGCAGGCCGACGATCGCGAACCAGAGCACGTTGCCGATGCACATCGGCACCAGCGTGATGTAGGCGATCACCGCGATGCTCTGCCACGACGGCATGAACCAGCGGCCGTCGCCCAGCCACGCCGCGCCGGCGATGATCGGCACCGCGGTGAGGATCATCTGCCAGCCGGTGAGCACCAGGACCTGGGTCTGCCAGGGCCGGTGCTTGATGATCAGCGTGCCCACGGCCCAGCCGACGGCCGCGATCAGGCCCGCCGCCAGCCCCGCCGGCGCGTTCGCGTAGGCGCCGAAGCTGGGCACCATCAGCAGCGCCACCGCGGCGAGGCCGAGGCCGAGGGCGACGAGCAGGCGCCGCGACAGCCGCTCGCCGAGCAGCAGCCACGAGATCAGCGCCGCCCACAGCGGCATGGTGAAGCCGAGCACGGCCCCCTGCCCCGACGGCAGGTAGACCGCGGCGTAGGTGCTGGCGATGTTCCACACCACGAGGTAGGCGAGCGTCGCGGCGACGAGCCGCGGCCAGTCCGCGCGCGGCACCGCGAGCGGCAGGCCGCGCGCCGCGGCGATGGCCAGCAGCACCAGCCCCGACACCGGCACCGCGACCGCGCGAAAGGTCCAGACCGAGACCTCGCGCACGGCGAGCGGGAACAGCGGCCAGTTGGTGCCCCAGATGAGGGTCAGGAAGGCCAGCAGGACGAGGGCGCGGCGGCGGTCGGTCAAGGCGTCCTCAGGACGTCCTCGACCTGGCCGCGCCCCTTCGGGTCGACCATCACGATCAGGGCGTGGCCGGGGCGGATCTCGTGCTCGTCCCCGGGGTTGAACACCCAGCGCCCGGCCTCGTGGGTGGCGAGGAGCACGTAGTCGCGCGAGCGCAGGTTGAGGTCCCCCAGGCGCCGCGGCCGGAACCCGTCGGGCACGGTGATCTGCTCGACCCGCAGGCCGTCGTCGCGGCGCAGCATCTGGTCCATGAAATTGACCACGTGCGGCCGCAGCATCGCCGAGGCGATGCGCATGCCGCCGGTGAAGTCCGGCGAGACGATCTCGTCGGCGCCGGCGCGCCGCGCCTTCTCGGCATTGCGGATGTCGTGCACCCGCGCGACCACACGCACCAGCGGGTTGAGCTGCCGGGCGGACAGCGCGATGACGATGTTCTTGCTGTCGTCGCCGGTGACCGCGAACACCCCGGCCGCGCTGTCGATGCCGGCGCGCTGCAGCACCTCGTCGTCGGCGCCGTCGCCGACGATGTACGGCAGCCCCGGATGCCGTTCGGCGAACGCCTCGGCCGCATGCTCGGCCTCCTCGACGACGACGAAGCGGCGCGCCGTGTTGAGGAGCTCGGTCGCCACGTTGCTGCCGACGCGGCCGATGCCGCAGACGATGTAGTGCCCTTCAAGTCCGGCGATGTCGCGCTCCATGCGCCTTCTCCTGATCGACTGGTTGAGGTCGCTCTCGAGGATCCAGGCGGTGATCGTCGAGAACATGTAGGTCATCGCGCCGATGCCGACGAAGGCGATGGCGACGGTGAACAGGCGCCCGCCCGGATGGTTGGTGAGGTCGATGGTCTCGCCGTAGCCGATCGTGGCCACGGTGATGAAGGTCATGTAGAAGCTGTCGATCCAGCTCGCCTGCTCGCCGCCGATGACCTTGTAGCCGACCGTGCCGACGACGGTCACCAGCACGAGCACCGTCGACGCCAGGAACAGGCTGAGCGCGTGGATGCTCGTGGAGGGCCGGCGAAAGGGCAGCACGGATGGGGGGCGGGGATCGATCGCCGGGGCTTCCGGCGCCCGGCGACACGCCGGCATTGTAGCCCCCGCCCGCCGCTGCGGGCCGTGCCCCCGCCGCCGCGGGCCGCGGCGCGCGCGCCGCGGCCGTCGCTACATCTTGGGCAGGGTCACGCCGTGCTGCCCCTGGTACTTCCCGCCGCGGTCCTTGTAGGACGTCTCGCACAGCTCGTCGCTTTCGAAGAACAGCACCTGCGCGCAACCCTCGCCGGCGTAGATCTTGGCCGGCAGCGGCGTCGTGTTGGAGAACTCGAGCGTCACGTAGCCCTCCCACTCGGGCTCGAACGGCGTGACGTTGACGATGATGCCGCAGCGCGCGTAGGTGCTCTTCCCTAGGCACACCGTGAGGACGCTGCGCGGGATGCGGAAGTACTCGACCGTGCGCGCCAGCGCGAAGGAGTTGGGGGGAATGATGCAGACCTCGCCCTTGAAGTCGACGAACGACTTCTCGTCGAAGTTCTTGGGGTCGACGATGGTCGAGTTGATGTTGGTGAAGATCTTGAACTCGTCGGAGCAGCGGATGTCGTAGCCGTAGCTGGAGGTGCCGTACGAGACGATGCGGCGCCCGTCGACCGTGCGCACCTGCCCGGGCTCGAAGGGCTCGATCATCCCGGTCTCGGCCGCCATCCGGCGGATCCACTTGTCGGACTTGATGCTCATCGCGGCCTCCGCGCCGTCACTGCGGGGCGACCGGCGGACGCCACTCGCCCGCCTGCTTCTCGGCCGCCTCGACCTCCGCCTCGGTCATCTTCGCCTTGAGTTCGGGCAGCATCTTCTCCGCGCCCGGCAGGCGCTCGGCCCCGGCGACGATCAGCCACTTGGCAGCCTCGACGCGGTCGGCGCTGGCCTGCTCGGGGCTCGCCGCGCCCGCGCCGGCACGCTGCGACAGCACGCTGGCAAGCGCGACCTGGGCGCGGATGAAACCGCGCTCGGCGGCCCGGGTCCACCAGCGGACCGCCTCCGCGGCGTCGCGCGCGACCCCGACCCCGTTGTTGTAGCGCACGCCCATGATGAACTGCGCGGTCAGCACGCCGGCATCGGCGGCCTTGCGGCCCCACTCGAGCGACTTGGCGTCGTCGCGCGCGGTGCCGATGCCTTCGCTGTAGAACATCGCCAGCGAACTCTGCGCGAGCGCGTGGTCGAGCCGGGCCGCGCGCTCCATCCACTGGAACGCGACCTTGTGGTCGGCCTTGACGCCCTTGCCCTCGGCATACAGCTGCCCGAGGATGAACATGGCGCCGGCATCGCCGGCCTTGGCATCGCGGTTGAGCTCGACCAGCGCGGTCTTGTAGTCGCCCTTCTCGAGCGCCGCGCGCCCCTTCTCCGCGTCGGCCGCTGCCGGCGGCACCGCGGCCGCCAGCCAGAGGCAGGCGAGCGCGGCGGCGCGGCGGGCCCGGCCGGGCCGGCGTGCGGTGCCCATCTCAGGTGTTCCTCGAGACGACGATGTTGGGGAACTTGGCCGTCATGTCCTTCATGCTCTCCGCGATCTTGACCGCGATCCGGCGGGCGATCGCCTTGTAGATCGCCGCGACCTTGCCGTCCGGGTCGGCGACCACGGTCGGCCGGCCGGAATCGGCCTGCTCGCGGATCGCGATGTCGAGCGGCAGCTGGCCGAGCAGGTCGACGCCGTAGTCGCGCGACATGCGCTCGCCGCCGCCAGCGCCGAAGATCGGCTCGGCGTGCCCGCAATTCGAGCAGATGTGCATGCTCATGTTCTCGACGATGCCGAGGATCGGGATGCCGACCTTCTCGAACATCTTCAGCCCCTTGCGCGCGTCGAGCAGCGCGATGTCCTGCGGCGTGGTGACGATCACCGCGCCGGTGACCGGCACCTTCTGCGCCAGCGTGAGCTGGATGTCGCCGGTACCGGGCGGCATGTCGACGACCAGATAGTCGAGGTCGCGCCAGTTGGTCTCCTTGAGCAGCTGCTCGAGCGCCTGGGTCACCATCGGCCCGCGCCACACCATCGGCGTCTCGACGTCGATCATGAAGCCGATCGAACCGGCCTGGATGCCGTGGCCCTCCATCGGCTCGAGGGTCTTGCCGTCGCGCGATTCGGGGCGCCCCGTGATGCCCAGCATCTGCGGCTGCGACGGGCCGTAGATGTCGGCGTCGAGCACGCCGACCGCCGCGCCTTCGGCCGCGAGCGCAAGCGCCAGGTTGACCGCCGTCGTGCTCTTGCCGACGCCGCCCTTGCCCGAGGCGACCGCGATGATGTTCTTGACGTTGGGCAGCGGCTTGACGCCGCGCTGCACCGCGTGCGAGACGATGCGCACCGCCAGGTTGACGCTGACGTTGCCCGCGCCCGCGGCCTTGAGCGCCTTGATCACGTCGCGCCGCAGCGGCTCGATCTGCGACTTCGCCGGGTAGCCGAGCTCGATGTCGACGCTGACGTCGGCGCCGTCGACCCGCAGATTGCGCGCGGCGCGGGAGGACACGAAGTCGCGCCCGGTGTTGGGGTCGACGACGCGGGCGAGTGCAGCCTGCGCCTGTTCCTGGGTGATTGCCATGATGTGAATCGGTTCCTTGCCGGTCGAATTTGCCGCGGCGGTCGCGGAGCGGCCGCAAGTCTAGCGCAATTGCGCAGTCCTCCCCCGCGTTTTCCCTCGTAAGCCCTGATAAAATAAGGGGTTTTCAGGACCTTCCTGCGCATGTCCCCGACCATTCCCACGCGGCGCCTGTTCGTCACGACCGCCCTGCCGTACGCGAACGGGTCGTTCCACATCGGCCACATCATGGAGTACATCCAGGCCGACATCTGGGTGCGCTTCCAGCGCATGCAGGGCCACGAGGTCCACTTCGTGTGCGCCGACGACGCGCACGGCGCGCCGATCATGCTCAAGGCCGAGGCCGAGGGCGTCACGCCGGAGGCGCTGGTCGCGCGCATCGGCGCGGAGCGGGCGCGCTACCTCGACGGCTTCCACATCGCGTTCGACAACTGGCACTCGACGCACTCGCCCGAGAACACCGCGCTGGCGCAGGACATCTACCGCAAGCTCGATGCCGCCGGCCTGATCGCGCGCCGCTCGATCGAGCAGTTCTTCGACCCGGTCAAGGGCATGTTCCTGGCCGACCGCTACATCAAGGGCGGCTGCCCGAAATGCGGCGCGAAGGACCAGTACGGCGACAACTGCGAAGTCTGCGGCGCGGTCTATGCGCCGACCGACCTGATCGAGCCGTATTCGACGCTGTCGGGCGCCGCGCCGGTGCTGAAGACCTCCGAGCACTTCTTCTTCCGGCTCTCCGACCCCGCGTGCGTGCGCTTCCTCGAGGACTGGATCAACGCGCCCGGGCGTCTGCAGCCGCAGGTCGTCAACAAGGCGCGCGAATGGCTCGAGGGCGGCGACGCGCAGGCGGGCGCGACCGCGCTGTCCGACTGGGACATCTCGCGCGACGCGCCGTATTTCGGCATCGAGATCCCGGGCGAGCCCGGCAAGTACTTCTACGTCTGGCTCGACGCGCCCATCGGCTACCTGGCGAGCTTCCGCAACTATTGCACCCGGCGCGGCATCGACTTCGACGCCTTCCTCGCCGATCCGGAATCGCGCCAGATCCACTTCATCGGCAAGGACATCATCTACTTCCACACCCTGTTCTGGCCGGCGATGCTCAAGTTCGCCGGCTACAAGGTGCCGGACAACGTCTTCGTGCACGGCTTCATCACCGTCTCCGGGGAGAAGATGAGCAAGTCGCGCGGTACCGGGATCTCGCCGCTGCGCTACCTCGACCTCGGCATGAATCCCGAGTGGCTGCGCTACTACATCGCCGCCAAGCTCAACGCCAACGTCGAGGATGTCGACTTCAATCCCGACGACTTCGTCGCGCGCGTCAACAGCGACCTGATCGGCAAGTTCGTCAACATCGCCAGCCGCGCCGCGGGCTTCCTGTCCAAGCGCTTCGCCGGCCGCCTCGCGACCGAGTGGGACACCGCCGGGCGCCACCTGGTCGACCATGTGCGCGGCAGCGCCGCGGCGATCGCCGCCGACTACGAGGCGCGCGAGTTCGGCAAGGCGATCCGCGCGATCATGGCGCTGGCCGACGAGGTCAACCAGTACGCCGACCGCGCGCGGCCGTGGGACCTGGCCAAGGATCCTGCGCGCGCGGCCGATCTCCAGGTCGCCTGCTCGGTGCTGATCAACGGCTTCGCCCTGCTCGCGCGCTACCTGGCGCCGGTGCTGCCCGACATCGCGCGGCGCGCGGCCGCGCTGACCGGGCTGGACTTCGCGCGGTGGGACAACGCCGCCAACGTCACCGCGATCCGGCCCTACGAGCACCTGATGGCGCGCATCGATCCGAAGGCGATCGACGCGCTGTTCGACCTGCCGGCGGCGCCCGCGGCAACGGCAGCGCCCGCGGCTCCGGTCCGGGCCGCTCCGGCAACCGCCTCCCCCGCCACGCCCGCGGCGCCGGCCGCGAGCCCGGCAACGATCGGGATCGAGGATTTCGCGCGCGTCGACCTGCGCATCGCGCGCATCGTCGATGCACAGCCGGTCGAGGGCGCCGACAAGCTGGTGCGCCTGGTGCTCGACATCGGCGAGGCCCGGCCGCGCAACGTGTTCGCCGGCATCAAGGCCGCCTACGCGCCGGCGGCGCTGGTCGGGCGCCTGACCGTGATGGTGGCCAACCTCGCGCCGCGCAAGATGAAGTTCGGCGTCTCCGAGGGCATGGTGCTGGCGGCCAGCGATCCCGACGGCGGCACGTCCGGCCTGTACCTGCTCGCTCCGGACGCCGGCGCCACCGCCGGCATGCGCGTCAAGTGAGACCCTGACCATGGCCGCCGCCCCGCGCGCGCTGGCACCGTGCCGCATGTCGCGGCGGCGCAGCCACATCGCGCGCCGCCACCATTGCGGTCCCCCGGCGCGGCGCCCGCGCCCTGCCAGCCGGAACGGCGCGCCGGCGTCCTCGGGGAACCCGTCATGGCCTTGCCGCTTCATCCTTTCCAGCCCTACCTGCTCAAGAGCCTCCGCGACTACCGCGCGGACAACCTGGGCCACGACCTCGCCGCCGGACTCACGGTAGGCATCGTCGCCCTGCCGCTGGCGATGGCCTTCGCGATCGCCAGCGGGGTCAAGCCCGAGGCGGGCATCTTCACGGCGATCATCGCCGGCTTCCTGGTCTCCGCGCTCGGCGGCTCGCGCGTCCAGATCGGCGGCCCGGCCGGGGCGTTCATCGTCATCGTCTACGGCATCGTCGCGAAATACGGGCTCGCCAACCTGCTGCTGTCGACCATCATGGCGGGCGTCCTGATGTTCGTGATGGGACTCACGCGGCTCGGGTCGCTGATCCGCTTCATCCCGGTGTCGATCATCATCGGCTTCACCAACGGCATCGCGGTGCTGATCGCGCTGTCGCAGATCAAGGACTTCTTCGGCCTGTCGATTCCCGGCAGCGTGCCCGCCGAGTTCTTCGCGCTGCTGCGCACGCTGGCCGCGCACGCGCACACGGCGCACGTCCCGACCATCGCGCTGGCCGCAAGCGCGCTCGCGGTCGTCGTCGCGTGGCCGCGCCTGACCGGCGCCATCCGCGGCCGCTTTCGCTTCCTCGCGCGCCTGCCCGGCAGCATCGTCGCCCTCGCGCTCGCCACCCTCGCCGCCGCCGCGCTGCAGCTCCCGGTCGAGACGATCGGCTCGCGGTTCGGCGGCATCCCGCAGGCGCTGCCGGCGTTCGCGCTGCCCGCGTTCGACTGGCAGACCGCGCGCAACCTGGTCGCGCCGACGCTCACCATCGCGCTCCTCGGCGCCATCGAATCCCTGCTGTGCGCGCGTGTCGCCGATGCCATGATCGACGACCGGCACGACCCCAACCAGGAGCTCATGGCGCAGGGGGTGGCGAACGTCGTCGGCCCGTTCTTCGGCTGCATCCCGGCCACCGGCACCATCGCGCGCACCACCACCAACGTGCGCTCGGGCGCGCGCTCGCCGGTGGCCGGCATGATCCACGCGCTGACGCTGCTGGCGATCGTCCTCGTCGCCGCGCCCGTCGCGCGCCACGTGCCGCTGGCGGCGCTGGCGGCGATCCTTGCCTTCGTCGCCTTCAACATGGGCGAATGGAGCGAGTTCGCGCGGCTGCGCCAGTTCTCGGTCCCGTACCGCATCACGATGGTGTCGACCTTCGTGCTCACCGTGGTGCTCGACCTGACGGTCGCCGTCGAGGTCGGGCTGGTGCTCGCCTGCCTGTTCTTCATCTACCGCATCGGCAGCCTCACCTCGGTCGAGGCGATCGATCCGGCGGGGCTGCCGCCGCGCACGGTCGGCTACCGGCTGTTCGGCTCCCTGTTCTTCGGCGCGGTCGGCAAGCTCGAGGCGCTGGTGACGGTTGCCGACGGCACGCCGATGCGCGTGCTGGTGCTGGACCTGCACCACGTGATCAACATCGACACCACCGGGCTCGACACCCTCGACGCGATCCGCCGCACCCTGGCGCGGCGCGGCATCGCGCTGCTGCTTTGCGACGTCCACGCGCAGCCGCGGTCGCTGATCCAGCGCGCCGGCTTCGCCGCCGCGCTCGGGCCGGATAACCTGCTGCAGGATCTCGATGCCGCGCTCGCGCGCGCGCGCGCGATCGTCGCCGCCGATGCGGCCGAGGCCGGCCGTGCCTGACCGTGCGGCGGCGCGGCTTCGCATCGAGGGCCGCGTGCAGGGCGTGGGCTTCCGCGACGCGCTGCGCGCGCAGGCGCAGGCACTCGGACTGACAGGCTGGGTGCGCAACCGGCACGACGGCAGCGTCGAGGCGCTCGCCTGCGGCGAGGCCCGCGCGCTCGATGCCCTCGTGGCCTGGGCGCGCCGCGGTCCGCCGGCTGCGCGCGTCGATCGCCTGGTCCGCGCGGACTGCACCCCGGCGGATGGCGACGGCTTCGAGCGCCTGCCCAGCGCCTGATCGGCGGCGGCCGGCCGCGGCCGGGTCCGTGCGGTGGGCGGCGCGCCGGTCCTAGTCGAACAGCCCGCGCATCCAGGCCAGGTAGGGCGCCGCCGCCGCGTCGCCTTCCGCCGGCGCCCAGTGCGCCACCTCGGCGTCGGTCAGGGGCAGGTAGGGCCCCGCCTTGGCTTCGAAGAACACCGCGCCGGGCTCGAGCGCGACCAGGCTGTGGAAGCAGCCGTGCGCAATGGTCGCGCCGCATGCGGGTCCGCGTGCGCCCAGCGTCTGCGCCGAGACGACCGCCCCCGCGTCGTCGAACATCACCAGGCCGAAGCGGCCGCGCAGCACCACGAGGGTCTCGTCCTTCTCCGGATCGAGGTGCCGGTGCGGCCGCACATAGGAGTCCGGGCACACGGCATTGAGCAGGCGGTGCGCGCGCGCGTCGTCGGATCCGTGCAGGTTGCGGTTGCGCCGGCGGCGTGGCGCCTCCTGCGCCTGCGCGTAGAGGGCGTCGATCAGGGTGTCGGTGATGAGCATGGTCGGGAGGCGGTCGGACCGGGGAACTCGATTATCCTATCGACGGCGCCGCGCGTTGGCGCCGTCCGCCACGATCGCCGCGCATGGACCGAGCGCCGCCTGCCACCCGCACTGCCTCCGACCGGCGCTTTGCCGCCATGGTCGCCGCGACCTATGCCGCGCTCGCCGGCGCGTGCGCGCTGTTCTCCGACGCCCTGTTCGCGTCGCTGATCGACGACCCGGCGCGCCTTGCGCAGTTCACCGTGGCCAAGCGCCTGCTGTTCGTCGTCGGCAGCGCGGGCGTGCTGTACTGGCTGCTTGTCCGGCGCGCCGCCCGCGCCGGCGCCGCCGAGGCCCGGCTGCGCGACAGCGAGGCCCGCCTCGCGCGCATCGCGGCCCTGTCGTCGGACTGGCACTGGGAGACCGATGCGGCGATGCGCATCACGCGGGTCACCGGCATCAGCCGGCGTGGTGCCGAGCTGCCCGCCGACCAGATCCTGAGCAAGACCTACGCCGAGCTGGCGCGCCTGGAGATCGTCTCGATGCCGCGCGACGCGTTCGACGCGCTGCGCGCGCGCCGCCAGCCGTACCAGGACGTCCTGTTCCGCTGGCGGCGCGGCGACGGTTCGACGCTGTGGATGCGCGTCTCCGGGGAACCGCGCTTCACCGAGGCCGGAGAATTCGCCGGCTACGCCGGCGCGACCCGCGACGTCAGCGCCGAGGTCGAGCTGACCGAACGGTTGCGCACCAGCGACGCGATCTTCCGCGCGATCGTCGAGCACCCGGTCATCGGCAAGGCACTGGTCGGCGCCGACCTGCGCCCGCGCTACGTCAACGCGGCGTTCTGCCGCCTGCTCGGGTATGCGCGCGAGGACCTGCTGGGCCGTGACGCCACGACCCTCGTGCATCCCGACGACCTGCCGCACCTGCGTCAGCTGCTCGGCGACGTCCAGGCCGGCCGTCGCGACGCGTTCCGGCGCCGGGCGCGCTACCTGCGCCGCGACGGGACCACGGTGTTCGTCGAAGCCGACATCTCGGTCGTGCGCGACGACGGCGGCCGGCCGGTGCATTTCGTCGTGCAGGTCCAGGACCTGTCGATGCTGCGCGACGTCGAGGCCAGCCTCGTCGACGCGCGCGAACGCCTGCGCGCGATGTTCGACATCGCGACCCTGGGGCTCTCGGAGGTGGGGCTCGACGGCCGGTTCCTGAAGGTCAACCCGGCGTTCTGCCGCATCACCGGGTACGCGGAGGAGGAGTTGCTCGCGATGTCGGGCCAGGACCTGACGCCGGCGGAGGACCGCCACCTGAGCATGGTGCCGATGGCCGACGCCGTTGGCGGGCGCCAGGAGCGCTTCACCGTGGAGAAGCGCTACCGTCGGAAGGACGGCACCCTGATCTGGATCGAGCTGTCGGCCGCGCTCGCGCGCAACGCGGACGGGCAGCCGTCGCACTTCGTGTCGGTCACGCAGGACATCTCGCGGCGGCGCGCGGACATGGAGGCGCTGGTCGCGAGCGAGACGCGGTTCCGCTCGGTGATCGAGACCATGGCCGAGGGCATCCTGCTGATCGACGCCGGCGGACGCCTGGTCGGCAGCAATCCGGCGGTGCTGCGCGTGCTGGGCGTCGCGCGCGAGGCGCTGGCCGACGCCGCGCCGCTGCGGCCGCTGCTGCGCTTGTACGACGCGGACGGCAACGAGGTCGCGGGCGAGCACCTGCCGTCGCGGCGCGCGCTGACCCGGGGCGAGTCGATCAGCGGCCAGACCTTCCACGCGGCGCGGCCCGACGGCAGCATGCTCTGGCTCGAGATCAGCGCGGTGCCGCTGCCGCAGACCGCGATCCCCGGCGGTGGCGCACTCGTCACGCTGCACGACGTGAGCCTGCGCATGGAAGCGGAACGCGCGCTGAAGGCGCTGACCGAGACGCTCGAGCGCCGCGTCGCCGAGCGCACCGCCGAGCTGTCGCAGCTCAATCGCGAGCTCGAGAGCTTCGCCTACTCGGTCTCGCACGACCTGCGCGCGCCGCTGCGCGCGATCACCGGCTTCGCGAGCCTGCTGCGGGACGAGGAGCGCGCGCGGCTGTCGGCCGATGGCGTCGACCTGCTCGCGCGGATCAGCGCCAACGCCGAGCGCATGGGCGAACTGATCGACGACGTGCTCGAGTACTCGCGGGCGACGCGCAGCGACCGGCGCCACGACAGCGTCGACCTCGACGAACTCGTCGCCGAGCTCGCGGCCCCGCTGCGCCAGGCCTACCCGGGCACCACGCTGCGCGCCGCGCCGCTGGGCCGGATCGCGTCGGACCCGGCGATGGTGCGCCAGATCCTGCAGAACCTGCTCGGCAACGCGTTCAAGTACAGCGCGCGCGCGGCGGCGCCGCTCGTGCGCATCGACCGCGAGGACGAGGCCGGGAATGCCTGGTTCCGCGTCAGCGACAACGGCGTCGGCTTCGACATGCGCTATGCGGACCGGCTGTTCGGCCTGTTCCAGCGCATGCACACCGACGCCGACTATCCCGGCACCGGCGTCGGCCTCGCGATCGTCAAGCGCCTGGTCGAGCGCCTGAACGGCGCGGTGGAGGCGCACGCGGAGCCCGGCAAGGGCGCGTCGTTCCGGTTTCGCGTGGGCGCCTGGTGACCGGATCCCGACCGGCCGCCGCGCGGGCGGCGCGCGTGCTGGCCGTCGCCGTGTGCCTGGCCGCCGGCGCCGCCCGCGCCGCCGCCGACGCGGGCACGGCGCCGGTACCCGCAGGCGCATCGCCGGCCGCCCCCGCGCGGCCGGCGATGCGCATCGTGAGTCTGGCGCCCAACCTGACCGAACTGCTGTTCGCCGCCGGCGCGGGGGCGCGCGTGGTCGGCGTCGATGCGTCGAGCGACCATCCGCCGGCGGCGCGCGCGCTGCCGCGCGTGGGCAGCAGCGCGACCCTCGACATCGAGCGCATCCTCGCCCTCCGACCCGATCTGATCGTCGCCTGGCCGCATGGCGCGGCGCGCCGCCACGCGGCGCAACTGCACCGCCTCGGCATCCCCGTGCTGACCATCGACCCGCGCACCATCGACGGAATCGCCGACGCGATCGAGGTGCTCGGACGGCGCGCGGGCACGACGGCGCAGGCGGACCCCGCCGCGCAGGCGCTGCGCGAACGCGCACGCGTGCTGGCCGCGCGGTTCGCGGCCAGCGCGCCGGTGCGCGTGTTCGTGCAGATCTGGGATGTGCCGCTGATGACGATCAGCGACCGCCACCTGATGGCGGACGGTCTGCGCGTCTGCGCGGCGCGCGGCATCCTCGGCGACGATCGCGCACTGACCCCCGCGCCGTCGCGCGAAGCGGTGATCGCGGCCGATCCGGCGCTGCTGGTCATGGTGGCCGAGGACGCGCAGGCGGCGGCCTGGTTGCGCCAGTGGCAGCGCGCGCCCGCGCCGCGCTTCGCCGCGGCGCCGCGCCACCTGGCGATCGACCCCGACCGGTTCGCGCGCGCATCGCCGCGGTTTCTCGACGCCGTCGAGGTGTTGTGCCGCTGGATCGACGCGGCGCCGCGGCGCTGAGCGCGCACCGTGATCGGCGCGCCGCGCCGGCTTGACTTCACCCGCCATTTGCACCACCATCGTGCCCCATGAGCGAGTTGGAAGCCTTCGAGGGCAAGGTGGCCCAATTGGTCGCGCTGCTCGGACAGGTCAAGGACGAGAATCGCGACCTGCGCCTGCGCGTCACGCAACTGGAAGCCGCGAATCGCGCGGCGGACGCCAAGCTCGCCGCGGCGCGCGAACGCCTCGAGGCGCTGGCGGACCGCGTCGCCGCCGCGTCGGAACAATCCTGACCGTACCATGCCGCCGCCGAAAACCGCCGTCAAGAACATCGAGGTCACCATCCTCGACCGCACGTACCGCGTCGCCTGCCCCGACGACGAACGCGAGAACCTGATGGCCTCGGTTGCCTATCTGGACCAGAAGATGCGCGAGATCAAGGAAGGCGGCAAGATCGCCGGCGCCGACCGCATCGCGGTCATGGCGGCCCTCAACATCACGCACGAACTGCTGTCGGCGAAGACCGGGGCGGGCTTTGATCTGGCCGAATACAAGCGTAGAATGCAGTCGATGAACCGGCTGGTCGACGAGGCGCTGGCCTCGCAGGAGAAGCTGTTCTGAGCAGCGCGGGCCGATCGGGCGTCGCGCGCGTGCGAGTGGTCTGAAGCGAGGCACCGGCCTGGCTTGAGACGAATTCCCTGCGGTGTTGGTTGAGGTCTTAAACTCCTTGAACCAATAAGCTGAAAAGCACGGTTGCCGAAGAATCGATTGCTGTTGTGTGTCTCGTCGGATTCCATAGCGAAGGCTCCCTGGGATCCGCTCAAGACCCTGATGCGATCTTCATGAAGCAGCCAACCTGAACCACCGGTTCAGGATGAGGGCCTGGCCGCACTTGCGGGGAACCCCTCGACGACGGCAATCCGGCATCCGGCGCCTGCAATGGCGGCGGTTGCCGCCGGCGGCGCGATCGGACGGTTCGCCGCGGCGTGCGGGTTTGCCGCGACGTGCGGGTTCGCGGCGACGACGTCACCGTCTGTTTGTCCGCTCGCCTGGCCCCACGCCTGCCGCCCCCTGCTCCGACCCCCTCCCCGACCGCCCGAACCCGACGCGCCGTGGCCTACTGGCTGATGAAATCCGAACCGGACGAGGTGTCGATCGACGACCTCGCGGCGGCACCGGACCGGACCGTGGCCTGGTTCGGCGTGCGCAACTACCAGGCGCGCAACTACATGCGCGATGCGATGCGCGTCGGCGATCTGGCGTTCTTCTATCATTCATCCTGCGCCGAGCCCGGCATCGCGGGCATCTGCCGTGTCGCGAGCGCCGCCTATCCGGACGCCACCCAGTTCGATCGCGCCAGCCCGTATTTCGATGCGAAGGCGACCCCGGCGGCACCGCGCTGGCTCAACGTCGACGTGCGTTTCGTGCGCAAGACCCGGCTGCTCGGGCTCGACGAACTGCGCGCCCATCCGGCGCTGGCCGACATGGTCGTGCTCAGGCGCGGCAATCGCCTGTCGATCACTCCGGTCGACGCGACGCACTGGGACTACATCGGCAGGCTCCTGGCCAGACCGGCGCCGCGGTGAGCTGGATCGCCGGGTATGCGCTGGCCGGCGCCGCCGTCGGCTACCTCGCCGGCATGCTCGGCATCGGCGGCGGCATGACCCTGGTGCCGATCCTGTCGGCGCTGTTCACCGCCCAGGCGTTCGCGCCCGAGCACACGGTGCACCTCGCACTGGGCACGTGCATGGCATCGATCATGTTCACCTCGGGATCGAGCGTGCGCGAGCACCATCGGCTCGGCGCGGTCGACTGGGCGATCGTGCGCCGCATGAGTCCCGGCATGATCGCCGGCACGCTGGCGTCGACCGCGGCGGCCGGATTCCTGCCGCAGCGCACCCTGGCGCTGACCTTCGCCGCCATCGTGTTCGCCGGCGCAACGCAGATCCTGATCGGCCGCCGTCCGGACGCGGCGCGCCGCCTGCCCGGCGCGGGCGCGCTGTTCGCCGTCGGCGCCGTGATCGGCGCGATCTCCGGGCTGGTCTCGGCCGGCGGCACCTTCCTGTCCATGCCGTTCCTGGTGTTCTGCGGCGTGCCGGTGCGCACCGCGATCGCCTCGGCCGCGGCGATCGGGATCCCCATCAGCATCGTCGGCACGCTGGGCTACGTCGGCACCGGGTGGTCGGTCGCGGCGCTGCCGCCGTACAGCCTCGGATTCGTGCATCTGCCGGCCCTGCTTCCGCTGGTTGCCGCAAGCATGCTGACCGCCCCGTTCGGGGCGCGCGCCGCGCATCGCATGCCGGTGGTCATCCTGCGGCGCATCTTCGCCTGCGCGCTGTACCTGCTCGCGCTCAGGATGGCGGTGGCGTATTGGTAGGGTCGACGCCGGCTGCTAAACTTCAGCGATGCTTCTGCCTGCCGATTTCGAACCCTTGTGGGCCGCGCCCGAGTCCGTCGGCGACGACGGCCTGTGGTTTGTCTTTCACCGCGGCAACCTGCTCGTCTACAACGAGCAGGCGACGCCGATGCTGCCGATGCCGTCCGATGTCCTGTCGGGCGCGCTGGAGATCGATCGCGCGGCGGCGCGCTTCGTCGGCATGCTCGGCAACATGCCGGTGTGGGCCGCGCGCGCCGGCAGCGCGGCCGCACCGCGCGGGCACGGGTTCGAGAACATGCGCGCGCTGTTCAACCGCCTCCCCGACGACATGCTGGCGATCGGCGGGCGGGCCGTGCAGATGCTCGAGTTCGACCGCACGCACCGGTTCTGCGGCGCCTGCGCCACCCCGACCGAGATCCACGAAGGCGGGCGCTCGCGCAAGTGCCCGGCGTGCGGCGAGACCTATTACCCCAAGGTCTCGCCGGCGATGATGGTGATCATCAAGCGCGACCTGCCGGGCGGGCGCGAGCTCCTGCTGGCACGCTCGGGCCGGTTCCAGCGCGGCATGTACAGCGCGCTGGCGGGTTTCGTCGAACCGTCCGAATCGATCGAGGAGTGCATTCACCGCGAGGCGCTCGAGGAAGTCGGCGTCAAGGTGCGCGACCTGCGCTACTTCTCGAGCCAGGGCTGGCCGTTCCCGAATTCGCTCATGATCGCCTACGTCGCCGACTACGCGAGCGGCGAGATCGTGCCGCAGGAGGGCGAGATCGAGGACGCGCGCTGGTTCACGCTCGACAACCTGCCGGTTCTCCCGCACCGCCTGTCGATCGCGCGGCGGCTGATCAACAGCGTCATCGGCGAGGTCGCGCCGGACCATCCGGCGCTCGGTGCCTAGCGTCCCGCGCCGCCGGGCGGCTCGGCGTGCTACGCCGCCGCCAGCCGACCGTTGCGCAGCTCGAGCGTCCGATCCATCGTCGCGGCCAGCCGCGCATCATGGGTGACCACGACGATCGCCGTGCCGAAGGCCGCGCGCAACTCGAGCATCTGGGCGAAGACGACATCGGCGGTGCCGCGGTCGAGGTTGCCGGTGGGCTCGTCGGCGAGCACGCAGTGCGGCCGCGTCACCAGGGCGCGCGCCAGCGCGGCGCGCTGGCGCTCGCCGCCCGACATCTCCCCGGGCGTGTGGTCGAGGCGCTCGCCGAGCCCGACCGACGCCAGGACCCGCGCGGCGTCCGCCAGCGCGGCGGCCCGCGCCTGGCCGCGGATGAGCAGCGGCATCGCGACGTTCTCCTGCGCGGTGAACTCCGGCAGCAGATGGTGGAACTGGTAGACGAAACCGAGCGCGCGGTTGCGCAGCTCGCACAGCCGCGACTCCGCCATCCCGGCGAGCGCCTCGCCGTCGATCGCGACGCTGCCGGCCGACGGGCTGTCGAGGCCGCCGAGGCAGTGCAGCAGCGTGCTCTTGCCCGAGCCCGAGGCTCCGACGATCGCGATCGCCTCGCCGCGCCGCACCTCGAGGTCGACGCCGCGCAGCACCTCGACCGCCGCGCGCCCCTCGCGAAAGCTCTTGCACAGCCCCTGCGCGCGCAGCACCGCGCCCGGCTCACTCATAGCGCAGGGTCTCCGCGGGCTTGAGCCGGGCGGCGCGCCAGCTCGGATACAGCGTGGCCAGGAGCGACATCACCAGCGCGATGCCGACGATCGCCGCGATGTCCGCCGCCCGCGGATCCGACGGCAGCGTGTTGATGAAGTAGATGTCCTTGGCGAGGAACTGGATGCCGAACAGGCGCTCGATCGCCGGCACCCAGACGTCGAGGTTGAGCGCCGTGATCACCCCCGCGACCGCGCCGGCGCCGGTGCCCGCCGCGCCCGATACCGCGCCCTGCAGCATGAAGATGCGCTGGATCGTCCCCGGGGTCGCACCCAGGGTGCGCAGGATCGCGATGTCGGCGCGCTTGTCTGTCACCGTCATCACCAGCGAGGACACCAGGTTGAACGCGGCGACGGCGACGATCAGGGTCAGGATGATGAACATCATGCGCTTCTCGACCTGCACGGCCGCGAACCAGTTGCGGTTGATCCGCCCCCAGTCGCGGATCAGGACGTCGCCCTCGACCAGGCGCGACAGGTCGCGCGCGACCGCCGGCGCCTCGTCGAGGTCGGCGACCCTGAGCCGGATCCCGGTCACGCCGTCGACGCGGAACAGCTTGCGCGCGTCGTCGAGCGCGATCAGCGCGAGCGCCGAGTCGTACTCGAAGTGCCCGGATTCGAACAGCCCGGCGACGCGGAACTGCTTGAGGCGCGGGATCACGCCGGCCGGCGTGATGTTGCCCTGAGGCGCGATCAGCGTGACCTTGTCGCCAGGCATGACGCCCAGCGCCCGCCCGAGTTCGACGCCGAGGATGACGTTGAACTCGCCCTCGCGCAGGTCGGCGAGCGCGCCCGCCTTCACGGTCAGCGACGAGACGGCCGTCTCCAGCGTCGGCACGACCCCGCGCACCACGGCGCCGCGCACCGCGTCGCCGTTGGCAAGCATGGCCTGCGCCAGCACGTACGGCGCCCCGGCGCGCACGCGCGGATGCCGCGCCGCCTGCGCCAGGAGCGGCTCCCAGGCCTGCACCGGCGCGCCGGCGCCGAAGATCTCGATGTGCGCGACCACCGAGAGCATGCGGTCGCGCACCTCCTTCTGGAAGCCGTTCATCACCGACAGCACCACGATCAGCGCCCAGACGCCGACGCCGATGCCCGCGACCGACGCGAACGAGATGAACGACAGGAAGCCGCCGGCCGAACCGTGCGCGCCCTTGCGCGAGCGCACGTAGCGCCCCGCGACGAATGCCTCAAACCGCACGTGCCCTCCGCGCGGCATGCCGGCACGCCGGCCGGCCGCGGCGACGGGAGGAAGGGAGAGGCGGGAGGCAGCGCATCGGCGGGCGCATCGGGTGGCGCATGTTAGCGCGAATCACCGCCGTCGCGACCGGCGCCGCTGCCGACACCGATGACCATGCCGGCGCTCACCGCCGCCAGCCCGAGCACGACCGGCAGCGTCAGGGATTCGCCCAGCAGCGGCACGGCAAGGATGGCGGCGGCCGCCGGCGCCAGCGCGGTGACCATCGTCGTCTTGACCGGCCCGAGCACCGCGACCGCGCGCGAGAACGCCCACATCGAGACCACGAGCGCGATCACTCCCTGGAACACGCCGGTGGCGACGATGGTCCGCCACGGCACCTGCGCCAGACCCGGCTCGGCGAGCAGGCAGTACAGCGGCAGGTAGAGCGCGAGGGCGAAGACCGGCACGGCCAGCGTGGCGTCGACCGGATCGACGCCCCACTTGCGCGCGAGCACCGTGAACACCGCCCAGCACATCGCGGCCAGCGGGAACATCAGGTCGCCGCGCCAGGTCTGTGCGCCGTCGTGCGCAAGGGCCTGCCAGGCCATCAGCGCGACGCCCGCAAGGATCGCGGCAAGCCCCGCGGCGCGGCGCGCGCTCACGCGCTCGCCGAGGACCAGGTACGCGATCAGCGCGGTCGAGAACGGCAGGGTGCCGGGCATCAGCACCGCCGCGTGCGCCGCCGGCGCGCGCGCGAACCCCGCGAACGCAAACCCGGTGAATCCCAGCCCGCCGAACGCCGCCAGCACCGCCGCGCGGCGCGCCGTGAGCGTGCCGAAGCGCGCCCCGGAGCGTCGCGCCAGCACGACGGGCGCGACCGCGAGTGCCGCGAACGCGAAACGCAGCAGCGCGAGGTCGTACGGCCCCATCTGGTCGCGCGCGCCCAGCCGCGAGAGCACGATGAAGAAGGTCCAGATTGTCACGACGGCCGCCGCGCAGGCGACGCCGATGCGAAGCTCGCGGCGCGTCAGAGGCAAGTCACTTCCATTCGCCGCGCTGCAGCTTCTCCAGCCAGAACAGGCCGATCATCGTCTTGGCGTCGGTGATGCGCCCCTCGCGGACCCAGCGCATCGCCTCGATCGCGTTGGCTGCGAACACCTCGAGGAACTCGCCGGCCTCGAGCGACGCCGTCGCCTCGGTCAGGCGGCGCGCGGCGAAGAGCTCGATGCGCTCGTCGCAGTACGCGAGCAGCGGGTGGATCGTGGTCAGGTGGACCCACTCGGCGGCCTCGTAGCCGGTCTCCTCGCGCAACTCGCGCTTCGCGGTGGCGAGCGGCTCCTCGCCCGGGTCGATCTTGCCGGCCGGGAACTCGATGAACTCGCGGCGGTGCGGATAGCGGAACTGGCGCTCCATCACCACGCGGCCGTCGGCGAGCAGCGGGATCACCATCACCGCGCCCGGGTGCTCGATGTACTCGCGCACGGCCTCGCCGCCGTCGGGCAGGCGCACACGGTCGGAGCGCACCTTGAGCAGCACGCCGTCGTAGACGCGCTCGCTGCCCAGCGTGGTTTCCGCGAGCTTGCTCATCGGGGCAATTCCGGACGCGAGGCGCCGGGCCGCCCTAGAGCGAGCCCTTCATCGCGTCCAGGCAGAGCGCCATCAGCGCGCCGGGCATCAGGCCCAGGACGAGCAGCGCGAAGCCGTTGGCGGACAGCAGCATGCGCACCCCGGCCCCTTCCGCCAGCGGCGTGGCGTCGGCCGGTTCGTCGAAGAACATCAGCTTGACCACGCGCAGGTAGTAGAACGCGCCGACCAGCGAGAACAGCACGGCTACCACGGCCAGCCACACCATCTGCGCGCCGACGGCCGCCTGCAGGACCGACAGCTTGGCGTAGAAGCCCACCGTCGGCGGAATCCCCGCGAGCGAGAACATGACGATCAGCGTCATCCAGGCGAACCAGGGGCTGCGCGCGTTGAGGCCCTTGAAGTCGCTCAGGTCCTCCGCCTCGAAGCCGCGGCGCGCCATCATCAGGATCACGCCGAACGCGGCGAGCGTGGTCAGGACGTAGGTGACCACGTAGAACAGCGCCGAGCCGTAGGCGTCGACGGTGTTGAGCCGGTTGCCGCCGACGACGCCGGAGAGCAGGCCCAGCAGCATGAAGCCCATGTGCGAGATCGTCGAATACGCGAGCATGCGCTTGAGGTTGGTCTGCGCGATCGCCGCGAGATTGCCGATCGCCATCGACAGCACCGCGAGGATGACCAGCATCGCCTGCCAGTCGGCGGCCAGGCTGATCAGGCCCACCACCAGGAGGCGGATCGCGATCGCGAAGCCGGCGAGCTTCGGCGCCGCCCCGATCATCAGCGTGATCGCCGTCGGCGCGCCGTGATAGACGTCCGGGATCCACATGTGGAACGGCACCACGCCGAGCTTGAAGGCGAGCCCGGCGACCACGAACACGAGGCCGAAGGCGACCATGCCGCGCCGCGCCTCGCCGCTGGCGAGCTCGCGCGCGACCAGTTCGAGGTTGAGCTGCCCGCCGGTTCCGCCGTAGATCATCGAGACGCCGTACAGCAGCAGCCCGGACGCGAGCGCGCCGAGCACGAAGTACTTGATCGCGGCCTCGGTCGACACCGGCGAGTCGCGATTGAGCGCGACCATCGCGTACAGCGACAGCGACAGCATCTCGAGGCCCAGGTACAGGGTGACGAAATGGTTCGCGGAGATCATCACCATGATGCCGAGGAGGACGAACATGGCGAGGATGTAGTACTCGCCCGTCAGCAGGCCGCGCTCGGTCATGTAGCGGCGCGAATAGATGAACGTCACCGCCACCGCGAGGTAGGCGCCGACCTTCAGCAGGTTCGACAAGGGGTCGGAGACGAACATCCGCGAGAACGCGTAGCCGCGCGTGCCGTCGGACAGCAGGGCCAGCGTGATGGCTGCCGCCAGCGCGATGCCGGCGAGGCAGATCCACTCGAGCACGACCTTGCGTTCCCGCGGCAGCCAGAGGTCGGCGAGCAGGACCACGCCGATCACCAGCGCGATGACGATTTCGGGGTACGCGGGGATGAGGGCGGTCATGTTGGTTCGGCGCCGGGCGGCGTGATCACAGTTTGCTCTTCGCGACGTGCCGGGACAGCTGCTCCACCGAGGTGTGCATGACGTCGGTGAACGGCTTGGGGTTCACCCCCATGTAGATCACCGCGGCGGCGAGCGCGGCGAGGATTCCGAACTCCCTGCCGTTCAGGTCCTTGAGCGCGCGGACGTTGTCGTTGCCGACCGCGCCGAAGATCACGCGCTTGACCATCCACAGCGAGTAGGCTGCGCCGAAGATCAGCGTGGTCGCGGCGGCGAACGCGACCCAGAAGTTGTACTTCACCGCGGCGAGAATGACGAGGAACTCGCCGACGAAGCCCGACGTCGCGGGCAGCCCGCTGTTGGCCATCGCGAACAGCACGGCGAAGGCGGCGAACCGCGGCATCGTGTTGACGACCCCGCCATAGTCCGCGATCTCGCGCGAATGCATGCGGTCGTAGAGCACGCCGATGCACAGGAACATCGCGCCGGAGATGAACCCGTGCGACACCATCTGCACGATGCCGCCCTCGACGGCCATCCCGATGAGCGCGCCGTTGCTGAACATGAAGAAGCCGAGCGTCACGAAGCCCATGTGCGCGATCGACGAGTAGGCCACCAGCTTCTTCATGTCCTGCTGGACCAGCGCCACCAGCCCGATGTAGACGACCGCGATCAGCGAGAGCGCGACCATCAGCCACGCCAGGTCGCGGCTCGCATCCGGCGCGATCGGCAGCGAGAAGCGCAGGAAGCCGTAGGCGCCCAGCTTGAGCATGATCGCGGCCAGGACGACCGAGCCGCCGGTCGGCGCCTGGACGTGGGCATCGGGCAGCCAGGTGTGCACCGGCCACATCGGCACCTTGACCGAGAACGCCGCGAGGAACGCGAAGAACAGGAGCTTCTGCGCCGCCATCGGCAGCGGCAGCGAGTGCCACGCGGTGATGTCGAAGCTGCCGCCGGCCTTCAGGTAGAGGTAGATGATCGCCACCAGCGTGAGCAGCGAGCCGAGCAGCGTGTAGAGGAAGAACTTGAACGCCGCATAGACGCGGTTCTGCCCGCCCCAGACGCCGATGATGATGAACATCGGGATCAGCGTCGCCTCGAAGAACACGTAGAACAGCGCGCCGTCGAGCGCGCAGAAGACGCCGATCATGAGGCCCGAGAGGACCAGGAACGACCCCATGTACTGGGCGACGCGGGTCTCGATGACCTCCCATCCCGCGATCACCACCAGCACCGTGATGAAGGCCGTCAGCGGCACGAACAGCATCGAGATGCCGTCGACGCCGAGGTAGTACTGGATCGCGAATCGCGGGATCCAGTCGAAGCGCTCGACGAACTGGAACTGCGCTGTCGCGGCGTTGAAGTCGGCGAGCAGCGGCAGCGTGACCGCGAGGCCGGCGAGTGCGCCGATGAGCGCCAGGATCCGCGCCAGTCCGGCATTGCGGTCGCCGCCGGTGGCAAAGACGACCAGGCCGGCCAGGATCGGCACCCAGATCGACAGGCTGAGAATCGGAGCGGTTGACTGCATGGCGTGGTGTGGTTCGACCTATTTGCCCGGGCCGGCGCCGAGGAACGCGAACTTGGTGATCGCGAACCAGACCGCGACGATCATCACGAACGCGTACTGGTACAGATGCCCGGTTTGCAGGAGACGGCTGACGCGGGCGACGAATCCCACCAGGCGCGCGCTGCCGTTGACGATCAGCCCGTCGATGATGGAAACGTCGCCGCCGCGCCACAGGCCGCGGCCGAGGGCGCGCGCGCCGCCCGCGAAGACGATCTCGTTGAAGCGGTCGAGGTAGTACTTGTTGTCGAGCAGCGCGTGGACGGCGCCGAAGCGCGCCTTGATCGCCGCCGGGTACGCCGGGCGCGCGATGTAGAACACCCAGGCCAGCGCGACGCCGGCCGCGGCCAGCCAGAACGGCGCCGTCGCCAGCGCGTGCGTCGCCATGCCGGCGGCCCCGCCGTGCGCGCGGAACATCTGCGCCAGGCCGGCCATCGCGGGATGCGCGTCCGACACCGCGATCACGCCGCTGAAGACGCTGCCGAAGAGCATCGGCTCGATCGTCAGGTAGCCGATCCCCACCGACGGGATCGCCAGCAGCACCAGAGGCAGCCAGACCACCCATGGCGACTCGTGCGGCTTCTCGCCGTGCGCGAGGCCGTGGTGCTCGTCGGCGTGCGCGTCGTCGTGCGGCATCTCCTCGTAGCGCTCGCGGCCGTGGAAGACGAGGAAATACATGCGGAACGAATAGAAGGCGGTGACGAACACGCCGGCGAGGACGCACCAGTAGGCGAAGGACGCGCCCGGGATGCGCGCGAAGTGCGCGGCCTCGATGATGCTGTCCTTCGAGTAGAAGCCCGAGAACAGCGGCGTGCCGATCAGCGCCAGCGAGCCGATCAGCGACGTGATCCAGGTGATCTTCATGTGCTTCCAGGCGCCGCCCATGTAGCGCATGTCCTGGTTGTGGTGCATGCCGATGATCACCGAGCCCGCCGCGAGGAACAGGAGCGCCTTGAAGAACGCGTGGGTCATCAGGTGGAAGATCGCGACCGAATAGGCCGAGCAACCCAGCGCGACGGTCATGTAGCCGAGCTGCGACAGGGTCGAATAGGCGACGACGCGCTTGATGTCGTTCTGGACGATGCCGAGGAAGCCCATGAACAGCGCGGTGATGGCGCCGGTCACGATGACGAACGACAGCGCCGCCTCCGAGAGTTCGAACAGCGGCGACATGCGCGCGACCATGAAGATGCCGGCCGTCACCATGGTCGCGGCGTGGATCAGCGCGGAGATCGGCGTCGGGCCTTCCATCGAGTCCGGCAGCCAGACGTGCAGCGGGAACTGCGCGCTCTTGCCCATCGCGCCCACGAACAGGCCGATGCAGACCGCGGTGACCACGGTCGGCGATCCCGGCAGCAGGTCGATCGGCGTGGCCGCGAGCTTGGCCAGCTGCGGATGGGCGAAGACCTCGGCGTAGTTCATCGAGCCGAAATGGGCGAGCACCAGGCCGATGCCGAGCAGGAAGCCGAAATCGCCGACGCGGTTGACCAGGAACGCCTTCAGGTTGGCATAGATCGCGGTCGGGCGCGTGTACCAGAAGCCGATCAGCAGGTAGGACACCAGGCCGACCGCCTCCCAGCCGAAGAACAGCTGCAGGAAGTTGTTGCTCATCACCAGCATGAGCATCGAGAAGGTGAACAGCGAGATGTAGCCGAAGAAGCGCTGGTAGCCCGGGTCCTCGGCCATGTAGCCGATGGTGTAGACGTGCACCATCAGCGAGACGAAGGTGACCACCAGCATCATGGTGACGGTGAGCCGGTCGACGAGGAAGCCGACGTCGAACTTCACGCCGTCGGCGACGGTCCAGGTGTAGAGCGCTTCGTTGAACAGCGCGCCCGGCACCGCGAACGCCTGCTGCGCCACGACCACCGAGGCCGCGAACGACACCAGGACCCCGAGGATGGCGGCGCTGTGCGCGCCGCGCCGGCCGACGATGCCGCCGAGGAAGCGGGTGCCGAGCATGCCGGCGACCACGGCGCCGGCCAGCGGCGCGAGTGCGATCAGGAGGAGCAGGGTCTTCGTGCTCATGTGCACCCTACCCCTTGAGGGAGTCGAGTTCCTCGACGCTGATGGTGTTGAGGTTGCGGAACAGGACCACGAGGATCGCGAGGCCGATGGCGGATTCCGCCGCCGCCACGGTCAGGATGAAGAAGACGAAGATCTGCCCGTCCGGGTCGTTCAGGTAGTGGGAAAAGGTCACGAAGTTCATGTTCACCGCGAGGAGCATGAGTTCGATCGCCATCAGGAGGACGATGAGGTTCTTCCGGTTCAGGAAGATGCCCACCACGCTGATCGCGAACAGCATCGATCCGAGGACGAGCAGGCTGCTCTGGCTCACTTGGGCTCTCCTTGCTTGTCCGGTGCGCCGTCCCGCGGCACCGCCGGCATCTGCACGATGCGCAGGCGGTCGCGCGCCTTGACCCGGACCTGCCGCGACGGGTCCTGGCTCTTGGCGTCCTTGCGGCCGCGCAGCGTCAGCGCGATCGCGGCGACGATCGCCACCAGCAGGATCAGGGCCGCGAGTTCGAACGGGAACGCGTACTCGGTGTAGATCAGGCGCCCGAGTTCCTTGATGTTGCTGTAGCCGGGCTGCGCCGAGGCGGGATTGGCGGGCTCGGGCGCCGAGAAGGCTGGGCTCATCAGCAGGAACGCCATCTCGAGCAGCATCGCGACGCCCACCGTCATCCCGAGCCAGGAGTTCTTCCAGAAGCCTTCGCGCAGCTTGTCGAGGTTGACGTCGAGCATCATCACCACGAACAGGAACAGCACCATCACCGCGCCGACGTAGACGAGCACCAGCGAGATGGCGAGGAACTCGGCCTTGAGCAGCACCCAGATCCCGGCGGCGGTGAAGAAGGCCAGGACCAGCAGCAGCGCCGCATGCACCGGGTTGCGCGCGGTGATCACGCCGAGCGCCGCGGCGATCAGCACGATCGAGAAGCCGTAGAAGACGAGGTCTTTGAACATGGGATGTGCGGACCGCCCTGCCCTAGCGATACGGCGCGTCGGCCGCGCGCGCCGCCGCGATCTCGGCCTCGTAACGGTCACCCACCGCGAGCAGCATTTCCTTGGTGTAGTACAGGTCGCCGCGCTTCTCGCCGTGGTACTCGAGGATGTGCGTCTCGACGATCGAATCGACCGGGCAGGATTCCTCGCAGAAGCCGCAGAAGATGCACTTGGTCAGGTCGATGTCGTAGCGCGTCGTGCGACGCGTGCCGTCGTCGCGAACGTCCGATTCGATCGTGATCGCCATCGCCGGGCACACGGCCTCGCACAGCTTGCACGCGATGCAGCGCTCCTCGCCGTTCGGGTAGCGGCGCAGCGCGTGCAGGCCGCGAAAGCGCGGCGACTGCGGGGTCTTCTCCTCGGGGAACAGGAGCGTGATCTTGCGTTCGAACAGGTGGCGCCCGGTGAGCGCCATGCCCTTGACGAGTTCGCGCAGCATGAGGCTGCCGAAGAACTCCTTGATGGCGACGACGGCGGACATGTCAGCTCCAGATGTTGAGGGGCGAAACGGTCCACAGGCCGATCAGCGTGAGCCACACCAGCGTGATCGGGATGAACACCTTCCAGCCCAGGCGCATGATCTGATCGTAGCGATAGCGCGGGAAGCTGGCGCGGATCCAGATGAAGAACGTGAGCCCGCCGAAGGTCTTGAGCGCCAGCCAGCACCAGCCCGGCACCCAGTTGAACACCGCCGAGTCGAGCGGCGGCGCCCAGCCGCCCAGGAAGAAGATCGAGGCGAGCGCCGAGATCAGGATCATGTTGGCGTATTCGGCGAGGAAGAACAGCGCGAACGCCATGCCCGAATACTCGACCATGTGGCCGGCGACGATCTCCGACTCGCCCTCGACGACGTCGAACGGGTGACGATTGGTCTCGGCCACGCCCGAGACGAGGTAGACGACGAAGATCGGCAGCAGCGGCAGCCAGTTCCACGACAGGAAATTGAGCCCCATGTCGGCGAACATGCCGCGCTGCTGGCTCGCGACGATCTCGACCATGTTGAGGCTGCCCGCGACCAGCAGGACGATCAGGAGCGAGAACCCCATCGCCAGTTCGTAGGACACCATCTGCGCCGACGCGCGCAATGCGCCGAGGAACGCGTACTTCGAGTTCGATGCCCAGCCGGCCAGGATCACGCCGTACACCTCGAGCGAGGTGATCGCCATGATGAACAGCAGGCCGGCGTTGATGTCGGCGAGCACGAGTTCGGGGCCGAACGGCATCACCGCCCAGGCGGCCAGCGCCGGCATGATCACCATGATCGGCGCCAGGATGAACAGCCCCTTGTTCGCGCCCGCGGGGACGATCACCTCCTTGAACAGCAGCTTGAGGCCGTCGGCGACCGGCTGCGCGAGCCCGCCGAGCCACTTGATGCCGAAGAACGTCGTCACGTTCGGACCGAGCCGCACCTGCATCCAGCCGATGAACTTGCGCTCGTAGAGCGTGGTGTAGGCGACCGCCCCCATCAGCGGGGCGACGATGGCGACGATCAGCAGCAGCGTCTTGACCAGCGTGAACGCGTACGGCCAGAGCGCGCCCAGATGGGCCGCGCCCCACACGTGCAGGCTCTGCGCGAGCGCGTCCATCACGCACGCTCCACGGCAAGCCGGCCCGCCAGCGGCCCGGCGGCGAGCGTCGCCGGATGGGCGCCGGCAAGGCGCACGCACCCGTCCGGCACCCCGGCGTCGGCCTCGGCATCGATCGCGAACGCGGCCGCGCCGGCACCGATGCGCACCTTGCCGCCCGCCGGCACGCCCAGGCGCGCCAGGTCGGCCGGATTCATGCGCGCGCGCGGCGCGCGCGCATCGGCAGTCTGCTGCAGCGCGGGCGCGCGCCGCGCGAGCGCGTCGGCGAAGTGGATCGGGATGTCCGCCACGCGCTCGAAGCCCGCGCCCGAATCGGCACCCGCACCGGCCGCCGCCGGCGCGGACGGCGCCCGGTTGTCCAGACGTTGCGCCAGGTCGCCCGGCATCGCCTCGTCGCGCACCGCCTCGGCCGAGTCCTGCTCGAAACCGGACGCGCCGACCAGGTTGCCGAGCACGCGCAGCACCTTCCAGCCGGGACGCGTCTCGCCGAGCGGGCGCACGACCGCGGCGAACGACTGCGACCGGCCCTCGCAATTGATGAAGCTGCCCGCCGTCTCGGTGAACGGCGCGATCGGCAGGAGCACGTCGGCCACATCCTCCGACTGACGGAACGCGCTCAGCACGACGGTCAGGTCGGCCGCAGCCAGGGCCGCCCGCGCCGCCGCGCCGTCGGCATGGTCGAGCGCCGGTTCCGCATGGACGACCAGATAGGCGCGGCGCGCGTCGGCGATCATGCGCCGCGCGTCCAGGCCGCCCGCACCCGGCACGGCACCGGCAATGCCCGCGCCGACGCTGTTGGCGGCCTCGCCGAGGAACCCGACCCGCGCCCGGGCGCCGCTGCCGCCGGCGGCCAGCCGCGCGGCGATCGCCTGCACCTTCGCGTGCAGCGCGCACGCGTCCAGCGCCTGCGCCGCGGCGTTGCCGAGGAACAGGCCGATGTTGGATCCCGCGGCAAGGCTGGCGGCGACCCGCTGCGCGACCTCGCCGGCCGCGGCGCCGTCGAGCGCCGCCAGGATCTCGTCGAGCACGGCGCCGAGCCGCGAGGGCCTGGTGATGATCCTGCTCGCGAGCGCAACCAGCGGCTCGTCGTCGGCCGGATTGACCAGATGGATCTGCGCGCGCTTCTTCGCGGCCTGGCGCAGGCGCTGCGCGATCAGCGGATGGTCCTTGCGCAGGAACGAGCCGACGACCAGCACACGGTCGAGCGACGACAGCTCGGCGATCGGCATCCCGAGCCAGGGCACCGCGCTGCCCGGTGCGGGGAAGTCGCTGCGGCGCAGGCGGTGATCGACGTTCTCGCTGCCGAGCGCGCGCGTCAGCTTCTGCGCCAGGTAGGCCTCCTCGAACGTCGCGTGCGGCGACACCAGCGTGCCGATGGCGGCCCCGCCGTGGCTGGCGCGGATGTCCTTCAGCGCATGCGCGACGAACTCGAGCGCGGTCGACCAGTCGACCTCCTGCCAGCGGCCGTCCTGCTTGATCATCGGCGCGGTCAGGCGCTCGGGAGAATTGAGCGCCTCGTACGAGAACCGATCCTTGTCGGAGATCCAGCACTCGTTGACCGCCTCGTTCTCGAACGGCACCACGCGCATGACCCGGTTGGCCTTCACCTGCACGATCAGGTTGGCGCCGAGCGAATCGTGCGGGCTGACGCTGCGGCGGCGCGCCAGTTCCCAGGTGCGCGCCGAATAGCGGAACGGCTTGCTGGTCAGCGCCCCGACCGGACAGATGTCGATCATGTTGCCGGAGAGCTCGGAGTCGACCGACCTGCCGACGAAGGAGGTGATCTCGGAATGCTCGCCGCGACCGAGCATGCCGAGTTCCATCACGCCTGCGATCTCCTGGCCGAAGCGGACGCAGCGCGTGCAATGGATGCAGCGGCTCATCTCCTCCATCGAGATCAGCGGGCCGACGTTCTTGTGGAACACCACGCGCTTGGCCTCGCTGTAGCGCGACGCGCCCGGACCGTAGCCGACCGCGAGGTCCTGCAGCTGGCACTCGCCGCCCTGGTCGCAGATCGGGCAGTCCAGCGGGTGGTTGATCAGCAGGAATTCCATCACCCCGGCCTGGGCCTTCTTCGCCTGTTCCGAGGCCGTGTACACCTTCATGCCCTGGGTGACCGGCGTGGCGCAGGCCGGCAGCGGCTTGGGCGCCTTCTCGACCTGCACCAGGCACATCCGGCAGTTCGCCGCGATCGACAGCTTCTTGTGATAGCAGAAGTGCGGAATGTAGGTGCCGAGCTTGTTGGCCGCGTCCATCACCATGCTGCCTTCGGCGACTTCCACCTTGCGACCGTCGATCTCCAGTTCAACCATGTCAGTGGGCTCCCGCGTCCGCCGGCCTACACATAAGCCGGCACCAGGCAGCGCTTGTGCTCGATGTGATGCGCGAACTCGTCGCGGTAATGCTTGATGAAGGCCCGCACCGGCATCGCGGCGGCATCGCCGAGCGCGCAGATCGTGCGGCCCTGGATGTTGTCGGCGACCGAGTTGAGCATGTCGAGGTCCTCGGGCCGGCCCTCGCCGTGCTCGATCCGATGGACCATGCGGTAGAGCCAGCCGGTGCCCTCGCGGCAGGGGGTGCACTGGCCGCAGGACTCCTCGAAGTAGAAGTAGGACAGCCGCAGCAGCGACTTGACCATGCAGCGCGTCTCGTCCATGACGATCACCGCGCCCGAGCCCAGCATCGACCCCGCCTTCGCGATCGAGTCGTAGTCCATGTCGGTGGCCATCATCACCTCGCCGGGCAGCACCGGCATCGACGAGCCGCCGGGAATCACGGCCTTGATGCGGCGCCCGCCGCGCATGCCGCCGGCGAGTTCGAGCAGTTTCGCGAACGGCGTGCCGAGCGGGATCTCGTAGTTTCCCGGCCGTTCCACATCGCCGGAGATCGAGAAGATCTTGGTGCCGCCGTTGTTGGGGCGCCCGAGCTCGAGGAACTTCTCGCCGCCGTTGCGGATGATCCAGGGAACCGCCGCGAAGGTCTCGGTGTTGTTGATCGTCGTCGGCTTGCCGTAGAGCCCGAAGCTCGCGGGGAACGGCGGCTTGAAGCGCGGCTGCCCCTTCTTGCCCTCGAGCGACTCGAGCAGCGCGGTTTCCTCGCCGCAGATGTAGGCGCCGTAGCCGTGGTGCGCGTGCAGTTCGAAGCTGAATCCGGAGCCGAGGATGTCGGCCCCGAGGTAGCCGGCAGCGCGCGCCTCGTCGAGCGCCTCCTCGAAGCGCTCGTACTCCGCCCAGATCTCGCCGTGGATGTAGTTGTACCCGACCGGCACGCCCATCGCGTATCCCGCGATGATCATGCCCTCGATCAGGACGTGCGGGTTGTAGCGGATGATGTCGCGGTCCTTGAACGTGCCGGGCTCGCCCTCGTCGGAGTTGCACACCACGTACTTCGCGCCCGGGAAGCCGCGCGGCATGAAGCTCCACTTGAGCCCGGTCGGGAAACCGGCGCCGCCGCGCCCGCGCAGCCCGGACTTCTTGACCTCCGCGACGACATCCTCGGGCTTGATGCCGGTGCCGAGGATCTTGCGCAGCGCCTCGTAGCCGCCGCGCTTCTCGTAGTCGGCCAGGCGCCAGTTCTTTCCGTCGAGTCCGGCCAGGATCAGCGGATTGATGTGGCGACCGTGCAGGCAGGTCATTTCAGTTCCTCGAGCAGCGCATCGATGCGCTCGTTCGACATGAAGCTGCACATGCGCTTGTTGTTCACGAGCATCACCGGCGCGTCGCCGCAGGCCCCCATGCACTCGCCCTCGAGCAGCGTGAACCGCCCGTCGGCGGTGGTCTCGCGGAATCCGATGCCGAGCCGGGACTTGAGGTGCAGTGCGGCGCGCTCGCCGCCCGACAGCGCGCACGGCAGGTTGGTGCAGACGGTGATCTTGTGCCGTCCCGTCGGCGCCAGGTTGTACATGTTGTAGAAGGTCGCGACCTCCTGGACCGCCACGGCCGGCATGCCGAGGTAGTCGGCCACGGCCTGCATCACCTCGGGCGCGAGCCAGCCCGCCTCGTCCTGCGCGATCGCGAGCGCCGCCATCACCGCCGACTGTCGCTGGTCCGCCGGATACTTGGCGACCTCGCGATCGATCCTCTTCTTTGCGTCCGCGCTCAGCATGTCTGCTCCGGGCCCCCTAGCGGTCGATCTCGCCGAACACGATGTCCTGGGTGCCGATGATGGTCACCACGTCGGCCAGCATGTGGCCGCGCGACATCTCGTCCAGGCCCTGCAGGTGCGCGAACCCGGGCGCGCGGATCTTCAGCCGGTACGGCTTGTTGGCGCCGTCGGAGACCAGGTAGATGCCGAACTCGCCCTTCGGGTGCTCGACGGCGCTGTAGGCCTCCCCGGCCGGGACGTGGAAGCCCTCGGTGAAGAGCTTGAAGTGATGGATCAGCTCCTCCATGTTGGTCTTCATCGCCACGCGCGACGGCGGCGCCACCTTGTGGTTGTCCGACATCACCGGCCCGGGGTGGTTGCGCAGCCACTCGATGCACTGGCGGATGATGCGGTTGGACTCGCGCATCTCCTGGACCCGCACCAGGTAGCGGTCGTAGCAGTCGCCGTTGGTGCCGACCGGGATGTCGAAGTCGAGCAGGTCGTAGACCTCGTAGGGCTGCTTCTTGCGCAGGTCCCAGGCGACGCCCGAGCCGCGCAGCATCGGGCCGGTGAAACCCATCGCGAGCGCGCGCTCGGGGGACACGATGCCGACGTCGACCAGCCGCTGCTTCCAGATGCGGTTGTCGGTGAGCAGCGTCTCGTATTCGTCGATGTAGCGCGGGAAGCGGTTGGTGAAGTCCTCGAGGAAATCCAGCAGGGAACCGTTGCGGTTCTCGTTGAGCGCCCGGACCGCCTTCTCCCCGCGCACCGCGGACACCCGGTACTGCGGCATCGCGTCCGGGAGGTCGCGGTAGACGCCGCCGGGGCGGTAGTACGCCGCGTGCATGCGCGCGCCCGAGACCGCCTCGTAGCAGTCCATCAGGTCCTCGCGCTCGCGGAACGCGTACAGGAACACCGTCATCGCGCCGACGTCGAGCGCGTGCGCGCCCAGCCACAGCAGGTGGTTCAGCACGCGCGTGACCTCGTCGAACATGACGCGGATGTACTGCGCGCGCGGCGGCACCTCGATCCCGAGCAGCTTCTCGATCGCCATCACGTAGGCGTGCTCGTTGACCATCATCGAGACGTAGTCGAGCCGGTCCATGTACGGCACCGACTGCAGGAAGGTCTTCTGCTCGGCCAGCTTCTCGGTGGCCCGGTGCAGCAGGCCGATGTGCGGGTCCGCGCGCTGCACGACCTCGCCGTCGAGTTCGAGGACCAGCCGCAGCACGCCGTGCGCCGCCGGGTGCTGCGGACCGAAGTTGAGCGTGTAGTTCTTGATCTCGGCCATGCTACTTCTTCAGCCCGCCGTAGTTGTCTTCGCGGATCACGCGCGGCGTGACCTCGCGCGGCTCGATCGTCACCGGCTGGTAGATCACCCGCTTCTGCTCGGGGTCGTAGCGCATCTCGACATGGCCGGACACCGGAAAATCCTTGCGGAACGGATGGCCGATGAAGCCGTAGTCGGTCAGGAGGCGGCGCAGGTCCGCATGTCCCTCGAACACGATGCCGAACAGGTCGAACGCCTCGCGCTCGTACCAGCCCGCCGACGGCCATACCTCGGTCAGCGAGGCGACCACCGGAAAGTCGTCGTCCGGGCAGAACACGCGCAGGCGGACGCGCCAGTTGTGCTCGATCGACAGCAGATGGCTGACCACGCCGAAGCGCGCGCCGTCCCAGGCGCCGTCGCCGTAGGTCGAGTAATCCATGCCGGCGACGTCGACGCATTCGGCGAACCGCAGCGCGGGATCGTCGCGCAGGCACAGCGCCGCGTCGAGGTAGTCGGACGCCGCGACGACCACGGTGGCCTCGCCCAGCGCGACGGTCAGCGACGCGACACGCGCACCCAGCGCCGTGCGCAGGTTCGCTTCGAGGGTTTCCAGTCGTGTCATCGGGAGCGGCGGAGGCGGCGGCGGGCGGGCTCGGTCAACGCGCGATGGTGTTGGTCCGGCGGATCTTGTTCTGCAATTGCAGGATCCCGTAGAGGAGCGCCTCGGCCGTCGGCGGACACCCCGGCACGTAGACGTCGACCGGAACGATGCGGTCGCAGCCGCGCACCACCGAATACGAGTAGTGGTAGTAGCCGCCGCCGTTGGCGCACGACCCCATCGAGATGACCCAGCGCGGCTCGGCCATCTGGTCGTACACCTTGCGCAGCGCCGGCGCCATCTTGTTGCACAGGGTGCCGGCGACGATCATAACGTCGGACTGGCGCGGGCTGGGCCGGAACACCACCCCGAACCGGTCGAGGTCATAGCGGGATGCGCCGGCCTGCATCATCTCGACCGCGCAGCAGGCCAGACCGAAGGTCATCGGCCACAGCGACCCGGTGCGCGTCCAGTTGATCAGCTTGTCGGCCGTCGTGGTGACGAAGCCTTCCGACAATACGCCTTCGATGCTCATGCGCGCCTCATCCGGTGGTCATTCCCAGTCGAGCGCCCCCTTCTTCCACAGGTACACGAATCCGAGCACCAGTTCGAGAAGGAAGATGAGGATGGCCACGAACACCTGCGGGCCCAGTTCGCGCGCCACGGCCGCCCAGGGAAACAGCAGCGCGGTCTCGAGGTCGAACAGGATGAAGAGGATCGCAACGAGGTAGTAGCGCACGTCGAACTTCATGCGCGCGTCCTCGAACGCCTCGAAACCGCACTCGTAGGGGGAGAGTTTCTCGGTGTCCGGCCGGTTGGGGCCGAGGACCTTGCCCAGCACCATGGGCACCACACCGACACCGATCCCCACGAGGATGAACAGGAGGATCGGGAAGTAGTTTTCGAGATTCATTCGGTTCGACCTGCGCCGGGCCAACCACCCGGAACGGCATTGCGTTGGTGCCGACGATGAGACTCGAACTCATACGCCTTTCGGCACTGCCCCCTCAAGACAGCGTGTCTACCAATTCCACCACGTCGGCACGCGATGCAACGCCCGCCATTGTACCCGCTTTACTTCGGAATCTGTGTACTTTTTGGCGCGTCGCCCGCGCTCGGCGGCAGGCTCGGCACCGGCGCCGACTGCGCGGGCGACGCGCCGGCGGGTGCGCCCGTCTGTCCGGGAATCGCCGCCGGGCTCGGCACGCCGGGCACCGCGGGCGCTGCGGGCGGCTTCGGCGCGTTGGTCACCGCATCCATCACGCCGCCGCCGGCCTTCGGCTTGTGCGTCGCGAGGTAGGCCATCGACAGGCTCGTGAGGAAGAACACCGTCGCCAGCACCGCCGTCAGGCGCGACAGGAAGTTGGCGCTGCCGGTGGCGCCGAACAGGCTGCCGGCCGACCCGCCGCCGAATGCCGCGCCCATGTCCGCGCCCTTGCCGTGCTGGAGCAGCACCAGCACGATGACGCCGATCGCAGCGACGACGTGAAGAAGCAGGATGATGTTCAGGAGAATGTTCATGTGAGCTCGCGGCCGGAGGCGGCCATGCAGATTGCGACGAAATCGGCCGCCTTGAGCGACGCGCCGCCCACCAGACCGCCATCGATGTCGGGGCAGGCGAACAGCGCGGACGCGTTGCCCGCGTTCACGCTGCCGCCGTAGAGGATGCGCACGGCCGCCGCGGCCGCCGCGTCGCGCGCGGCGACGCGCGCGCGGATGAACGCGTGCACCGCCTGCGCCTGCTGCGGCGTCGCGGTCTTGCCGGTGCCGATCGCCCACACCGGTTCGTAGGCGATCACGGCCAGGCCCAGGCGGGACGCCGACGCCGCGGCGAACACCGCGTCGAGCTGCGACGCGATCACCGCCTCGGTCGTCCCGGCCTCGCGCTCCGGCCAAGTCTCGCCGACGCAGACGATCGGCACGAGCCCGGCACCATCGGCCGCGACGAACTTCGCGGCGACCTGCGCGCTGGTCTCGCCGAACAGCGTGCGTCGCTCGGAGTGCCCGACGATGACGTAGCGGCAGCCGAGGTCGGCCAGCATGCCGGCCGAGGTCTCGCCGGTGTAGGCGCCCGCGGCATGCTCGCTCAGCGTCTGGGCGCCGAGGGCGATCGCGCTGCCCTGCACCAGGCCGCCGACCTGCTGCAGATAGGGCGCCGGCACGCACACCGCGACCTCGCAGCCTGCCGCGGCCGGAAAGCCGGCGCGCACGGCCTCGACGAGCGACCGGTTGGCGGCCAGGCTGCCGTTCATTTTCCAGTTGCCTGCGACAAGCTTGGGGCGCATTGCGGACATGGGGTGAAAAGGGGCTCCGGGGACGGACGTCACGGAAGGCAAAAAGCCTTTAATTATAAGCCGTTAACGAAAGTCCGGTCAAATTCCGCGCCTCATCCGGCGCGGAATCCGCGGATGCGCGCCTTGAGGTCGCCGTCGGTGAGCGACTCGACCAGGCTCGCCATGTCCTGCGCGCGGGTGTCGTGCACGGTGATCGCGGCGAGCCGCCGCGCCGCGCCGGGCGCGAGCGCGCTCGCCGCCTCGCGCATCGTGGCGACCGCGCGCGCCTCGTCCCCGGGGGCGTGTTCGCGTCGCACCAGCCCCAGCGCGCGGGCCTCGGCCGCGTCGATGGTGCGCGCCTGCGCCAGGAAGTCATGCGCCGCGGCGGCGCCCGCGCGCGCGATCAGGCGGCGCGTTCCGAGTGCGAGGCCGAACTTCCACCCCGGCATGCGAAATCGCGCCGCGCCTGCCGCGCTGCTGTCCTGGCAGGCCACGACCAGGTCCGCGCCTGCGCCGTATGCCGGCCCCTGCACCAGCGCGGCCACCGGCCACGGCGCATGCGCGAGGCGCTGCAGCAGCTGCTCGATGCGCACGAAGCGCCAGCACAGCTCGGCAACCGAGGCCTCCTCGAATCCGGAGAAGTCGAATCCCGCGCAGAAGTTCCGACCTTCGGCCGCGAGCAGCACGAAGCGCGGCGCCGACCGCTCGAGGTCGTCGAGGGCGCCGTGCAGCGCCTCGACGAGATCGCTGTCGAGCGCATTGGCGCGGTCGGGCCGGTCGAGCGTGAGGGTCGATGCGCCGTCCGCGCCGGTCACGCGCAGCGTGCTCACCGGCGCCCCCGGCGGCGTGCGCGGTCCGCGCCGGCGCGGCCGCGCGCCCTGGCGCCCGCATGCATCAGGCGAGCGCCTTGACGAAGCCCGGGCGCTGCAGCAGACCGTCGTAGTACGCGTTCGCGGCGGCATGGGAGTCCGCCGTCATGACGCCGAAGAGACGCGCAAGAAACAGGGTGTAGCCCATCATGATGTCGGCCGCGCTGAACGACGCGCCGACCAGGAAGCGCCGGCCGCTCACCGCCGCGTCGACCGCGTCGAGACACAGGAGCGCGCGCGCCTTGCCGTCGGCGACCATCGCCGGAATCCGTTCCGCCTCGGGCCGCACGACCGTGTGCTGGGCGATGTCGCCCAGCGGCCGCGCGAACGTGGCCTCGGCGAACCAGCTCCACTGCAGATAGCGCGCACTGTCCTCGCTGCCGGGGACGGGGCGCAACCGCCCCTGGCCGTATCGCTCCAGCAGGTATTCGACGATGGCGCCGGACTCGAACATCGTGAAGTCGCCATCGGCGATCGCCGGCACCTTGCCGACCGGATTGAGGCGCCGGTATCCGGGCGCATGGCGAAAGGACGGCGAGAAGTCGATCGCCTCGATCGTGTAGGGCAGGCCGAGTTCCTCGCACAGCCAGATGATGCGGATGGAGCGGGTGTTCGGGGCGTGGTAGATGCGGATCATGGTCGTCGATGCGGTGCGCGGGAACGATGGTGAGGGGATCGGATGCGGTCAGGGCCGTGCCACGGACGGCGAGCCGGGGGCGGTGCGGATGACGATGCGGATGGAGACGCTGCCGGTGTGTCGCTCCTGTCCTGATTGCGCCCCGACCGGGGAAAAACAAGCGGCCCCGGAACGGGGCCGCTTGCTATTGACACTGGGGTGGCCGATGGGACTCGAACCCACGACAGCCGGAATCACAATCCGGGACTCTACCAACTGAGCTACGGCCACCATTGCGAAGACGCGGCCGCGAGGCCGCCCCTCCTTGAAACTGGCCCGCCCGGCGGGACTCGAACCCACAACCCCCGGCTTAGAAGGCCGGTGCTCTATCCGGTTGAGCTACGGGCAGAGTCGTTGCCGCCAGGACTGGCTTGATGCAAACCACGGTACTCGAAACACGGTACCCACAACACGGTACCCACAACATGATACGGCCGGTACTGCAGGATCCGCTTCGACCGGCCGGCGAGCCGGCTGGTCGGGGTGGAGAGATTCGAACTCCCGACATCCTGGTCCCAAACCAGGCGCGCTACCAGGCTACGCTACACCCCGATCGACGCGAATTATATCCCCCCGCCCCCGTTGCCACAATGCGATCGTCGTCAGGCCGCGGGCGCCGCGGCCTGCTCGGCCATCGCCGCCTTCATCGACAGGCGCAGCCGGCCCTTGTCGTCGGCCTCGAGCACCTTGACCTTGATCACCTGGCCTTCCTTCAGGTAGTCGGAGACCGCATTGACGCGCTCGTTGGCGATCTGCGAGATGTGCAGCAGGCCGTCCTTGCCCGGCAGCACCTGCACGATCGCGCCGAAGTCGAGCAGGCGCAGCACCGGGCCCTCGTAGATGCGCCCGACCTCCACCTCGGCGGTGATCTCCTCGATGCGCTTCTGCGCCGCGCGGCCGGCATCGGCCGAGACGCTGGCGATGGTCACCGAGCCGTCGTCCTGGATGTCGATGGTCGCGCCGGTCTCCTCGCACAGGGCGCGGATCACCGCGCCGCCCTTGCCGATCACGTCGCGGATCTTCTCCGGATTGATCTTCATGGTGATCATGCGCGGCGCGAAGTCGGACAGCTCGGTCTTGGCACCGCCCACCGCCTGCTTCATCTGCGCGAGGATGTGCAGGCGCGCCTCGAGCGCCTGGTCGAGGGCCACCTTCATGATCTCCTTGGTGATGCCCTGGATCTTGATGTCCATCTGCAGCGCGGTCACGCCGGTCTCGCTGCCCGCCACCTTGAAATCCATGTCGCCCAGATGGTCCTCGTCGCCGAGGATGTCGGTGAGCACGGCGAACTTGTTGCCTTCCTTGATCAGGCCCATCGCGATGCCGGCGACGTGCGCCTTGAGCGGGACGCCCGCGTCCATCATCGACAGGCAGCCGCCGCAGACCGACGCCATCGACGACGATCCGTTGGACTCGGTGATCTCCGAGACCACGCGGATGGTGTAGGCGAATTCGTCGTGGCTGGGCAGCACCGCCGCCAGGGCGCGCTTGGCGAGCCGGCCGTGGCCGATCTCGCGCCGCTTCGGCGTGCCGACGCGCCCGGTCTCGCCGGTCGCATACGGCGGCATGTTGTAGTGGAGCATGAAGCGGTCGGAGTACTCGCCCATCAGCGCGTCGATGCGCTGCTCGTCGCGCGCGGTGCCGAGCGTGGCCACCACCAGCGCCTGGGTCTCGCCGCGCGTGAACAGCGCCGAGCCGTGGGCACGCGGCAGCACCGAGGTGCGGATCGCGATCGGCCGCACCGTGCGGGTGTCGCGTCCGTCGATGCGCGGCTCCCCGTCGAGGATCTGCGAGCGCACGATCTTCGACTCGAGATTGAAGCAGATGTCCTTGACGGTCTGGCTGTCCGGGCCGCCGGGCTGGCCGACGCCGAGGGTTGCGAACAGCTCCTTCCAGATCGCGTCGATCGCCTGCGACCGCGCCTGCTTCTGCTTGAGCTGGAACGCCTCGCGCAGGCGGGCCTCGGAGAGCTCGGCGATGCGCGCCACCAGCGCCTCGTCCCTGGCCGCCGGCTTCCAGTCCCATTCCGGCTTGCCGGCCGCCACCACCAGCTCGTTGATCGCGGCGATCGCCGCCTGCATCTGGTCGTGGCCGAACACGACCGCGCCGAGCATCACGTCCTCCGGCAGCTGATCGGCCTCGGATTCGACCATCAGCACGGCCTGGTCGGTGCCGGCCACCACCAGGTCGAGGCGGCTGCCGGCGAGCTGGGTCTTGGTCGGATTGAGCACGTAGTTGCCGTCGATGTAGCCGACGCGGGCCGCGCCGATCGGGCCGTTGAACGGCACGCCCGAGATGGCGAGCGCCGCCGAGGCACCCAGCATCGCGGCGATGTCCGGGTCGATCTCGGGATTGCAGGACATCACCGTGCAGACCACCTGCACCTCGTTGTAGAAGCCGTCGGGGAACAGCGGGCGGATCGGCCGGTCGATCAGGCGCGAGGTCAGCGTCTCCTTCTCCGAGGGACGGCCTTCGCGCTTGAAGAAGCCGCCGGGGATCTTGCCCGCGGCATAGGTCTTCTCGATGTAGTCGACGGTGAGCGGGAAGAAATCCTGGCCGGCCTTGGCACTCTTGGCCGCGGTGACCGCGGCGAGCACGACCGTGTCGTCGATGCTGACCATCACCGCGCCGGTGGCCTGGCGGGCGATCTCGCCGGTTTCGATGGTGACGGTGTGGGCGCCGTACTTGAACGACTTCTTGTGGATATTGAACAAGGGGGTTACCTCTGGTTGATGACTGCGGAAAAGGCCCGCCGGATCAATCCGCTTGTGCGGCGCGCGCGGCGCACAAGCGGATTGCCTGGACTCCCCTCGTCGACGAGGGAACGCAAGAACCGGATGGCCGAATCGGGTGGCGGGAAACGGCGGCGGTCCGGTGCGGCACGCGGCGCACCGCCCCGCCGCCACGGTGGCTACTTGCGCAGGCCCAGCTTCTCGATCAGGGCGCGGTAGCTGTCGGGCTGACGGCCCTTCAGGTAGTCGAGCAGCTTGCGGCGCTTGCTCACCATGCGCAGCAGGCCGCGCCGCGAATGATGGTCCTTGGTATGCGCCTTGAAATGCTCGGTCAGGCCGTTGATGCGCGCGGTCAGAAGCGCGACCTGGACTTCGGGGGAGCCGGTGTCGCCCTTGGCGCGCTGATGCGCGGCGACGACCTCGGCCTTGTTGATGGTGGCTGCGGTCATGAAATCCTCGAGAGGTTGGATGGCGTCATCCCAGAAAGCCGGGCCACGCCGCATGCTGCCGGCGCGCCGAGGAAGCGGCAATCCGAGATAACCGGGGGAGTATAGCAAAAATCCCCGACGCTTCATAGGCTTATCCTGCCCGCGCGCGGGCCCGGCGCCCTCAGGCCGCCGGGCCGTTCCCGACCAGCATCGCGCCGGTGGCCTCGGCCACGCGCACGCCCGCCTGGTTGACGCAGCGCGCCTGCATGCGCACGACCCCGCCGCCGTGCCTCGGCTTGTCGTCCTTGCCGACGATCTCCCAGGTGGTGGTCAGCACGTCCCCCGCGCGCACCGGCGCCAGGAACCGGCAGTTGTGCTCGAGGTAGCCGATCGCGGTCCCGCGAAAGATCATGCCGGCCGGCGCGCCGATGATGGCGCTGGTGACCACGCCGTGCAGGATGCGGCCGCCATGGCGCGACCGCCCCGCGAATTCGCGGTCGACGTGCAGCGGATTGAAGTCCCCGATCAGGGCCGCGCCCAGACTCATATGCGCATCGGTGATGCGCATGGTCTCGACGAACGACTCGCCGACGGCGACGTCCGCATACCCTCTTCCCTCCATGCCCGCCTCCGTGTCTGCGCGCCGCAATGCGACAATCGCACGGGCCGCGACGCCGCGGCGGCGTCCGTCCCCTGCCGCGGCGACGCGGCCGCGCCCGCCAGGTCAACCCCCGAGTCAACCCCCAAGTCAACCCACATCCCGGATCATCCCATGCCAGTCTACGCCGTCGGCCCGCGCGTTCCGCAGTTCCGCTCGGCGCGCCATTTCATCGCCCCCGGCGCCCGCGTCATCGGCAGCGCCGTCATCGGCGACGGCGCGTCGGTCTGGTTCGGCGCCATCGTGCGCGCGGACAACGAGATCATCGAACTCGGCGACGAGGTCAACATCCAGGACGGCGCCGTCCTGCACGCCGACCCCGGCTTTCCGCTGCGCCTCGCGCGCGGCGTGAGCGTTGGCCATCTGGCCATGCTGCACGGCTCGACCATCGGCGAGAACACCCTGATCGGGATCAACGCGGTCGTGCTCAACGGCTGCGTGATCGGCCGCAACTGCATCATCGGCGCCAACGCGCTGCTGCCCGAGGGCCGGCAGATTCCCGACAACTCCCTCGTCGTCGGCTCGCCGGGCAAGGTCGTGCGCGAAGTCACCGATGCCGACGCGGCGAACCTGCGCCGCATCGCCGCCAGCTACCGCGAGCGCGGGGCGCACTACCTGCGCGAGCTGCGCGAGATCGCGCCCTAGGCGTCCGCACCGCGGCGGCCGAACAGGCCGTACCCGCGCATCATCATCACGTGCTCGTCGCGCTGGTTGTAGACATCCCAGCGGGTCAGCACCAGGCCGCGGTCGGCCTTGCTGGTCGGGCGCGCCTCCTCGATGGTGCGCTTGACGATCAGCGTGTCGTCCGGGCGCACCGGCTTGAGCCAGCGGATCTCCTCCATGCCCGGCGAGCCCATGCTGGCCGCGCGCAGCAGGTAGGCGTCGCACATGACGCGCATGACGATCGCGCAGGTCTGCCAGCCGCTCGCGATCAGCCCGTTGTAGATCGAATCGCGCGCCTTGACCGGATCGGTGTGGAACGGCTGCGGGTCGTACTGGTGCGCGAAGCCGACGATCTCGTCGGCGGTGATGCGGTGCCGGCCGATCTCCACGGTCTCACCGACCGCGAAATCCTCGAAATACCGCTCCGTCGCGACGCCTGGCCCCGTCATCGCGTCGTCCGATCGTCTGCCAGGGGCTCCCCGCGCGCGTCGTGCGCGCCGCCCCTGTCGCGGTGCGGCGGGTGCGGCGCGCTGGCCCGCGCGCTCCCGGGTGCGGCCGGCGCTGCCGCGCGACCGCGCTGGTCTCGAATGCTGGCAATGGTTTCCATGGGCGGAGGGGGTGGCGGAGGGGGTGGCGAATGCGGCGCGCATCATGGCCCGGCCGCGCGGCGACGCCGGCCCGGGCCCGTCGACGCCTGAGGTCAGTTCAGCTCGCTCTTGGCAGCCACCGGGAACGGCAGATGGGCCACGTCGATGCCTTCCTCGGCGAGGGCCTTGGCCTCCGCCGCCGTGGCGACGCCGCGGATCGCGCGTGCCGGAACCTCGTTGTAGTGGATGCGCCGCGCCTCCTCGGGAAACTTGCGCCCCACATCCTCGGTCGAGGCGACGACGCGCTGCACCAGTTCGAGCACGGCGCGCTGCCTCGCGTCGAGCATCGCCACGCCCTGCTCGGCATCGTTCGGGGCCGGCGCCGCCTCGGCGCTGGCCCCCAGGTTCAGGCGCGGCGCCGAGAGCAGCTTGCGCACCGCCGTCGAGCCGCACGCCGGACAGGCGACCAGACCGCGCTCGCACTGCGAAGCGAACGCCTCGGCCGAGGCGAACCAGCCCTCGAACCGGTGTTCCTCCTTGCAGGTGAGATTGAAGACGATCACGGCGGATGCCTCGTGTGCGCGGTCGGTGCGGTGGTGCCTGGGACGGGAATCGAACCCGTACGCCCGGATGAGGGGCGAGGAATTTTAAGTCCCTTGTGTCTACCAGTTCCACCACCCAGGCGTCGTGCCGCATTGTACCCCGGCCGCACGCGCGCGCCGCCGGTCGCGCCGCCCGTGCGCGCCCGGCCCGTCGCGGGTGGCGGCACCAGACCCGTGTTCGCCCGCCGCGACTGCGAAAAATCCCTGGGGCATCGGGAAATCGTGCAAACGCGTGAGAAAGATCACGACTTCGCACCCCGGCACGCGACCGCCGCCGTGCCGTCGCGCCCCTGGCGCTGCCAACTTCCGCACACATTTGTGTGAAAAACGACTTCAAATGTGAATTGGCGTCAAGTTGCGACCGTTTCGGGGATTTTCCGGCATACAGTGGAATCCCACGCGCAGGCCCCTAGTCGAGCCGCCCCCGGAGTCCATCCATGCCATCCGCCCCGTCCACCCGTTCCCCGCGCCGGCTGCGCCGCGCGCTCGCCGCCGTCGCATTGCTGGCCGCGGCGCTCGGTGGCGGCGCCACCGCCACGCCCGCCGCGGCTGCCGCGTTCTCGGCCGGCATTCTCGACGCCGGCGACAGCTACTCGTTCGATTCGCTGGGAATCGGCGCCGGCCTCGCCGCGCCCGGCGCCACGTTCGACGACACCGTGAGCTTCACCCTGACCGCGGCGCTGGGCGTCAACAGCCAGGTTGCCTTCACCAGCCTGCCCGGCCTCGCGCTGGTCGACGGCGCGAGCGTGCGCCTCTACCGCGACGGCAACCCGGTTGCGCTCGTCAGCGGGGTCAGCGGGGCGCCCGGCGGCGGCCTGTTCTCCAACGCCTTCTCGGTGGCT
>JAEUOS010000206.1 GCA_016790695.1 Burkholderiales bacterium
TGGGAGACGCTGCCCTACGACACGCTGTCGCCGCATCAGGACCTGGTGTCGGAACGGCTCGAGACGCTGCACCTGATCGCCTCCGGCGCCCTCGACGTGATGCTGCTGCCGGCCGCGAGCGCCCTGTCCCGCCTCGCGCCGCCGGCGTTCATCGCCGCGCACACGTTCTTTCTCAAGTCCGGCACGCGCCTGAATCTGCAGGCGCTGCGCGAGCAGATGCTCCTGGCCGGCTATTCCCACGTCCAGCAGGTGGTGAGCCCGGGCGAATGGGCCGCGCGCGGCGGCCTGATCGACCTGTTTCCCATGGGCAGCGCCGTGCCCTACCGGATCGACCTGTTCGACGACGTGATCGAGTCGATCAAGACCTTCGACGTCGACACCCAGCGCACCATCTATCCGGTGCCGGAGATCCGCCTGCTGCCGGGTCGCGAGTTCCCGATGGACGAGGCCGCGCGCACGGCGTTCCGCGGGCGCTTCCGCGAGGTGTTCGAAGGCGACCCCTCGCGCTTCGCGGTCTACCGCGACATCGGCAACGGCGTCGCCAGCGCTGGCATCGAGTACTACCTGCCGCTGTTCTTCGCGCAGACCGCGACGCTGTTCGACTACCTGCCGCGCGACTGCCTGGTGGTGCTGCACGGCGCGGTCGATCAGGCGTTCACCGACTTCTGGCGCGACACGGGTGAGCGCTACCGCTTCCTGCGCGCCGACGTCGAGCGCGCGCTGCTGCCGCCGGGCGAGCTGTTCCTGACCGGCGAGCAATTCCACCTGCGGCTCGGCGAGTTCGCGGCGCTGTCGCTGAGCGCCGGCGCGATGCAGGAGGTGACCGTGCCGCTGCCGCCGGTGGCGGTGAACCGCCGCGCCGAGGCGCCGCTCGAGGCGCTGCAGCGGTTTCGCGCCGGATTCGCCGGACGCATCCTCATCGCGGCCGAGTCCGCGGGGCGTCGCGAGACCATGCGCGAGTTCATGGCCGAAGCCGGCATCCACCCCGTGCCCTGCGAGACCTATGCCGAGTTCGCGAACGGCACCGTGCCGCTCGCGATCACCGTCGCCCCGCTCGATGCCGGCTTCTGCCTGGCCGACGGCCGCTTCGCCGTTCTCACCGAACGGGAGCTCTATGCGGAGACCGCACGCGTCCGGTCCCGGCGTGACCGGCGCCGCGAGACCGACGTCGAGGGCATGCTGCGCGACCTGTCGGAACTCAAGGTCGGCGATCCGGTGGTGCACGCCCAGCACGGCATCGGCCGCTATCTCGGCCTCGCCAACATCGACCTCGGCGACGGCGAGTGCGAGTTCCTCCATCTCGAGTACGCGGATGCCGCAAAGCTCTACGTGCCGGTGGCGCAGTTGTTCCTCATCAGCCGCTATTCGGGCGCCGCGCCCGAGGATGCGCCGCTGCACCGGCTCGGTTCCGGCCAATGGGAGAAGGCCAAGCGCCGCGCCGCCGAAAAGGTGCGCGACACCGCTGCCGAACTGCTGAACCTGTACGCGCGCCGCGCCGCCCGCGAAGGCCATGCGTTCGCGTTCAAGGCGAACGACTACGAGGCCTTTGCCGCCGGCTTCGGCTTCGAGGAGACTGCGGACCAGGCGGCCGCGATCGCCAGCGTCATCGAGGACATGCGGTCCGGCCGGCCGATGGACCGGCTCATCTGCGGCGACGTCGGCTTCGGCAAGACCGAGGTCGCGCTGCGCGCCGCGTTCGTCGCGGTGGCCGGCGGCCGCCAGGTCGCGCTGCTGTGCCCGACCACCCTCCTGGCCGAGCAGCATCACCAGACCTTCCTCGACCGCTTCGCCGACTGGCCGGTTCGCATCGCGGAGCTGTCGCGCTTCCGCAGCGCGAAGGAGTCCGCCGCCGCGCTGCGCGGGCTCGCCGACGGCAGCATCGACATCATCATCGGCACCCACAAGCTGCTGTCGCGGGAGGCCCGCTTCGCACGCCTGGGCCTGGTCATCATCGACGAGGAACACCGCTTCGGCGTGCGCCAGAAGGAAGCGCTCAAGAACCTGCGCGCCGAGGTCGACGTCCTCACCCTGACCGCGACGCCGATCCCGCGCACCCTGGCGATGAGCCTCGAGGGTCTGCGCGATTTCTCGGTGATCGCGACCGCGCCGCAGAAGCGGCTGGCGATCAAGACCTTCGTGCGCCGCGAGGGCGATTCGATCATCCGCGAGGCGGTCCTGCGCGAACTCAAGCGCGGCGGCCAGGTGTACTTCCTGCACAACGAGGTCGAGACCATCGAGAACCAGCGCGAGCGCCTCGCCGCGCTGCTTCCGGAGGCGCGCATCGCGGTCGCCCACGGCCAGATGGCCGAGCGCGACCTGGAGCGCGTCATGCGCGGCTTCTACCAGCAGCGCTTCAACCTGCTGCTGTGCACGACCATCATCGAGACCGGCATCGACGTGCCGACGGCCAACACGATGATCATCCATCGCGCCGACCGCTTCGGCCTGGCGCAGCTGCATCAGCTGCGCGGCCGCGTCGGCCGGTCGCACCACCAGGCGTACGCCTATCTGCTGGTCGGCAGCCTCGAGGGTCTGACCGCCGCGGCGAAGAAGCGTCTCGAGGCGATCCAGTCGATGGAGGAACTCGGCTCGGGCTTCTATCTCGCCATGCACGACCTCGAGATCCGCGGCGCCGGCGAGGTCCTCGGCGACTCGCAGTCCGGCGAGATGCAGGAGATCGGGTTCTCGCTCTACACCGAGATGCTGGTCCACGCGGTCGCCTCGCTCAAGGCCGGCCGCGAGCCCGACCTCACCGAGCCGCTCGGCATCACCACGGAGATCGACCTGCACGCGCCGGCGCTGCTCCCGGAGGACTTCTGCGGCGACGTCCACGAGCGCCTGGTCCTCTACAAGCGGCTCGCGAACTGCCAGGACGCCGCGCGCCTCGATGCGCTGTTCGAGGAACTCGTCGACCGCTTCGGGCGCCTGCCCGAGCCGGCGCAGACCCTGATCGACAGCCACCGCCTGCGCATCGCCGCCAGCGCGGCCGGCGTCGCCAAGATCGACGCCAACCCGGCCCAGGTCACGATCCAGTTCCGCAAGGACGCGCCGATCGATCCGGCCAAGGTGATCCGCCTGGTCCAGCGCGATCGCAAGGTGCGCCTGGCCGGACAGGATCGCCTGCGGATCGAGGTCGCGACAGCGACGCCGGCCGAGCGGGCGCAGGCGGCTAGAATCGCGCTGCAATCCGTCCTCGCCTGATCGATGCGCGTCCCCCTCGCCGCTCCCCTCGCCGCTCCCCGTGCCGGCGCCTGGCCCCGGCAGGCGCTGCGATTCGCGCTCGTCTTCGGCCTCACGGCCGGCTGCACCGCCGCGGCCGCGGCGGGCCCGGGCGCGGAAGCCTATGCCGCCGGCGACTACCGCCGCGCGCTCACCCTGCTCGAACCCCAGGCCCGGCGCGGACAGCCCGAAGCGCAGTATCTGCTCGGCCGGATGCGCGAGAACGGCCTGGGCATTGCCGCGGATTTCGCGCGCGCGCGCCACTGGTACGGCCTGGCCGCCGCCCAGGGCCACGCGGCGGCGCAGGCCGCGCTGGCGGCACTCAATGCGACGGCGAGCGTGCCGCGGTCGCTCCCCGCCACGGCCGCCGCGCCGGCGCAGCCCGCGGACCCGGCACCGCCCGACGAGGCGGCCCAGTTGCAGGCGCTGATCATTGGCGCGGCCCCCCCCGATCGGGAGCGCGCAGCGCGGCTGGCCGAAACCCTCGCACGCCGGGCCCTCGACGGCGATCCGGCGCTGGCAGTGCTCCTTGGCGAGTACTTCGAGTCGCCCGCGCTCGGGAATCCCGACTTTGCCGCGGCGGCCCACTGGTACTCGCATGCGGGGGCGGCCGGCCACCCGGTCGCGCTCAACAACCTCGGCGCCATGTATTACGACGGCCGGGGCGTCGTGCAGAGCGAGTCCGAGGCTCGCCGCCTCTACGAACGGGCCGCCGAGGCGGGGGACCGCGTTGCGCAGTTCAATCTCGCGCTGATGCTCGGCCAGGGCCGTGGCGGCGCGGCGGACGTGCCCGGCATGTTCGACTGGCTGTCGCGCTCGGCCGGACAGGGCTATGCGCGGGCGCAGGCACAGCTCGGACGGTTGCTCTTCGAGGGCGCCGGCACGCCGCGCGACCTGCGCGAGGCGGCGCGGCGCTTCCGCGAGGCGGCGCTGCAGGGCCTCCCGTTCGCACAGTACTGGTTCGGGCGCATGAATGCCCGCGGCGAGGGCGTGCCGCGCGACCTCGAGGCCGCCGCCGAATGGATCACGCGCGCCGCCGACAACGGCGTGCCCGCCGCGATGCTGGAAGCGGCGCGCATCCACGAGATGGGCCTGGGCCTGGTGTCAAACAACGCGCGCGCCGTTGCGTTCTATCGGCGCGCGGCGGACGCCGGACTGGCCGAGGCGGCACAGCGTCTGGCGACGGCCTATGCGAACGGCGAGCTCGGGCTGCCCGCCGACGCGCGCGAAGCGCAGCGGTGGCAGGCCGCGGGCGCGCGATGAGCACCGCGCCGTCGATCCTCCTGCAGGGCGCGTTCCTGACCGCCGACCTGCTGGACCGCGCGGCCGCCCTGGCCGGCGCGACACGCATCGAGCGCGTCGGCGCGCGGCTGGCGCGCCTGGGCGGCATGCGCGCCCTGCCCGGGGCGGCAGGCCGCGCGCGCATCGCCGCCCTCGCCGACGCGCACCGCGCCGACGCCGCGTTCCTGTCCGGCACGGCCGCGCCCGCCGGCTACCGCCTTGCGGTCATGGACATGGACTCCACGCTGATCACCATCGAGTGCATCGACGAGATCGCCGACATGCAGGGCCTGCGCGCCGAGGTCAGCGCGATCACCGCGGCCGCGATGCGCGGCGACATCGCCTACCCGGAGTCGCTGCGCCGGCGCGTGGCGCTGCTGCGCGGCCTCCCGGTCGAGGCGCTCGCGCGCGTCTATGCCGAGCGGCTGCGCATCACCCCCGGGGCGGAGACCATGCTCGCGGCCTTCCGCGCCGCCGGCATGGCCACGCTGCTCGTATCGGGCGGCTTCACCTATTTCACCTCGCGCGTCGTGGCCCGGCTCGGAATCGACGACGCGCGCGCCAACGTGCTCGCCGTCGACGCCGGCCGCCTCACCGGCGAGGTCGACGGCCCGATCGTCGACGGCCCGGCGAAGCGCGAGGCGCTTCTCGACACCTGCGACCGCCTGGGCATCCGGCCCGACCAGGCCGTGGCGATCGGCGACGGCGCCAACGATCTGCCGATGATGGCGGCCGCGGGTGTGTCGATCGCCTACCGCGCCAAGCCGGTCGTGCGCGCGCACGCCACGCATGCGATCAACCACAACGGTCTCGACGCGGTGCCGCCCCTCCTGGGCGCCTGACGCGACGCAACGCCGTGTACATCATCGCCATTGGCTGGCTCTGGGTCGCGTTCATGATGGCGCTCACCGAACCCACCGTCACGGCGGCGGTGATGACCTTCGTCTTCTACGGCCTGCTCCCGTGCAGCCTGCTGCTGTTCCTGCTCGGCACGCCGGCGCGGCGCCGACGGCGGCGCGCGGCCGAGGAACGCGCGCGGCAGGGCCGTGTGCCGCCCACCGACGGCGACGACGATCGCGCGTGACCGGCGCCGCGATCCGCGGAATTGACCGGCGATTCCCCCGCTGATCCGGGGCAGTGGAACCCTCAGGTCCCGAATAATGGCCTCAAGATATTTCGGCCGGTGCCGTTAACGCGCGCCGGCCGGGACGCCAATTGACGGGAGCCTGTCATGGAAAACCTGCTCGAACAGAATGCGCGGACCGCGATGCCGGAAACGGACCAGCCGACGCGCGCCGGCGAATCCGAGGGGCGCGACGCGCGGGATCCCGCTGCGGTCAACTCGCACGCCGAACTGCGCGCGATCCGCGAGGCGTTTGCGCGCGTCGAAGCCGAGGCGAAAGCCACCAGCGCCGCCCACAACCGCGCCCTGGCCGAGGCACGCGCACGCGACCTGGCCGAAACCCGCGCGGCGGTGGAAAAGGCGGCCGCCGCCGCGGCGCTCGAACGCGCGCGTGCGGACGAGGTCTCGATCCAGCAGCAGCGCGAGCGCCTGCTGGCCGAACAACAGGCGCGCGCCGCCAGCGAGGAGCATGCGGCGAACATCGAGCGCGAGGTCGAGGAACTGCGGCGGCGCACCCAGGCCGAGGCCGAGGCCGCACGCGTCGCCGCCGCGCGGGTGCGCGCCGAGAACGACGCGCGCGCGGAGGTGACGGCACGGATTGCAGCCGAGGCAGCGCTGACGTCGCAGGCGCGTGAAGCCGCGCAGGCCGCGCGGGAGGCGGCCGAGCAGGCGCGCAACCGGCTCGCGAGCGCCACCCGCGACACCACGGAGGCGCGTGCCGCGGCCGCGGCGCGCGAAGCCGCGGAAGTCGAGGCGGCGCGCGCGGCACAGGCGCGCGCGCAGGCCGATGCCGCGGCGGCCGCCGCGCTGCGCGAACGCGCGCTCGCCGAGGCCGCCGCGCGCGGCGGTGCCGCGGTCGCGCGTCAGGCGCAGCAGGAGGCAGCGGCGCGCGCCCGGGTGCGCGCCAGTCTGAGCCTCGGCGCCAGCCACGCCGCCGTCGCGCGCGCAAAGGCCGACGCGCGCGCGGCCGAAGCCGCACGGGCGCGCGCCGGAGAAGAGGATGCCGCGCGCCGGGCGGCGCAGGCGCGCAGCGAGGCCGAGCAGGCTGCTCTCGAGGCAGTGCGCCTGCGCGTGCAGGCCGACACCGAACTGGCAACGGCGGCGCGCGAGCGCGAGCGCGGCGAATCGCTGGCGCGCGTCTCCGCCGCGGAGCGCGCCGCGGCCGAGCGACGCCTTGCCGAATCGACGCGCCGGCGCGTCGCCGCCGAGCGGGAGCTGCACGAAGCGACCATCGCCAATGCCGAGGCCACCGCGCAGGCGGACGTGCGCGTGCGCGAACGCGCCTGCGCCGAGGCCGAAGCCGCGCGCACCGCGATGGCGCGTGCTGCTGCAGACGAACGCGCGGCGGCCGCCGCGCTGAGCCGCGGCATCGAGGAACAACGCGCCGCCGAGCTGGCAGCGGCTCGCGAGCAGGTCGAAACCGCCGCTGCGGCGCTGGCCGCCACCCGCGCCGCGGCCGAGCAGGAGGCCCTCGCGCAGGCGCGCTCGCGCCAGGCCGCCGAGCAGGCGGCCCTGGCCGCCGCGTCGTCGCGCTGGAAGAGCGAGAAGGAACAACTGGCGGTCGCGGCGGCGCGCGAGCGCGCCGAGACCGCGCTGAGCGACGCGGCAGCGCGCCAGCTGGCGGCCGAAGCCGGCGCGCTGGCGCAGGCGCGCGAGCGCCTGGCCGCCGAGGAGGCGGCGCACGATGCGCTCGTCCATCGGCGGGACATGGACCGCCGCGCCGTGGCCAGGCTGCGCGAACGCGAGGCCGCCGAGGCCGAGGCCGCGCGCCTGGCGGCGCTGGCCGCCGCAAGCGAGGATGAAGCAGCGCAGGCAGCCGCCGACCACGCCCGCGTCCGTGGCGAAGCCGCCGCCGCGGCGGGCGCGCGCGCCGACGCCGAGCGCCGTCGGGAGGCGGTCGCGGCGGCGCGACGCGATAGCGAAGCCCGCGCCGCGCAGGTCGCCCGCGAGCGCGCCGACGCCGACGAGGCCGCCACGCGCGCCGCGGTCGAGCGCGCCAGTGCCGAGGCCGCCGCGGCGCGCATCGCCAAGGCGCGGCAGATCGCCGAAACCGCGCTCGCGCGCGCCACGGCGGAAACCACCCGGCACGACCGGGAGGCGCTGGACGCGCGCCACCAGGCCCTCGCCGCCGAACGAAAGACGCTCGCCGCCGCGGCCGAACGTGCCCGGGCGGAACTGCAGGCGCTCGAAGACGTGCGCAAGCGCCTGGCCGCCGAATCGCGCGCCCTGGTCGCTGCACAGGAGCGCTCCGCAGCGGAGCGGAGCGCCCGCTTGGCCGCCCTCCAGGAGAGGCGCCAGAATCGGCGCGCGCGCCGCGAAGCGGCGGCCAGCGCCGCGGCCGGCCTCGCGCGCGCAGCCAGCGCGCGCGAGCGCGCCACCGCTGAGGCCGCCCGGCGCGCGGCCGAGCAGGCCGCGGCCGCGGTCGAGGACGCCAATCGTTCGCGCGCGCAGCATGCACTCGCCGCCGCGCGGGACCGCAGGGAGCAGGCCGACGCGCGCGCAGCCAGCCTCGAAGCGCTCGCCGCAGCACAGACCCGGCGCGCCGCCGAGGAGCGCGCCGCGAG
>JAEUOS010000035.1 GCA_016790695.1 Burkholderiales bacterium
AGCGTCTATCCGGAGCGGCGCGAGGCCCGCGAGAACGCGTTCGACGCCTGGGCGCGCGCGCTGGTCGGCACGCTGTGGCATCGGGCCCGGCCGCTGCGCACGCGTCTTGCGGAACTGGCGCGGGCCGCCGGCGCCCTTGCCGACGAAGCGGCACGGCTCGGCGACGCCGAGATCCGGCGCGGCATGCGCGAGGTTGCGCGGCGCGCGTTCGACGACCCGATGCGCGGCGCACGCGCGTTCGCCCTGATCCGCGAGGCCAGCGTGCGCAGCCTCGGCAAGCGGCCATTCGACGTGCAGCTGATGGGGGCGGCGGCGCTGTTCGCCGGCAAGCTCGCCGAGATGCAGACCGGCGAGGGCAAGACGCTCACGGCGGCGCTGGCCGCCTGCATCGCCGGGGTTGCCCGCGTTCCCACCCATGTGGTGACCGTCAACGACTACCTGGCCGAGCGCGACGCCGGCGAGATGCGCCCGCTGTTCGAGTTCTTCGGCCTCACCGTGGGCACCATCGTGTCCGGCATGAGCCTGGCCGCGCGTGCGCGCGCCTATGCATGCGAGGTCACCTATTGCACCAACAAGGAGCTCGTGTTCGACTACCTCAAGGATCGCGTCGCCGCCGGCGGGCGCACCAGCCGCGCACAGCTCAGGGTGCGCGAGCACCTCGGCGCGCGGGATGCCGCGGCGCTGCTGCTGCGCGGGCTGCACTTCGCCATCGTCGACGAGGCCGACAGCATCCTGATCGACGAGGCGCGCACGCCGCTGATCCTCGCGGAGAAGGGCGAGGCGCCGGGCAATCCCGCCGTCTATGCCGAGGCGCTCGACCTCGCGCACGGCCTGGACGCCGGGCGGGACTACGAGCACAATGCCGCGCGCCGCGAACTGCACCTGACCCCGTCCGGGCGCGCGCGCCTGGCGGCGCGCTGCGCCGGCATGGGGCCGGCGTGGACGGCGGCCCATGCGCGCGAGCATCTGGTCGCGCAGGCGCTGCGCGCCCTGCATCTGTTCGCGCGCGACCAGCACTATCTGGTGGCCGACGACAAGGTGCAGATCATCGACGAATACACCGGACGCGTCCTCGAAGGCCGCACCTGGGAACAGGGCCTGCACCAGCTGATCGAAACCAAGGAAGGCTGTCCGCTGTCGGAGCACAATCACACGCTGGCGCGGATCACCTACCAGCGCTTCTTCCGGCGCTACCTGCGTCTGTCGGGCATGACCGGCACGGTGCGGGAAGTGAGCGGCGAGATCTGGGCGGTGTACGCGCTCGAGACCGTGACGATCCCGACCAACCGGCCGAACATCCGGCGCATGTTGCCCGGGCGGTGCTGCGCGGATGCGCGCGAGAAGTGGCGCCTGGTTGCCGCCGAGGCGCTGCGCATGCGCGAGGCCGGCCGGCCGGTGCTGATCGGCACGCGGTCGGTGGAAGCGTCCGAAGAACTTTCGGCCGCGCTCACCGCCGCCGGCGTCGCCCACCGCGTGCTCAACGCGCGCCAGGATGCCGACGAGGCGGCGATCGTCGCGCAGGCGGGCAGCGCCGGCGCGGTGACGGTGGCGACGAACATGGCCGGGCGCGGCACCGACATCCACCTCGGGCCGGGAGTCGCGGCGAGCGGCGGCCTCCATGTGGTCCTGACCGAGTACCACGATTCGCCGCGCATCGACCGGCAGCTGTTCGGCCGCTGCGCGCGCCAGGGCGACCCCGGCAGCGCGGTGGCGATCGTCGCGCGCGACGATGCCCTGTTCCGCGATCACGGCGGCCTGCCCGGACGCCTGCTGGCGCGCCGCTTCGCCGCGGAGATGCCGCCGTTCTGGGTCGAGCGCCTGCGCCGGCACGCGCAGCGCCGCGCCGAGGCGATCCACGCCCGCACCCGCCGCGACACCCTCCGGCAGGATCGCAACCTTGATACTCTCTTGGCATTCGCCGGGAACCAGGTATGACCCTACGCACCGTCCTCTTCCTCTTCGTGCTCGCGGCCGCCGGCGGCGCGCGCGCCGCGGCGCCTGCCGAGCACCAGTGCCTGATCGAGCCGTACCGGAAGATCGAGATTCGCAGTCCCGTCGAGGCGCTGATCGACGCGGTCCGGGTCGAGCGCGGCAGCGTGGTCAAGAAGGGCCAGGTGCTGGTGCAGCTCAATGCGCGCGTCGAGCAGGCCGCGCTGGCGTCGGCCCGCTATCGCGCGGTGATGGAAGGCCAGGTGCGCACCGCCGACGCGCGCCTGAACTTCGCGCGCGAGAAGCACCGGCGGCGCGACGAGTTGTCGCGCCAGAACTTCACCTCGGCGCAGGATCGCGAGGAAGCGCTGGCGGAGATGCGCGTCGCCGAGGCGGAGCTGGTCGAGGCGAAGGACAATCGCGAGCTCTCCTCGCTCGAGGCCAAGCGCCTCGCTGAGCTGGTCCACCAGCGCACGCTGTCGAGCCCCTTCGACGGCATCGTCACCGACGTGCTGCAGCATCCGGGCGAACTCGCGCAGACCGGCGAGAACGCGCGCCCGATACTGAAGCTGGCGCAGCTCCACCCGCTGCGCGTCGAAGTGGTGCTGCCGGTGGCGCTGCATGCGAGCATCAAGAAGGGCGCGCGGGCCGAAGTCGAATCGGAGGCGCCGCTCAGGGGGCGGTTCAAGGCCGCGGTCCACATTGTCGACAAGGTCGTCGACTCGGCCAGCGGCACCTTCGGCGTGCGCCTCGAGCTTCCCAATCCGACGGGCAGCATTCCGGCCGGCGTGAAGTGCAAGGTGCGCTTCCCCTAGGAACAGGATACAATCCGCTCTGCGCCGATTTGAGCATCAGCTTGCGGGCGCGGAGGCAGGCACCTCCAACAAATGCGGCTAAAGCGAGGACAAGAATCCCTTGAACCCGTTTTGGCCCACGGTGCCGAAGCGGGTTTTTCATTTGGCGGACGCGGCAATGACCAGCGAAGACAATCTGGATTTCGACACGCTCGCGGTGCGCGCGGGCCAGCATCGCAGCGAGTTCGGCGAGAATTCGGAGGGGCTCTACCTCACCTCGAGCTTCGTCCACGAGTCCGCGGCGATGGCCGCCGAGCGCTTCGCCAACCGCGCGCCCGGCAATGTCTATTCACGCTTCACCAATCCGACGGTCGATGCGTTCGGCGAGCGCCTCGCCGCGCTCGAGGGCGCGGAGGCCTGCGTGGCCACCAGCTCCGGGATGGCCGCGGTGCTGACCTGCGCGATGGCGCTGCTCAAGGCCGGCGACCACGTGATCTGCTCGAATGCGGTGTTCGGCAGCGTGATCACGCTGTTCGAGAAGAATCTCGGGCGCTTCGGCGTTGCCACCACGTTCGTTTCGCCCGCCGATGTCGCGGCGTGGCGCGCGGCGGTGCGCCCGAACACGAGGATGCTGTTCGTCGAGACGCCATCGAACCCGACCATGGAGTTGTCGGACATCGCCGCGCTCAAGGAGGTGGCGGCGGCGGCGGGCGCGTGGCTGGTGGTCGACAACTGCTTCTGCACGCCGGCGATCCAGCGGCCGATCGAACTGGGTGCCGACATCGTCATTCACTCGGCCACCAAATTCCTCGACGGCCAGGGCCGCGTGCTCGGCGGCGCGGTGCTCGGCAAGCGCGAGGTGATGATGGGCGAGGTCTACGCGTTCCTGCGCACCGCCGGACCCAGCATGAGCGCGTTCAACGCCTGGGTGATCCTGAAGGGGCTGGAAACCCTGTCGATCCGCATGCGCGAGCAATCCAGGCGGGCGCTGGCGCTGGCGCACTGGCTCGAGCGCCACCCGCGCGTCGGGCGCGTACTCCATCCCGGGCTCGCCTCGCATCCGCAGCACGCGCTGGCGCGCCGCCAGCAGTCCGCCGGCGGCGAGTTCCTGGGCGGCGCGGTGGTGTCCTTCGAGGTCAAGGGCGCGCGCGAGGAGGCCTGGCGCGTGGTCGACAATTGCCGGGTGATCTCGGTGACCGCCAACGTGGGCGACACCAAGAGCACCATCACGCATCCGGCATCCACCACCCACGGGCGCATCAGTCCCGAGGCGCGCGCGGCCGCCGGCATCGGCGAGGGGCTGCTGCGGGTCTCCGTCGGGCTGGAGAGCGTGGCCGACATCGAGGCCGATCTGGCGCGCGGCCTCGGCTAGGCGCGGCCGGCCCGCGCTCGGGCGCGGTGCCCGCGATCCCGGGCGCCGCGCGGCACGGCCGCGTCAGCCGTAGTGGTAGAACCCCCGCCCGGTCTTGCGGCCGAGATAGCCCGCGGCGACCATTTCCTTTAGCAGCGGCGCAGGTCGGTACTTGGGATCGTTGAAGCCCTCGTAGAAGACCTCCATCACCGACAGCATGGTGTCGAGCCCGATCATGTCGGCCAAAGCGAGCGGCCCGATCGGCTGGTTGGTGCCCAGGCGCATGCCGTTGTCGATGTCCTCGGCGCTGGCCAGGCCTTCGGCGAGCACGAAGATGGCTTCGTTGATCATCGGGCAGAGAATGCGGTTGACCACGAAACCCGGGGCATTCTTGACGCAGATCGGCGTCTTGCCCAGGCGCCGCGCCAGTTCCTCGGTGGCGGCGTAGGTGGCGTCCGAGGTGGCCAGGCCACGGATGATCTCGACCAGGGCCATCATCGGCACCGGATTGAAGAAGTGCATGCCGATGAAGCGCTCGGGGCGGCCGGTCGACGCGGCCAGGCCGGTGATGCTGATCGATGAGGTGTTGGTGGCGATCACCACCTCGGGCGCGGCGATGGCACCCGCATCCTTGAGGATGCGGCGCTTCAGGTCCTCGTTCTCGGTCGCCGCCTCGATGATGAAATCGGCGCCGGCGAGGTCGCCGAATTCGGTCGAGCCCTTGATCCGGGCGAGCGCGTCGGCCTTGCCGGCCTCCGTCAGTTTCTCCTTGCGCACCAGCCGATCGAGGCTGCCGGAAACGGTCTTGATGCCGCGCTCGACGGCGGCAGCGTTGATGTCGATCATCAGCGCGCGCACGCCGGCCACCGCGCAGGCCTGCGCGATGCCGTTGCCCATGGTGCCGGCGCCGATGATGCCGACGGTTGCAATGGCGGGGGAAGTCATGTCGAAACTCCTGTGCTGGGGGAATGGATCAGGGGAAATCCGCGGCGCGCACGCCGGCGGCGTCGACGCGCAGGTAGCCGGGTGCGTCGTCCCACGCCGGCAGCACCCACCGCCGCAGGCGGGTCGCGCCGGCGGCGGTCTCGTGGCAGGCCGGGCGATGGGTATGGCCGTGGATCATGCGGGTGGCGCCGGTGGCGGCGAAGGTCGCGGCGACCGCGTCGGGGTTGGCGTCCATGATGTCGGCCGGCTTGGTTGCCTTCTCGGCCTCGCTCCTGGCGCGCATCGACGCGATCGCGGCGCGCCGCTCCGCGAGCGGCCGGGCCAGGAAGGCGCGCTGCCAGTGCGCGCTGCGCGACTCGGCGCGAAACGCCTGGTAGGCGCGGTCGTCGGTGCACAGCAGATCGCCGTGCAGCAGCACCGTGCGTTCGCCATGGAGCTCGACGACGCAGGGTTCGGCGAGGGCGCACATGCGCGCCGCGGCCGCGAACGCCGGTCCGGCGAGAAAGTCGCGATTGCCGGCGATCCAGAACGAGGTCGTGCCGCGCGCTGCGCATGCGGCCAGGGCATCGACCACCGCGCGGTTGACCGGCGCGTCGATGTCGTCGTCGCCGGCCCAGTACTCGAAGAGATCGCCCAGCACGTAGAGGCTGTCGCCCGGCGCCGGCACCTCGCGCAGGAAGCGCAAGAAGCGTTCGCGCCCGGCCGGCCGCTGCTCGGCCAGGTGCAGGTCCGCGACGAACAGGGCCGCCATGGCGCGGGCGACCGCGCGCGCGCTACAGGACTTCGGCCTTCTGGATCACGACGTCCTCGGCCGGCACGTCCTGGTGGAAGCCGCGCGTGGCCGTCTTCACCGAACGGATCGCGTCGACCACCTCGGTGCCTTCGACGACCCGGCCGAAAACGCAATAGCCCCAGCCGTTGCCATTCGGGCTGGTGAAATTGAGGAAGTCGTTGTTCTTCACGTTGATGAAGAACTGCGCCGTCGCCGAATGCGGATCGCTGGTGCGCGCCATCGCCACCGTGTACATGTCGTTCTTCAGGCCGTTGACCGCCTCGTTCTCGACCGGCGCGCGGGTCGGCTTCTGCTTCATGCCGGGCTCGAAGCCGCCGCCCTGGATCATGAAGCCGTCGATCACGCGGTGGAACACGGTGTTGTCGTAATGGCCGTCCTTCGCGTACTGGACGAAATTGGCGACCGTCTTCGGCGCCTTGGCCGCGTCGAGCTCGAGCTTGATCGTGCCGTGGTTGGTGGTCAGCAGGACCTGGGTCATGTTCGTTTCCTCGGGTTGGGTTATTTCCTGGGCGCGTCGACGAGCTTCACGCTTTCGATGATCACCGGCGTCGCCGGCACGTCCTGGTGCATGCCGGCGCTGCCGGTCCTGACCACCTTGATTTTCTCGACCACGTCCATGCCCTTGACGACCTTGCCGAAGACGGTGTAGCCGGCGGTCGCCGCGATCGCCTGGGCGCGGGGCCAGTTGACCATGCGCCCCTGGTACTGGAAGGTGACCGGATCGCCGTCGGGCAGCGCCACCGGGTTCAGGAACTCGTTGTCCTGCACGTTGATGAAGAACTGCGCGGTTGCGGAATGGGGGTCGCTGGTGCGTGCCATCGCCAGCGTGCCGGTCTCGTTGCGCGCGCCCTTGGCCACGGCCTCGCGGCCCTCGTGGGCGATCGGCGCGCGCGTCTTCTTCTGCTGCATGTCGGGCGTGAAGCCGCCGCCCTGGATCATGAAGGTCGGGATCACCCGGTGGAAGATCGTGCCGTTGTAGAAGCCCGCCTTGACGTACTGGACGAAATTGTCGACGGTCTTCGGCGCGCGGTCGGGATACAGCTCGGCGGTGATCGTGCCCATCGAGGTCCTGATCTCGACCGTCTGCGCCTGCGCCGCCGCAGCGGCGAGGCCGATGGCAAGCGCCGCCGTGGCGCGGCCCAGAATTCCCATAGCGTTCTCCATAGACGACCTCATGCGGCGCCCTCGTCGACGATCTTCCACCGGCCGTCCTCCTTCTGCCAGTAGGTGCGCTTGCGCATGGTGTTGGCCAGATTGCTCGACTTGTACTCCTGGTCGAAGGTCACGACGACCATCTCCGACTTGCCGGGATAGCGGAACATGCTGACGTTCGTCAGCGCCACCTTGATCCAGGCCTTGCCGGCGTTGACCTGCCGCTTGCGTTCGCTCCACTGCTTGAGGTTCATGCCGTCGCCCTTGAACCCCTTCGCGTAGTGGGAGAGGTAGGCATCGCTGTCGCGGCTCTCCCAGTCGCGGCGCCAGTTCTCGATCGCGCCGAGGAGGGCGCGGCGCTCGTTGTTCCAGTCGTCCAGCGACAGCCACTCGACCTCCTCGCTGATGATCACCGGCGTCAGGCCCACCTGGATCAGGCCGGCGACCGAGCGCAGGTCCTGGTTGGACAACACCACGCATCCGTCGCTGGCCCGCGGCGCGCGCGCGAAGGTGTCGGACGGCGTGCCGTGCAGCCAGATGCCCGAGCCACCGCGGCCGTTGCGGCGGTCCCAGTCGTTGGGATAGTTGATCGGAAAGGCGCCGTCGCCGTAGAGATCGGCGAGCTTGGCCTTGGGCAGGCTGGCCGTCACGTGGTAGACACCGAGCGGCGTCTTCTGGTCGCCCTCGCGAAACTTCTCCGCGCCCATCTTGCCGTGGCTGATGTAGTAGTCGGCGACGAAGCGCGGCTTGCCGTTGTCGTTCTGGTAGACGTACAGGCGCGCCTTGCGCGTGTCGACCACCACGGCGTGCCGCTGGTCCGGGCGCATCTGCAGCAGGTAGCGCGGGATGGCGTCCTTGGGCGGCCGCTGGCGATAGGCGGCCAGCCGCACCAGCGCCTCCTCGCGCAGTTCGCGCACCCGTTCGGGCGGCGCGTTCGGTGCCGCGCCCATGGTCCGCACCGGATGCGCGCGCGCCAGCAACAGGTCGCCCTTGATCAGGTGCGCGAGCCGGTAGTTGGGGCGCGCGGCGATCAGCGCCTCGGTGCGCGCGAGGGCTTCGGACAGGCGGTGGCTTTCGATCGACTTGAAGATGCCGACGAGCGCGTTCTCGACGTCCTCGGAGGCCGAGCGCGGCGGCTGCTGCGCCGCCGCGCCGGCCGCGAGGGCGGCGCACAGCGCTGCCGCGACGGCGGCCTTGCGCCGCGTGCCCGCGCTGCCGTGGAACCGCGTCGACGCCGACATCAGCCGCCGCTGCGCTCTTCGCGGATCTGCCACTTCCCGCCCACCTTGACCATCTCGAGGGTCTTGGCGCTTCTGGCGGTGACGATGTTCGACTTGTAGTTCTGCCGGAACTTCACCGTGGCCACGCCGTTGTCCGCGAAACTCACCTGCGGCGACTCGATCCGCACCTCGATGCGCTTGGGTGCCTCGATGCGCTGCTTGCGGCCGGCTTCCCAGGCCTGGCGCGACTCGCCGCGCGGCAGCTTGAAGTCGCGCGAATAGGCGCCGAGATAGCCGGCGACGTCCTTCTTCGACCAGGCGCTCGCCCAGGCATTGACGGCTGCGATGACTTCCTTGTCGTCGTTGGCCGGCTTCGGCGCTTCCTTCGGCGGGGCGGGGGCGGGCACCGGCGCCTGGGCGGCAGGCTTGGCAGTCGCCGCGGGCGCGGGTGCAGGCGCAGGCACAGGCGCCGGCGCGGCTGCCGGCGGGGCGGCGGCGGGCTTCGCAGGGGGCGCCTGGGCCACCACCGCGGCAGCGGGCCCGGTGGCGGGGCGTCCGCCCGACGCCGCCGCCGACCGCGGGCGGTTGCCGCCGCCGATCAGCTCGCGGACCATGGCGAGCTTGGTCTGCGCCGCCGCGTTGCTCGAGTCCAGCTGCAGGGCCTTGTCATAGGCCTGGCTCGCCAGCTTCGCATACACGTCGCCGAGATTCTCGTGCGCGGTGGCGTAGGACGGATGGGTGCGAATCGCCATTTCGAGCGCCTGCCGGGCCTTCTCGTACTGGCCGCTGCCGGCATGGAGCACGGCGAGATTGTTGTAGGGCTCGGGCAGTTCGGGGTACAGCTCGGTCAGTCGCGTGAAGGCGGCGATCGCCTCGCCGGTCCTGTTCTGCTCGGTCAGGATCAGGCCCTTGAGGAACAGGCCCTGCGCGTCGCGCGGCTTGCCGGCGAGGTAGGAATCGACGCGCTGGGACGCCTGCTCGAGCTGCCCGGCCTTGAGCAGCTTGCCGATGTCGGCGATGTCGTCGGCCTGTGCGAGGGTCGCGGTCGCCGCCAGCAGCAGCGTGGCGAAGGTGCGCGAAATGTGCGAAAAGCGGGAAAAAGTCATCTGCTATACTCGTTTTTGCAATTTTTCCGCTCGGACGATGCCGGCAGACGCGCTGCGCGCCGCACCCGTTTCAAACGCCGCATTTTACCCATTTTCCGCCGCTTGCTGCGGCGCCCGCGCGCATCCTGACCGACGCCGGATCGGCGGCGCACCCGGCGCGCGGGCGGGCAGCCGTCCGGGTCGTCCGGCCGGCGCCGCGGCGGGGTCGGCGCCGTCCGGTTCGATCATTTCGGAGGCGAAACCTGCAATGCTCCAGATTTACAACACGCTGTCGCGACGCAAGGAGCCGTTCCGCCCGCTGGTTCCGGGGCGCGTCGGCATGTACGTATGCGGCATGACCGTCTACGACTACTGCCATATCGGGCACGCGCGCGTCATGGTCGTCTTCGATGCGGTGCAGCGCTGGCTGCGCGCCTCCGGCCTCGACGTCGTCTACGTCCGCAACATCACCGACATCGACGACAAGATCATCCGGCGCGCGGTCGAGAACGGCGAGACCATCTCCGCGCTCACGGCGCGCTTCATCGCCGCCATGGACGAGGATGCGGCGGCGCTCGGCGTGCAGAAGCCCGACCACGAACCGCGTGCCACGCAGTACGTGCCGCAGATGCTGTCGCTGATCGGCAAGCTCGAGGCCAACGGCCTCGCCTACCGCGCTGCCGACGGTGACGTCAATTTCTCGGTGCGCGATTTTCCGGGATACGGCCGGCTCTCCGGCAAGTCGCTCGACGATCTGCGTGCGGGCGAGCGCGTCGAGGTCAATTCGGTCAAGCGCGATCCGCTCGACTTCGTGCTCTGGAAGCGCACCAAGGATGACGAGCCCGCGGAGTCGCGCTGGGAGTCGCCCTGGGGGCGCGGGCGCCCCGGCTGGCACATCGAGTGCTCGGCGATGAGCGCGGCCCTCCTCGGCGAGCAGTTCGACATCCACGGCGGCGGCGCCGATCTGCAGTTCCCGCACCACGAGAACGAGATCGCGCAGAGCGAGGGCGCGCACCGGCACACGTTCGTCAACACCTGGATGCACAACGGCTTCGTGCGGGTCGATGACGAAAAGATGTCGAAGTCGCTCGGCAACTTCTTCACCATCCGCGACGTGCTGAAGAAATACGATCCGGAGGTGATCCGTTTCTTCATCCTGCGCGCGCACTATCGCAGCCCGCTCAACTACTCGGACGCCCACCTCGACGACGCGCGCGGGGCGCTGACCCGGCTCTACACGGCGCTCAAGTCGGTGCCGCCCGCGGCGGCCGCGCCGATCGACTGGGAAGAGGGCCACGCGCGGTCGTTTCGCGCCGCGATGGACGACGACTTCAATACCCCGGTGGCGATCGCCGCGCTGTTCGACCTGGCGACCGAGGTCAACCGCAGCGCGAGCACGCGGCTGTCGGGCCAGCTTGCGGGCCTGGGCGCGATCCTGGGGCTGTTGGGCCGCGATCCGCAGGCGTTCCTGCAGTCCGGTGCCGGCGGCGCGGCCGCCGGGGCGGTCGACGTCGACCGCATGATCGCCGAGCGCAGCGCCGCCAAGAAGGCGCGGGATTTCGCGCGTGCGGACGCGATCCGCGCCGAGCTGCTGGCCGCCGGCATCGTGCTCGAGGACAAGCCGGGCGGCGTGACGGAGTGGCGGCGCGCCTGACACGGCGCGCCGGCCGGCGAACAGAACCCGAAAAGGGGCGCTGCTCGGCGCGCTGCCGGCGCATGCCGCGCACCACAATCGGGCGAGCTTGATCGGGTGCGGTGGCCACGTCCTCGCGGCGGGGTCGGCCTGGCGCCCGGATCGCGGGCGCGCGCCGGAACGCGGCGCGCAGGCAGACGACATGCGGAGGTGCGATGCGAATCGGGATTGACCACGAAGGCTCTCTGGCGCGCGTCGCGCTGGCCGGGACGTTCGACTTTTCCGGGCGGCAGAAGATCAAGCGCGTGCGCGATGAACTGATCGCCGACGAGCGCGTCAAGACGATCGAGTTCGATCTTTCCGCCGTGACCCGGATCGACAGCGCCGCCCTGGGCATGCTGCTCTTGGTGCGCGACGCCGCGGCGGTCGCGCAGAAGCGCGTGAGCCTGCGCTGCCAGCCCGGAACCGTGCGCGACATCATCGACGTCGCGCGCCTCGAGGCGCGCTTTGAGGAGCCGTCCGCGCCGGACGGGCAGTCGCAGGCGAAGCCGCCGCCGGCCTAGCCGGCGAAGAAGTCCTTCATCTTGTCCATGAAGGACTTCTCGCGCGGGCTGTGCGACCCGGTGTCCTTGCGCGTGATCTCGTCGAACTCGCGCAGCAGTTCCTTCTGGCGCGCCGTGAGATTGACCGGCGTCTCGATCACCACGTGGCAGTAGAGGTCGCCGGGGTGGCTTGACCGCACCCCCTTGATGCCCTTGCCGCGCAGGCGGAACGTGCGGCCGCTCTGGGTTTCCGGCGGCACCGTGATCTCGGCCGCGCCGTCCAGGGTCGGAATCTCGACGCTGCCCCCGAGGGCAGCGGTGGCGAAGCTGACCGGCATCTCGCAGTGCAGGTCGTCGCCCTCGCGCTGGAATACCGGGTGCGCCTTGATCGACAACTGCACGTAAAGGTCGCCGGCCGGCCCGCCGCCGACCCCCGGCTCGCCTTCGCCCGAGAGGCGGATCCGGTCGCCTTCGTCGACGCCGGCCGGGATCTTGATCGCCAGCGTCTTGGCCCGCTTCACGCGCCCGGAGCCGTCACAGCTGCGGCACGGATCGGCGATGGTCTTGCCGCTGCCGTGGCATTTCGGACAGGTCTGCTGGATCGAGAAGAACCCCTGCTGGATGCGCACCTGGCCGTTGCCGCCGCAGGTGCCGCAGGTCTTGGGCGTGGTGCCGGGCTTGGCGCCGGTGCCGCTGCAGGTTTCGCAGGATTCGACCGCCGGGATGCGGATCTTGGTCTCGTGGCCGCGCGCCGCCTGCTCGAGCGTGATTTCGAGGTTGTAGCGCAGGTCCGAGCCGCGGTAGACGCCGGAGCCGCCGCGCGCGCGCCCGCCGCCGCCGAAGATGCCCTCGAAAATGTCGCCGAAGGCATCGGCAAAGCCGCCGAAGCCCTGCGCGCCGCCCGCGCCGCCTGCGGACGGATCGACGCCGGCGTGGCCGAAGCGGTCGTAGGCCGCCCGCTTGTTGGCGTCCGACAGGATCTCGTAGGCCTCCTTGACTTCCTTGAAGCGCTCCTCGGCGGCCTTGGCCGCGTCGCCCTGGTTGCGGTCGGGATGGTGCTTCATCGCAAGCTTGCGATAGGCCTTCTTGATCTCGTCGTCTCCCGCGTCGCGGTTGACTCCGAGAACCTCATAGTAGTCGCGCTTGGCCATTCCTCACCCCGATCAAACTCCGATGCCCCCGTGCGGACCCGCTGCAGGGGGCCGCGCAATGCAGCGCGGCCGGGCGCCGGCAGCGCATCGCGCTCGCCCGCACCCGGCCCGTACGTCCGTTTCCCGCGCGCGCCGACGGCGGCGGCGCGCGGGCGATTGCCCCGCCGGCTTACGCCTTCTTGTCCTTCACCTCGGTGAACTCGGCATCGACGACGTTGCCGTCGTCCTTCTTTTCCGCCTTGGCCTGGGCGCCGGCCGCCGACGCCCCGGCCGCGGCACCGGCCTCGCCGGCCTGCGCGTCGGCGTACATCTTCTCGCCGAGCTTCTGCGAGGCCGTCATCAGCGCCTGCGTCTTGGCCTCGATCGCGCCCTTGTCGTCGCTCTTGATCGCCTCCTCGAGTTCCTTGATCGCGGCTTCGATCTTGGGCTTCTCGTCGGCCACCTTGTCGCCGTGCTCGGCGAGCGCCTTCTTCATCGAGTGCACCAGGGCATCGGCCTGGTTCTTCGCCTGCACCAGGTCGATCTTCTTCTTGTCCTCCGCGGCATTGGCCTCGGCGTCCTTGACCATGCGCTGCACTTCGTCCTCGGACAGGCCCGAATTGGCCTTGATCGTGATCTTGTTCTCCTTGCCGGTCGCCTTGTCCTTGGCGCTCACGTGCAGGATGCCGTTGGCGTCGATGTCGAAAGTCACCTCGATCTGCGGCATGCCGCGCGGCGACGGCGGGATGCCCTCGAGGTTGAACTGGCCCAGGCTCTTGTTGCCGGCGGCGACATCGCGCTCGCCCTGCAGGACGTGGATGGTCACCGCCTGCTGGTTGTCATCGGCCGTCGAGAAGACCTGGCTGGTCTTGGTCGGGATCGTGGTGTTCTTGGTGATGAGCTTGGTCATCACGCCGCCGAGCGTCTCGATGCCGAGCGACAACGGGGTGACGTCGAGCAGCAGGACGTCCTTGCGGTCGCCGGAGAGCACCGCGCCCTGGATCGACGCGCCCACCGCGACCGCCTCGTCGGGGTTGACGTCCTTGCGCGGCTCGCGTCCGAAGATCTCCTTGACCTTCTCCTGCACCTTGGGCATGCGGGTCTGGCCGCCGACCAGGATGACGTCGGAGATGTCGGAGAGCTTGACGCCGGAATCCTTGATCGCGGTCTGGCAGGGGCCGACGGTCTTGGCGATCAGGTCCTCGACCAGGCTCTCGAGCTTGGCGCGGGTGAGCTTGACCGACATGTGCTTCGGGCCGGAGGCGTCGGCGGTGATGTAGGGCAGGTTGACCTCGGTCTGCTGCGAGGACGACAGCTCGATCTTCGCCTTCTCCGCGGCTTCCTTCAGGCGCTGCAGCGCGAGCACGTCCTTGCGCAGGTCGATGCCCTGGTCCTTCTTGAACTCGTCGCACAGGTAGTCCATGATGCGCTGGTCGAAGTCCTCGCCGCCCAGGAAGGTGTCGCCGTTGGTGGAGAGCACCTCGAACTGCTTCTCGCCGTCGACATCGGCGATCTCGATGATGGAGATGTCGAAGGTGCCGCCGCCCAGGTCGTAGACGGCGATCTTGGCATCGCCCTTGCCCTGCTTGTCCATGCCGAACGCCAGCGCCGCCGCGGTGGGCTCGTTGATGATGCGCTTGACGTCCAGGCCGGCGATCTTGCCGGCATCCTTGGTGGCCTGCCGCTGGCTGTCGTTGAAATACGCCGGCACCGTGATCACCGCCTCGGTGACTTCCTCGCCGAGGTAGTCCTCGGCCGTCTTCTTCATCTTGCGCAGGACCTCGGCGGAGATCTGCGGCGGCGCCAGCTTCTTGCCGCGCACCTCGACCCAGGCGTCACCGTTGTCCGCCTTGACGATCTTGTACGGCATCAGATCGATGTCCTTCTGCACTTCCTTCTCCTCGTAGCGGCGGCCGATCAGGCGCTTGACCGCGTAGAGGGTGTTCTTCGGATTGGTGACCGCCTGGCGCTTGGCCGGCGCGCCGACGGTGATCTCGCCGTCGTCCATGTAGGCGATGATCGACGGCGTGGTGCGCGCGCCCTCGGAGTTCTCGATCACCTTCGGGCTGTCGCCCTCGATGATCGACACGCACGAGTTGGTCGTGCCCAGGTCGATGCCGATGATTTTTGCCATGTCAGTCTCCGGAAATTGCGGGGGAATCCTTGATGCCACCGATATGCGCGCAATCCCCGTCGTTTCAAGGGGAATTGGCCGGCGGCGCGACTACGCGTCCTTGGCCTTCGCGACCGTGACCAGGGCCGGCCGCAGCACGCGGTCATGCAGCTGGTAGCCCTTCTGCAGGACGCTCACCACGTGGTTGGGCTCGACGTCGGCCTCGACCATCGAGATGGCCTGGTGCGCGCGCGGGTCGAACCGCGCGCCGGCGGGATTGATCTCGGCGATCTTCGCGCGCTCGAACGCGGACACCAGCTGCCTGAGCGTCAGCTCGACTCCGCTGCGCAGGGTGTCCAGCGAGGCGCTCTGGTCGGCCAGCGCCGCCTCCAGGCTGTCCTTGACCGGCACCAGGCTCTCGGCAAAGTTCTCCGCGGCGTACTTGTGGGCGTTGGCGATGTCGGTCTGGGCGCGGCGGCGCGTGTTCTCGGTTTCCGCCTTGGCACGCAGGAACTCGTCCTTGGCGCGCGACAATTCGGCCTCGAGCTCGATGATGCGCTCCTCGTTGGCCTGAAACGGCAGCGCCGCCTCCGGGGCGGCCGCCCCGGAGGCGGCGGCATCCTGGGGCTTGGCTTCTTGCGACATCGAAAACTCCACTCTGTTGGCAGGGCTATTGGCCGGGATGAGGGCATAGTGGGGACGTCGACCGGCTTTTCAAGCCCGTCGCCCCCACTTTTCGCGGAAAGTTCCCAAGCGTTTGATTTCCCTCGGCAAAAGCAGCTATAATTGCCGGCTTCGCAGGATTTCCTGGGTACCGACCGCCCGTCACGGGCCGGGGCCCGCGGGCCGGGCGCCGATGGGCGCATGCGGTCCCGCGCGAACCTTGCCGCACCGCGATGCTCGCGCCGTCCACGGGACGACGGGGGCGCGACGGGCGGCCTAGTCCATCTAGTCCAGAAGGGAGTGTTGTTGATGCGTCATTACGAAATCGTTTTCATCGTCCACCCGGACCAGAGCGAGCAGGTGCCGGCGATGGTCGAGCGCTACCGCGGCCTGGTGCAGGGCGGCGGCGGCCGGATCCATCGCATCGAGGATTGGGGGCGGCGCCAGCTGGCCTACCCGATCAACAAGATCTTCAAGGCGCACTACGTGCTGATGAACATCGAGTGCGACCAGAAGGTGCTCGACGAGCTCGAGCACGGATTCAAGTTCAACGATGCCGTCCTGCGCCACCTGGTGGTGCGGATGAAGAAGGCCCACACCGCGCCGTCGCCGATGATGAAGGAAGAGAAGGCGAAGAACCTGACCGCCGGCCCGGCCGAAGCGCCGGCGAAGGCCGAGTAAGGCGTCGGGCCGCAACCCGTTTTGGAGGCGCACAACCTGGTCGAGCTGACCGGCGCGGCCATCGCGATCGACGCGGTGCGCTACACGCCGGCAGGGATCCCGATCGTCGAGCTCGTGCTATCCCACGAATCCACGCAGACCGAGGCGGGCCGCAGTCGCAAGGTGGCCCTCGACGTGCCGGCGCTGGCGGCGGGGGAGCAGGCGCTGCGGCTGGCAACCTGTCCGTTGGGTGCCGCGCTGAAGGTCAGCGGATTCCTCGCCCGCCGCGGCAAGAGCCAGACCCGACTGGTCGTGCACATCAACGCATTCGAATACATCTAAGGAGTCTCACATGCCCCCACCCGGACGTTCCGGCGGCCGTTTCGGCAAGCCCGGTGCCAAGAAGCGCGACAACCCCAACAAGGGGCTGTTCAAGCGCAAGAAGTTCTGCCGCTTCACCGTCGGCAAGGTCGAATGGATCGACTACAAGGACGTCGACGTGCTGAAGGATTTCATCCAGGAGAACGGCAAGATCATGCCCGCCCGCGTCACCGGCACCAAGGCCGGTTACCAGCGCCAGCTGACCGACGCGATCAAGCGTGCGCGCTACCTCGCGCTGCTGCCGTACACCGATCTGCACCACGTGCGCTAGGGAGAGACGAGCATGCAAGTCATTCTCATGGAGAAGGTCGCCAATCTCGGCGACCTCGGCGACATCGTCAAGGTCAAGGACGGCTTCGCCCGCAATTTCCTGATCCCGCAGCGCAAGGCGCGTCGCGCCACCGAGGCCAACCGCGCCGAGTTCGAGGCGCGTCGCGCCGAGCTCGAGCGGGTGGCCGGCGAGCGGCTCGCCGCCGCCCAGGCGCTGGCGGCCCGACTCGACGGCCTGATGGTGCAGATCACCGAGAAGGCCGGCGTCGACGGCCGGCTGTTCGGCTCGGTGACCAACTTCAACATCGCCGATGCGCTGACCAAGCAGGGCTTCGCGGTCGAGCGCTCGCAGGTGCGCATGCCCGGCGGCCCGATCAAGAGCGTCGGCGACAACGACATCGCGATCCAGCTGCATACCGACGTGGTCGTGACGGTGAAGGTGTCGGTGCTCGGCGAGGCCGCGTAGGCGCGGCATTTCCGCGCGTCGAATCAAGCACTTGCGCAAAGGCCGCCCGCGGGCGGCCTTTTTGTTTATAGTTCTCCGCGAAGGAGGCGCAGTCAATCCCATGTCTGCCGTGATGCCGCGCCAGGGACCGGGGCACGATGCCCAGGTCGAGGCGCTCAAGATTCCGCCACATTCGATCGAAGCCGAGCAGTCGACGCTGGGCGGGCTGTTGCTCGACAACCAGGCCTGGGACAAGATCGGCGACGTGCTGCGCGAGGACGACTTCTATCGCGCCGACCATCGCCTCATCTGGAAGCACATCTCGCGGCTGATCGAGAAGGGCCGGCCGGCCGACGTGATCACGGTCTACGAGTCGCTCGATGCCGAGAAGCGCGCCGAGGACGCCGGCGGGCTCGCGTACCTGAACGCGCTGGCGCAGAACACGCCGTCGGCCGCCAACATCCGCGGCTATGCGCAGATCGTGCGCGACCGCTCGATCCTGCGCAAGCTGCTGGTCGCGACCGACGAGATCGGCGGCACCGTGTACAACCGGCAGGGGCGCGAGGTGCGGCAGATCCTCGACGAGGCCGAGTCGCGCGTGTTCCAGATCGCCGAGGACGGCGCGCGCGGCAGGCAGGGCTTCGTGCCCCTCGGGCCGCTGCTCACGCAGGTGCGCGATCGCGTGCAGGAACTGCACGACATGAACAGCCCCGATGTCACCGGCGTGCCCACCGGCTTCGTCGACCTCGACCGCAAGACCTCGGGGCTGCAGGCCGGCGACCTCATCATCGTCGCCGGGCGCCCGTCGATGGGCAAGACCGCCTTTTCGCTCAACATCGCCGAGCACGTCGCCCTCGAGGGCGGCATCGTCGGGGTGTTCTCGATGGAGATGGGCGGCGCCCAGCTGGCGATGCGCATGCTGGGCTCGATCGGGCGGCTGGACCTGCATCGCCTGCGCACGGGGAAGCTCGATGACGGCGAATTCTCGCGCTTCGCCACCGCGCTCGAGCGCCTGCACGAGGTCAAGCTGCACATCGACGAGACGCCCGCGCTCACCGCGCTGGAACTGCGCGCGCGCGCCCGCCGCCTGCATCGGCTCTACGGCAAGCTCGATCTGCTGGTGATCGACTACCTGCAGCTGATGTCCGCCGGCAGCCAGGGCGAGAACCGCGCCACCGAGATTTCCGAGATCTCGCGCTCGCTGAAGGCGCTGGCCAAGGAGCTCGGGGTGCCGGTGATCGCGCTGTCGCAGCTGAACCGCAGCCTCGAGCAGCGCACCGACAAGCGGCCGATGATGAGCGACCTGCGCGAATCGGGCGCCATCGAGCAGGATGCCGACGTGATCCTGTTCATCTACCGCGACGAGGTCTACAACCCGGACAACGAGAACAGCAAGGGCATCGCCGAGGTCATCATCGGCAAGCAGCGCAACGGCCCGATCGGCAAGGTGGAACTGGCGTTCCTGGGCGAGTACACGAAGTTCGAGAACCTGGCGCGGCCGAGTTCGTACGGGGGGTACAGCGGTGAGTGAGATCGCCAAGCCCCTGGCGCGCTATGCGGCGTTCCGGCGCGCCGGCGACTACGTCTTCCTGTCCGGCATCATTCCGGTCGACCCGTCCCGCGGCATGATCGTGCGCGGTTTCGCCGACATTCCCGCCGAGGCGGCGCGCGCGATCGGCGCCACCGGCGAATTCTCCACCGACTTCAAGCAGGGCCCGATCCTCGCGCAGAGCTGGTACGTGCTCGATCGGGTCCGCGCCACCGTGGAGGCGGCCGGCGGCGGCATGGCCGATGTCGTCAAGCTGGTCCAGTACTTCGTCAACCTCGACCACTTCCCGCTCTACAGCCGCGTGCGCGGGCTGTTCTTTCCGGGCGAGGCGCCGGTCTCGACCGTGGTCGGCGTGTCCGGGCTGATGCCCTCGGCCGACGTTCTCGTCGAGGTCGAGGCCACCGCCTACCTGCCGCGGCGCCAGCCGTCCTGAGGCGCGCCCACGGGCGGACGCGCGGTCAGCGCTGGCCGCGCATGACCGCTGCCGCCGCGTCCGCGCCGCTCGCGGGCGCAGCGCGGCGCGCGGCCGGCACGCGCAGCGCACCGGGAAAGTAGCGCGCGGTGAGGCTGCGCATGGCCTCGGGCACCCGGGCGTCGTGGCCGCCATAGCGACGCCAGTCGCGGATCCACAGCACGTCGTCGGCCAGTTCGAGCATGCCGATGGTCTCGCGGTCGCCGATCAGGATGCCCTGCACGCGCAGGCCCAGCGTCGCCTTGGCCGCAGCCACCGCCTGCGCGAGCGCCGCGGTGGCGCCGAATTCGCCGTCGGAGGCGATCACCAGGTCGGCCAGACGCCAGTCCAGCGTGGCGAGCTTCGCCAGCGCGCGTTCCAGCGGGCCGCAGATGTCGGTGCCGCCCTTGTAGGTCTGCGCGATGAACTGCGCGAGGCGCTCGACGCCGTCGGCGTCGAACCCGAGCTCGGCCTCGACGATCTCGCCGGGGCCGCCGAAGGCGAACACGTGACAGGCGCGCCGCTGCGCATGGGCCGACCGCGCCGCTTCGAGGATCGTCGCCTTGGCCACCGCCTCGGCACCGCCCTGCATCGAGCCGGAGGTGTCGACGCAGACGATCAGCGGGCCGGCCTCGAGCCGGCGGTCGGGCGTCTCGGCGTCGCGCGCGCGCCACGTGCGCTGCTTCTGCGGCGCGGTGTGGTGCAGGCGGTCGTCGTCCTCGTAGGTGAGCAGGGTGCGCTCGGCATGGCGCGCATGC
>JAEUOS010000001.1 GCA_016790695.1 Burkholderiales bacterium
CAGCAGGTGATCGTCGAGAACCGCCCCGGCGCCGGCAACATCATCGGCAGCGAGGCCGTCGCCAAGGCCGCACCCGACGGCCACACGCTGCTCATGGCGATCAACAACCACGTCATCAACGCCACGGTCTACAAGAACCTCTCGTTCGACCCGATCCGGGATTTCGCGCCGGTGACCCTGGTCGCGACGACGCCGCACATGCTGGCGATCCACCCCTCGGTGCCGGCGAAATCGGTGCAGGACGTCGTCCGCCTGGCGAAGGCCGAGCCGGGCAGGCTCAATTACTCCTCCGCGGGCAGCGGGACCGCCGCGCACTTCGCGGCCGAGCAGTTCAACCAGATCGCCGACGTGCGCCTGACCCACGTGCCGTACAAGGGCGTGACCCCCGCCGTCACCGACCTCATCGCCGGCACGGTGCAGGTGATGTTCCCGGCACCGATCACCATCCTGCAGCATCTGCGCGCCGGCCGCCTGGTCGGCCTGGCGGTCACCACGCCCAAGCGCGTGAAGTCGCTGCCCGACCTGCCCACCTTGCAGGAGGCCGGCCTCAGGGGCTACGAGTTCAGTTCCTGGTACGGACTCCTGGCGCCCCGCGACACGCCGCCCGCCGTGATCACCGCCCTGCATGCTGCGGCGCTGCGGGCAATGGCCACCCGTCCCGTCACCAGCCGCCTGATCGACGATGCCACCGACCCCGTGGGCAACACCCCCGAGGAATTCGGCCGCTTCATCGGCGAGGAGTTCGAGCGCTATACGCGGCTGGTCAAGGCGATGAACCTGAAGGTCGAATGACGACCGCGCCCGCCGGGGTCCGCAGGCTGTCCCGCGCGCGGCCCGGCTGATTGTTGTCACGGCCGTGCCGCGACCCGGTCGCGGTCGTGCCGCACGCGGGTCGCGCTCGCGGCGCCCGCCAGCCCGTGCCGCCCCTCAGGCGGCTGCCGGCTCCGGCACGCTCAGTGTGCCGGGCTGGACCCGGACCACGCGCAGGCGGTCGCGGCCGTCGCGCTTGGCCTCGTAGAGCGCCTCGTCGGCGGCATGCAGCAGCGCCGCCGGGTCGTCGGCGTGCTGCGGGAACAGCGCCAGGCCCATCGACACGGTGATCGGCGGCAGGACGCGGTTGCCGAGGCGCACTTCGAGCGCGCGCACGTTCTGCATCAGGCGCTCGGACCAGGCGCCGGCCGCCGCGCCGTCGGCATCGACCAGGACGACGACGAATTCCTCGCCGCCGTACCGGCAGACGATGTCGCTGCCGCGCGCGCACTTGCGCAGCTCGCGACCGAGTTCGCGCAGCGCGGCGTCGCCGGCATCGTGGCCGTGGGCGTCGTTGTAGCGCTTGAAGTGGTCGACGTCGAGCATGAACACCGCGAGCGGCTGCCCGTCGCGCGCGCTGCGCGCCAGTTCGCGGCTGAGCGACTCCTCCAGATAGCGGCGGTTGTGCAGGCCGGTCAGGGGATCGCGGATCGATTGTTCGCGCAGGCTCTCGCGCAGGCGCACATTGGCCAGCGCCAGCGACAGCTGCTCGCTGACGCGCTTGGCCGCGGCCAGGCGCTCGGCGCGCGTGTCGGCGTCGCCTGGCTCGATGTAGACGATCTCCAGCAGGCCGAGCGATTCCCCCTGCGCGATCAGCGGCACGCACAGGGTGCCGCCCGGCGCGTCGGTCGCGGCGACGTGCGCGCATTCGAGGGGAACGGCGCCGTCGAGCGAACCGTGCGGCTGGCCGCGGCGCATGCCCCAGCAGTGCGCGGGCGGAAAGCTCGCGGGAAACGCGGTGTCGCCCCACGCCGACAGGCGCTCGAGACTGTCGCGCGAGGCCCGCATCAGGTACAGCGCGCCCGCCAGCGTGCCGTGCAGGGCGACCGGCAGGTAGCGCGCGACCAGGCGGCCGGCCTCCTCGAGGTGTTCGGCGACCTGCAGCACGCCGGTCATCTCGCCGAGCACCGCCGCATCGCGCCCGCGCGCGGCGAGCAGCGCGCCGGCCCGCTCGCTGTGCGCGGTCCGCTCGGCAACGCGCCGCTCGAGGTCCTGGTTCAGGCGGCGGATCTGGTCCGCCGCCTCGACCCGCTCGGCGACGCTGCCGACATAGCCGCTCGCACGCTGCACCAGCGCGGTCAGCTCGGCATCCGGTTCCAGCGCGGCTTCCGAGAGGAACTCGAAGAACCCGATCGGATCGCGCCCCCGCAGGATCGGAAACGCCATTCCCGTGCGCACGCCGATCGACGCGAACTGCGCCGCGCGGGTCGCCCCCTGGGATCCCGACAGTTCGGCGATCCACACCGGCGCGCCGGTGCGCAGGACGCGGCCGACGAAGTTGCCGTTGGCGACGTCGTGCCGGTGGCGGCCGTTCTCCTCGATGAAGCGGTCGTACCGCACGCCGGCGGGACGATGCCAGAAATCGAGGCGCGTGACGGCATGCTCGCCGTCGAATTCGACCAGCGCCGCGTGGCCGATCTGCCAGCCGGTGTACTCGCAGAGCTGCCGCAGGCATTGCGACATCGCCTCGCCCGGCGTGCGCGCGGTGTTCGACGCTGCCGCCAGCGCCTCGAGCAGCCGCTCCTGCGTCGATTGACGGCGCAGTTCCTGCTCGATGGCCGCCTTTTCCGCGAGCGCCGCCTCGGCGCGCTGCACCTCGGCCTTGAGCGCGGTCAGCGCGCTCTGCACCGCGTGCAGCAGCAACCGGCGCAGCAGCGTGAACACCAGCACCGCGGCCGCCAGCCCGGCGAGAGCGAACGGCACCGACCCGCGGATCAGCGGCCGCAGGCCGACCATGTGCTCGACCCGTGCCACCACGCGGCCGTCGACCTCGACCACCGCGACCTGCGCGAGCCGCGGCGCGGCCGGCCATGTGCCGGTGTCGACGATCGTCCTGCCGTCGGGCGCCAGCAGGCGTCGCGACTCCATGCGCGGCGGCGCATCGGTCGCTGCGCCCGTGCGCAGCACCTCGCGCAGCAGATCCGCGTGCGCAGACCAGGTCTCGGGATGGCTCGCCACCAGGCGCGCCACCGCCTGCGCCTGCGCGCGCGCCGCGCCGGCACTGTCCGCGCGCTGGCTCGAGACACCCTGGAGGAAATGCGACAGCGGCACCGCCAGGCCGATCAGGACTGCCGCCACCAGCGCGCCGCACAACAGCAGGTTCTTGGCGCGCGCCGGATTCATTCAGGTCTCCCATCGGTCCGGGCTGCCGGGACCGGAGCGCCCGCAGACGCTTCCGACGCGCGGCCACGCGACCGCCAACCATCCTGCCGGTCTTGCGCTATGCGCAACGTCGCATTCATTCTGCCTCCCCGCGGTGGCCGGGCACGCACAGCCGCAGGATTGCGGCTGCCGGACGCCGCCTCGCGCGCTGCCGCAGCGAAGGCGGACGCGGGAAGACGGTCAATCCGGATAACGGCGACGACGCGGCAAACCTGAGCCGGCGCGGCGCGCGGCAGGCGCGCCGCCGCCCTGGCCGGCCGCGTTCACCGCCGGCCGGCGCGGCACCTGTCGCGCGGATCGCGGCTCAGGCCGCGACGCGCACGGCGCCCTGCGCTACCCGCACGCGCCCACCGCCCCGCACGCGGTGCAGAACTCGCAGCCGTCCTTCCTGATCACGGTGTAGTTGCCGCACTCGGTGCACAGGCCGCCCTGCATCACCGCCACCTCGCCCTTGCGCGCGTCGCTGCGCGGCGCCTCGAGGATGCCCATCTCGCGGGTCGGAAAGCCTTCCTCGGTGAGCACGCCCAGCATTGCGTAGCGGTGGATGATCAGGCGCGCGAGGTAGGCCACCGTCGACGGCCAGGTCTGCTGGCGGCGCTCGCCGGGCACGAACGCCATGAAGTCGCCCAGGGGCTCGGCGTAGTTGAGGAGCTTGCGCAGCTTCATGCCGATCCAGGCCGGGTCGAGCACGCGCATGTCGAGCGACAGGATGCGCGAGAGCCCGTCGAGCGCGCGCGGGTAGTTGCCCGAGAGCCACATCGAGTAGGGGCGCGTGACGCCGTCGGGCAGCGTGACCTCCTTCAGGCCGAGCACGAAGTCCTCGTCGGTCGCCGGGTTGACGATGTCGACCGTCCACGACAGCGTGCCGTCGGTGCCGGTGCGCGGCTCGTTCAGCGCGAACATGGCGTCGAGCACCGGGTGCGGGCGGCCTTCGGGCGAGAGCAGGTCGGGCGCCTTCTCGTCGAGCGCGCCCAGGCGGTCGCAGCGCCACTGCACGAGCTGGGCCAGGCCCGCCACCACGCTCGGGATGAGCTTCTGCTCGCCGTGCGGCGGGAACGGCATCATGAAGCTCTTCTCGCCCGGCGTGCGCGCGAGCACCTCGAGCTTCAGCTTCAGCCACGCGCGGTCGTTGGCGCGCATGTCCATCGACAGGGTCTTGGCCACCGCGCCGAGGCCGCGCGGCTGGTCGGTGCCGTTGACCCACACCTCGAACGGAAAGGCCTGGCCTTCCTCCTCGATGTGGCCGACGAACAGGCCGAACTCGCCGCCGGGGTGGCTCATCATGTAGGTCCAGGCGGCGTTGCCGCCGGGCAGTTCGGGCCGCCCGGGCCAGCGCAGGCTCGCCAGCACCGGCGCCGGCAGGCTCTTGATCGACAGGCGCTTGTTGGCCTCGAGCAGTTCGACGTCCTGCGGCGCCCTGTTGACGTCCTTGTCGGCCGGCTTCTCGGGCGTCACCGACAGCACCGAGCCGAGCACGCTGTTGGGGCGGTAGGTGGCCAGGCCCTTCAGGCCGGACTTCCACGCCTTCAGGTAGAGGTCCTCGAACTCGCCATAAGGGTAGTCGGCCGGCACGTTGACGGTCTTGGAGATCGAGGTGTCGATCGCCGGCGCCACCGCGGCCACCATCTCCTCGTGCGCCGCGGCGGAGATCTCCAGCGCGGTGACGAAGTAGTCCGGCAGGCGGCTGGTGTCGCCGCCGAGGTGGCGGTACAGGCGCCAGGCGTAGTCCTCGACCGCGTATTCCTTGTGGGTGCCGTCGGCCATGCGCTTCTTGCGCGTGTAGGTCCACGAGAACGGCGGCTCGATGCCGTTCGACGCGTTGTCGGCGAACGCCAGCGAGATCGTGCCGGTGGGCGCGATGGAGAGCAGGTGCGAATTGCGGATGCCGTGCTTGCGGATCCGGTCCTTCACCTCGACCGGCAGGCGCGAGGCGAAGTTGCCGCCGGCAAGATACATGTCGGCGTTGAACAGCTGGAACGCGCCGCGCTCGCGCGCCAGTTCCACCGAGTACAGGTAGGCGCGGTCGCGCATCGCCTCGGTGATCCTGGCCGCCATCGCGCGCGCCGCCGCGGAGTCGTAGCGCAGCTTCAGCATGATGAGCGCGTCGCCCAGACCGGTGAAGCCCAGGCCGACGCGGCGCTTGGAATCGGCCTCGGCCTTCTGCGCCGGCAGCGGCCAGTGGGTGGCGTCGAGCACGTTGTCGAGCATGCGCACCGACACGTCGACGACCTTGCCGAAGGCGGCGAAGTCGAACGACGCCGCGTCCGAGAACGCGTTGCGGACGAACTTGGTGAGGTTCACCGAGCCCAGGCAGCAGCAGCCGTAGGGCGGCAGCGGCTGCTCGGCGCAGGGGTTGGTGGCCTCGATGGTCTCGCAGTAATAGAGGTTGTTGTCCCGGTTCATGCGGTCGATGAACAGGATGCCGGGCTCGGCATGGTCGTAGGTGGAGCGCATGATCTGGTCCCACAGATCCTGCGCGCGCACCTTGCGGTAGACCCACTGGCCGTCGGCGCGCTGGTAGGCGCCGGACTTCATGATGTCCGCCGAGGGCGGCGCCTTGTGCACCAGCTCGACCTCGGCATCGGCCTCCACCGCCTGCATGAACGCGTCGGTCACCCCGACCGAGATGTTGAAGTTGGTGAGGTCGCCGGCGTCCTTGGCGTGGATGAACTGCTCGACGTCCGGGTGGTCGCAGCGCAGCACGCCCATCTGCGCGCCGCGCCGCGCGCCGGCCGATTCCACCGTCTCGCAGGAGCGGTCGAACACGCGCATGTACGACACCGGCCCCGAGGCGCGCGAATTGGTGCCGCGCACGTGCGCGCCGACCGGACGGATCGACGAGAAATCGTAACCGACGCCCCCGCCGCGGCGCATGGTCTCGGCGGCCTCGGCGAGCGCGGTGTAGATGCCGGGGCGGCCGTCGACGACCTCGGTGATCGAATCGCCGACCGGCTGCACGAAGCAGTTGATGAGGGTGGCCGTGAGGTCGGTGCCGGCGGCGGAATTGATGCGCCCGGCCGGCACGAAGCCGTTTTCCTGGGCCCAGAGGAACTGTCGTTCCCAATGTGAGCGTTTGCTTTCAGGCTCGACGGCGGCAAGCGCGCGGGCAACCCGTTTGCGCACCTCGGTGACCGTTCGTTCGGTCCCCTTGGCGTACTTCTCGCCGAGGACTTCGGCGGCGATCTCCTGCTCGGGGAGGTTGGCTTCGGAATTAATTAACCCTTTTGATTCAATGGTTTGCATAATTATCCTCGCCTATTGATGGAGGTAAGCCTACACCCGATTGGGCGTGCCAACACAGGCCGGAAGAAAAATTTTTTTGGGTGCCCGAACGGGCGCGAAATATGCAGTCAGGAAGGGGCCGGCGGCGCTTGCGCCGGCAGCGTTGCCGCAGCGCGGCGCGCTTTATACCGCAGTTCGGGGCGCGGCGTGCGCGCGGCCGGACTCTGCGAACCGGGCGGCCACCCGTTCTCGCAGCCAGCGATTGGCCGCGTCGTGCTGGTCGCGGCGATGCCAGTATTGGCGCAGCACCACGTTCGGCACGCGCACCGGGGCGGGGATCGCGCGCACCCGCGCGAGCCGCGCGAACACGGCGGCGATTTCGCGCGGCAGGGTCGCGACCAGATCCGATTGCTCGAGGATGGGTGCGACGGCCACGTAGTGCGGCAGCGTGAGCACGGCGCGGCGCGCCAGGCCGCGGCTGGCCAGGGCGCGGTCGACGGCGTCGCGGACGCGCACCGGACTCTTCACGACCACGTGATCCAGAGCCAGATAGCGCGCAAGCGTCAGGCGCTGGCCGATTCCCGGATGGTCGGCGCGAAACGCGCAGACGTAGTCGCGCTCGTAGAGGCGCTGCTGATACAGGCTCTGCGGCGCGTCAGGGTAGTACCCGATGGCGAGATCGACCCGGCCGGACTCCAGCGCACCTTCCAGTTCGCTTGCCGACACCTGCACCGAGCGGAGCGTGCAACGCGGTGCCCGTGCGCGCAGTTCGGCGAGCAGGGCCGGCAGGAACACGAGCGCGCCGAGGTCGGTGAGCGCGACCGAGAACTCGCGCGCGGCGTGCTGCGGGTCGAACCCGCTGCCGCCGAGGATGCGGCGGCGCACCGTGTCGAGGACCTCCTGCACCGGCTGCGCCAGTTCGTGCGCGCGCGCGGTCGGCAGCATGGCGCGCCCGCTGCGCACGAACAGCGGGTCGCCGGCCTGGGCACGCAGGCGCTTCAAGGCATAACTCATCGCCGGCTGCGACAGGCCCAGTTCGCGGCCGGCCAGGGTCACGCTGCCGTGGCGCAGCAGGGCCGCGAATACCGGCAGCAGATTGAGGTCGGCTTCCTGCCAATTCATTTTTTGGATTCAAACAATCCAATTCATTGTATTGCCGAATCCATTTTCCTTCCCTATCCTGCAGCGCACCGTCGGCCCGCGAGCGCATCCGTCCGGCGGGAACCCGCATTCCTGCCGCAACCACGCCAGCCCGTGATCTATACCGACGTCCTCATCGCCGGCGGCGGGCCCGTCGGCCTCGCGCTCGCCTGCGAGCTCGGCTGGCGTGGCGTGCGCGCGCTGCTGGTCGAGCAGAATCCCGAATTCGGCGCCGAACCGGTGGCCAAGATCAATCTGGTCAACGTGCGCTCGATGGAATTCTGCCGGCGCTGGGGCATCGCCAACCAGGTGCGACACGGCGGCTTTCCCGACGACTACCCGATGTCGGTGCAGTTCCTCACCGCGCTGCGCGGCAAGCGCATCGCCCGGCTCGACTATCCCTCGATGGGCGCGCAGGGCGAGATTGCGCAGAGTCCGGTCAACCGCCAGCGCATCCCGCAGCACCTGCTCGATCCCATCCTGCGCCGCGCCGCGCAGACCTTCGAGTCGGTCGACGCGCGCTTCGCCACGCGCCTGGAGGCCTGCACCGACCACGGCACGCACGTCGAGGCCACCCTGGCCGACGTCGCGAGCGGCGCGCGCACCCCGGTGCGCGCGCGCTACCTCGCAGCTTGCGACGGCGCCGGCAGCGCGGTGCGCAAGGCGCTCGGCATCGAGCTGATCGGCGAGACGCTCAGCCATTCGCTGGGCATCTACTTCCGCTGCCCGCGCCTGTGGCAGGCGCATCCGCACGGCAAGGCGATCATGAACGTGCTGGTCGATCGCGGCGGCATGTGGGCCAACCTCAACATGATCGACGGCTTCAAGACCTGGCGCCTGTCGATGGTGGGCGCCACCGGACCCGACGGGAGACCGCCGGCGATGGACGCAGCCGATGTCGCTGCCGCCCTGCGACGCATGCTGGGCGAGGGGGACATGCCGGACCACGAGGTCGTCGGCCTGTTCCCGTGGACGAGGCGCGCGGTGGTGGCCGAGACCTACCGGCACGGCAGCTGCTTCCTGGTCGGTGACGCCGCGCACCAGCTCTCGCCGACCGGCGGCTTCGGCATGAACACCGGCTTCGGCGACGCAGTCGATCTCGGTTGGAAGATCGCAGCCACGCTCGCCGGCTGGGGCGGGCCGGGTCTTCTCGACAGTTACGATGCCGAGCGCCGGCCGATCGGCGCGCGCAATGTCGCCGAGGCCACCAGCAACTTCCGCAACCTGCGCGACTTGCCGACCTTCGACTGGATCGATGCCGACGGCGCCGAGGCCGACGCCCGCCGCGCGGCCCTGGGTGAGCGCTTCGCCGCCGAGACACGCAAGGAATGGGAATCGCTCGGGGTGCAACTCGGCTATCGCTACGGGGCCTCGCCAATCGTCGCCGAGGAGCCCGGCGCGCCGCCGACCGACGATCCGATCCGGTACGCGCCGAGCAGCTGGCCGGGCGCGCGCGCACCGCATGCCTGGCTTGCCGCCGGGCAGTCGACGCTCGATCTGTTCGGCCACGGCTTCCGCCTGCTCGACTTCGGCGCCGCGGCCGGATCGGCGGCGACCGTCCAGCGCGCCGCGGCGGATGCCGGCGTGCCGTTACGCGTCTCGGCGATCGGCGACCGCGGCATTGCCGCGCTGTACGAGCGCAACCTCGTCATGGTGCGGCCAGACGGCCACGTCGCCTGGCGCGGCGACGCCGCGCCGCCCGACCCGGCCGCCCTTCTCAACCGCCTGCGTGGAGGACCCACCGCATGAGCCGATCGCTTGCCGTCGTCCTCGCCGTCCTGACAGTCGCCGGCCCCGCCCCGGCCCAGACCTGGCCGGAGCGGCCGGTGCGCTTCATCATCCCGTTCAGCCCCGGCGGCGGACCGGATGTCGTCTTGCGGCTGGTGGCCGAACCGCTGGCGAAGCGCCTCGGACAGTCGGTCGTCGTCGAAAACCGGCCGGGCGGCTCAGGCATCGTCGCACTCGATGCCATCGCCAAGGCAGTGCCCGACGGCCACACCGTTGGTCTGGGCGACAACGGCTCGCTGGCCATCAATCCGGCCCTTTTCAAGTCCCTGCCGTACAGCGCCGAGCGCGATTTGGCGCCCGTCACGCTCCTGTATGCGACACCCTTCTTCCTGGCCGTCAACGCGGCCCTTCCGGTACGCACCTATGCGGAGTTCGCCGAGCTCGTGCGCGCGAACCCCGGCAAGTACAACTATGGTTCGGCCGGTAGCGGGAGCCCGACCCACCTCGACTGGGAAGTGCTCAAGCAATCTACGGGCTTGGCGATCACCCATGTGCCCCACAAGGGTTTGCAGCCCATGCTGACCTCGGTTGTCAGCGGTGACGTTGCCGCGGTATTCCTCGCGATGACACCACTGCGCGGGCCAGTGCAACAGGGGCGGCTGCGCCTGTTGATGGTTGGCCAGGCGCAACGTTCGCCGGCCGCACCCGAGGTGCCGGCCGTCGGCGAGGCGGGCGCGCCGGCGGGATTCAGCTCAGGCGCTTGGGTCGCAGTGATCGCGCCGCGTGGCGTGCGGGCCGATATCGTCACACGCCTCAACGTGGAAATCGGCGCAGCCCTGCGCGAACCGGAAACGCGAACACGGATCGAGAGCCACGGGTTCACGCCGGGAGGCGGCCCTGCCGACGAGGTCGCACGCCTGATCGTCTCCGACTCCAGACGGTACGCGGCCGCAGTCGCGTTTTCCGGGGCGAAAGCGGAGTGACCAGGGCGTTGCCGGGGTTCCGGCTCAGTCGCGCTGACTTTCGGCGCCCCCGACCGCATCGGCTTGGGGCGCTGCCCCATTGGCGCTGCCGGCCGGGCGGCTCCAACAGTGGCGCAGTGCAGGGCGTGACCACCCCTTTTTCGCCCTGGCGCGCGAGGGCCGCAGTCACCATCGAACCGCAACGCTCGGCAGGCCCATCGCACCTAAGCCGAGGTTGCGGCCGACGGGTAACCGGGAAGGCGCGCCTGGTCGAAGCGTAGGAATTTCAGGAGATCATTTATGAACGTGGCCGCGAAGCCCTTTCGCATCGACCATGTTGGCAGCCTGTTGAGGCCGCCGGCGCTTCGCCGGGCGCGCACCGACTGGATGGCCGGGCACCTGCGGCACGAGGCGCTGACCGCGATCGAGGATCAGGCGATTCGCGAGGCCGTCGTACTCCAGGAGCGCGCCGGGCTGGCGGTGATCACCGACGGCGAGTTCCGACGCGTCTCGTGGCGCGACGGCTTCTTCGAGAGTGTCGACGGCTTCTCGGCCGAGCGCGACCCAGCGGACTTCGAATTCCGCCTGGCCGGCGGCAAGCGCCAGCGTGCCGCGCCTGTGCCGCGAGTGATCGGGCGTCTCGTGCGCCGCAAGGGCATCGCCTCCCACGAGTTCGCCTTCCTCAAGACCGTCACGGATCGTACACCCAAGGTCACGCTGCCGGCGCCTTCGGTGATGCACTTCTTCCGCGGCCGGCAGGCGATCGATCCGGCGGTTTACCCGGACGTCGAGGCATTCATGTCTGATGTGTCTCGCATATATCGCGAGGAGTTGGCCGAATTGGCCGCGCTCGGCTGTACCTATGTGCAGTTCGATGAAGTCGCGCTGCCGATCCTTTGCGACGAGGGAATCCGTGCTTTTCTCGCTTCGCGCGGCGACGACGTCGACCAGACCATCGGACTCTACATCGATGCGCTCAACGCCGCCCTGGCCGACCGCCCCGCCGGCATGACCGTGGTGCTGCACATGTGCCGCGGCAACGTCGGTGAAGGCATGGGCTCCGGCGGTTACGAACCGATCGCCGAGCGCGCCTTTAGCGAGATCAATGTGGACGGCTTCCTGCTTGAGTACGACCGTGCTGGTACGGGCGGGTTCGATCCGCTGCGCCACGTACCGACGAACAAGATCGCCCTGCTCGGCCTGATCAGCACCAAGCAGCGTGAGATCGAAAGCGAGGACTACGTAAAGGCGCGCCTCGACGAGGCGGCGCGCCACCTCGATCTCAGGCGTGCGGGCCTGTGTCCCCAGTGCGGCTTTGCAAGTGGCTACCGCACCGACCGAATGTCGGTCGACGACGAGGAAAGGAAGCTCGCGCAGCTGGTGCGGCTGGGGGCATTGCTTCCGGACTGACGTGTACCGGCGCGGCCCGCGTGCGGCTAGCGCGCTCGCGCAGGTTTGTGAACCTTGACCAGCGTCGGCGCCAGCGTCGTGAAGCTTCGACCTGCTTGAGGTACCATGCCTGCAACGCATTCTTGGACCGGCGACCATGACCTCCGTAACAATCGAATTGCCCGATGGCCTTGCCGAAGAAGCGCGCAAGCGCGGGTTGTTGTCGAGCGAAGTCCTTGCGCCGGTGCTCTCCGAAATGCTACGCCTCGAATCCGCGGCAGAATTGCGGGACCTGCTTGCCAGCCATCCGGCAACCGAGCCCACGCCAGCGGCTTCCGATACTAGGACAATCATCGATGCGGTGCGGCGCCAGTTCCGCGCGGCGTGAATGCGTGTCGTACTTGACACCAACATCCTGATCTCGGCTTTCGGCTGGGGTGGCGTTCCGGGCCAAGTGCTGCTCTCCGGGCTCACCGGGCAAGTGGAGCTTTGCACCAGCCCACAACTTTCTGCAGAGCTGAAACGCGTCTTCGCGCATCCCACGGTGGCGCATGCGTTGGCCAAGCGCGGGCTGTCGGCATCCGATCTTCACCGACGGTATCTGGCCAGTGTGCTGTCGCTTGAGGCTGCACCGCTGCCCAGACCGGTATGCCGCGATGCCGACGATGACCATGTGCTTGCATGCGCCATCGCCGCGGACGCGGACCTGATTGTCTCGGGAGACGAGGACTTGCTGTCTCTGCGTACCTATGAAGGCATTCCCATCCTGACGGCGGCGGCGGCACTTGCCAGGATTGTCGCTACGCCCTGATCTGCTTCGCAGGCGCGAAGTCCGGCAGTAGTCCGCTAGGACCGCCGGTCCAGGCTCTGCCGGGCGCCCTCGTGGCGGCGCTCGCCGCCGAGGGCGTGCAGCAGGTGGTTGAGCGCGAGCTGGCATTGGCGCGCGCGGTTGTCGGCGGCGACGTCGCGCTCGTGCATGATCCAGCTGGCCAGCATCTGCCGCAGGGTCTGCCGGCCCTCGTCGGTCTGCGCGAGCACGTTCAACTCCATCAGCGCCGTGGTCGCGGTCAATCCCTCCTGGTGCACGATCGCCTCGACGGCCACGTCCACATCCTCGACCGTGACTTCGCAGCCCAGGATCTCGCAGACCTCGTTGCGCAGATCTTCATATCCGCCAATCATCGTTGTCTCCCGTCGTCTTCGGCGCGTCACATCGCTGTCACACGCCTGTCATCGCCACCCTAGCCGCGCCGGCCCCGGCGAAGTTGATGCAGCGCAAGTCCGGCACGAATCGTCGCGCGGCGCCCGGCGCGCCGGCGGCATAATCGCCGAATCGCGCGCCACGCGCGCCAACCCCTGCACCGGAGCATCCGATGACCGACATCGCCGCCGCCCTCGGGCCGGAGGCCGCGAGCCTCCTCGGCCACACCTGCAAGACCATCCCGCGCGCCGCCCTGCACCTGCCGGGCCCGGATTTCGTCGATCGCGTCTTCGCGCCGTCGGACCGGCCGGCGCCGGTGCTGGGCAGCCTGGCACGCCTGTTCAACCACGGCCGCCTCGCCGGCACCGGCTACCTGTCGATCCTGCCGGTCGACCAGGGCATCGAGCATTCGGGCGGCGCCTCGTTCGCCAGGAACCCCGCGTACTTCGACCCGGAGAACATCGTCCGGCTCGCGATCGAGGGCGGCTGCAACGCGGTCGCCTCGACCCTGGGCGTGCTCGGCGCGGTCGCGCGCAAGTACGCGCACAAGATCCCGTTCCTGGTGAAGATCAACCACAACGAGTTCCTCACCTATCCCAACAAGTACGACCAGATCATGTTCGCGAGCGTGCGGCAGGCGCGCGACATGGGCGCCACCGCCGTCGGCGCGACCATCTACTTCGGCTCGGCCGAGTCGAGCCGGCAGATCGTCGAGGTGTCGCAGGCCTTCGCCGCGGCCCACGAGCTGGGCCTGGCCACCGTGCTGTGGTGCTACCTGCGCAACCCGGCCTTCAAGAGCGACCGCGACTACCACGTCTCGGCCGACCTCACCGGGCAGGCCAACCACCTCGGGGTGACGATCGAGGCCGACATCGTCAAGCAGAAGGCGCCGGAGAACAACGGCGGCTACCTGTCGCTCAACACCAAGGAGAACCCCTACGGCAAGACCGACAAGCGCATGTACTCGGAACTGGCGACCGACCACCCGATCGACCTGACCCGCTACCAGGTCGCCAACTGCTACATGGGGCGCGCGGGCCTGATCAATTCCGGCGGCGCGTCGGGCGAGAACGACCTGCACGACGCGATCCGCACCGCGGTGGTCAACAAGCGCGCCGGCGGCATGGGGCTCATCTCGGGACGCAAGGCGTTCCAGAAGCCGATGGCCGACGGGGTCGCGCTCCTGAACGCGATCCAGGACGTGTATCTCGACAGGGACGTCACCATCGCGTAGGGCCGCGCGCCGGCGGCGGCCCCGCGGGCGCGGGTCAGTCGGCCCGGATGTTGCCCTTGCGGATGACCTGCGCCCACTTGTCGGACTCGGCCTGGACGAAACGCGCCAGGTCGTCCGGGCTGCCGGGACGCGTCTCGATGCCGGCATCGGCGAGCTTCTGCCGCACGTCGGGCTCGGCCAGCGCGAGGTTGAGCGCGCGGTTGAGCTGGTTCACCGCGGCCGGCGGCGTGCCCGCCGGCGCGAACATGGCGGCCCAGCCGATCACTTCGAACCCCGGCACGCCGGATTCCGCCACCGTGGGCACCTCCGGCGCCGAGGCGACGCGCCGTCCGGCGGTGACCGCCAGCGCGCGCAGCTTGCCGGCCTTGACCAGCGGGGTCGAGGACCCGATGTTGTCGAACATGAACTGCACCTGCCCGCCCACCAGGTCCTGCAGCGCCGGCGCGCTGCCCTTGTAGGGCACGTGCTGGTAGTCGAGGTTCAGGGTCTGCTTGAGCAGTTCCGCCGCGAGGTGCGAGGAACTGCCGATCGACGGCGTGCCGTAGTTGAGCTTGCCCGGATTCCTGCGCGCGTACTCGACGAATTCGGCGAAGCTCCTGATCGGCAGCCCCGGCGTCACCAGCAGCCAGGCCGCGTTGAAGCCGTGGAAGCCCACGGGCGCGAAGTCGCGCTCGGCGTTGTAGGGCAGCTTGCCCATGTGGGGCGCGGTGGCGTGCGTGACGATGGTGCCGAGCAGCACCGTGTGCCCGTCGGGCGCGGCCTTGGCGACGAAATCGGCGCCGAGCGTGGCGCCGGCGCCCGGCCGGTTGTCGATCACCAGCGTCTGGCCGAGCTCGGCGCCCATGCGCGGCGCGATCAGCCGCGCCATCAGGTCGACCACGCCGCCGGCGGCGAACGGCACGACGATGCGCACCGGCCGCGTCGCGAAACTCTGCGCCTGCGCAGGCGGCAGCGCAAGCGCGGCCAGTGCCGCGCCCAGGAAGAAACGCGCAAGACGCGATCGCATGGTCAGGCCTCCAGGATGAACTTGCCGAAATGCCGGTTCTCGCGCATCGCCGCGTGCGCGCGGTCCGCCTCGGCGAGCGCGAACACCTTCTCGACCGGCATCGCGAACGCGCCGCTGGCCGCCGCGCCGCCGAAGTCGTCCCACGCCGCCCTGACCACCGCGGCGAACTCGGCGACATCGCGGGTGCGGAAGGTCACGCCGATCAGGGCGATGCGCTTGCGCGACAACTCGTTGAGATCGACCGGGCCGGAGATTCCGCCCATGCGCCCGATCTGGATCCAGCGCGCGCCCAGTGCGGCCATCGCGAGATGGTCGTCGATGGCCTTGGCGCCGACCATGTCGACGATCACGTCGGCACCGGCGCCGCCGGTCGCGCGCATCACCGCCTCCGCGGCGCCGCCCTGGGCATGGTCGATGCCGTGCGTGAGTCCGTACTGCGCCAGGCGCGCGAGCTTCGCCGCGCTCGCGGTCCCCGCGATCACGCCGGCACCCCGGGCGCGCGCGATCTGCGCGGCCGCGATGCCGACGCCGCTGGAGGCCGCCTGGATGAACACCGCCTCGCCCTTTGCCAGGCGGCCGTTGGTGACGATCGCATCGTGCGCGGTGAACAGCGCCACCGGGATCGCGGCCGCTGCCGCCCACCCCAGCCCGGCCGGTACGCGCACCGCAAGGCGGTGGTCCAGCAGCACCTGCTCCGCGTACGCACCGGCGGGCATGCCCATGACCCGATCGCCAATCGCGTAGCCCTTGACGTCGGCGCCCATGCCGATGACCTCGCCGGCCGCCTCCAGCCCGGCGATGGGATGGGGCGGCCTGGTCGGGATGCGCGCATAGTGCCCGGCGTTGAGCGCCAGGTCCGCGCGGTTGATGCCGACCGCGCGCACCTTGACCAGCAGGTCGTTGGCGCCGGGCACCAGGTCGGCGACATCGCGCCACGCCAGGCGCGCCGCGCCCTCGGTCTTCTCCACCAGCCATGCCTTCATTTCGCGCGCTCCCATTCGACCACCGCAGCGCGGCGCTTGTCGCCGATCTGCCATTCCCCGACCAGGTCGACCCGGTCAGGCCCATGCCAGCGCGCGTGGCGGCGCTGGCTCTCGCCGATCCAGTTGGGCAACAGGCTCAGCTCGATGTGATGGATCATGTCCTCGCCGTCGGCGTCCCAGCGCCCGCAATAGGTGACGTAGTCGTCGAAGGCGCGCACCTTTTCCTCGACGGTTGCCTGCAGGCGGTCGGACACCGCGAACCGCGGCGCCGCCGCGCGCTGCATGGTGCCCATCATGAAGCCCGCCGCAGTGTAGGTGATGTAGCCGCGCGCATCGCGCCCGAGCGGATAGAACTTCTCGCCGCCGGTGTACTGGGTCCAGTAGCCGAGCAGCGTCCAGGTGCCGATGATGGGATGGGTTCGCGCTGTCATGAACTTCCTTCCATTGCCGCCGCGGCGACGCCCGCCTACGCGAGATAGTGGCCGCCATCGACGTACAGGATGTTGCCGGTCGAATAGGCATTCTGCATCAGGAACAGCGCCGCTGCTGCGGCGTCCTCCGGCAGCCCGATGCGCGCGACCGGCAGGCCGGCCGCCCACTTGTCGAGCATTTCCTGGCGCGCGGCCTCCGGCATGTCGCCAAAGCTCGACGAGGCGATGCGCCCCGGCGCCACCGCATTGACGCGCACCGGCGCCAGGTCCAGCGCCATGCCGCGCGTGAGCCCCTCGATGGCTGCCTGCACCGCGGCCAGCGCGGCCATCGCCTTGATCGGCCGGCGGCTGGCGCCGCCGCCGAACAGGGTGATCGAGCCGCCTTTGGCGATGTGCGGCGCCGCCAGCTTGGCGCACAGGTACTGCGCCCAGAACTTGTTGTCGAACAGCGCGCGGGCGTCTGCCGTCGGCTGCTCCAGAAAGCTGGTGTAGCGCTGGCGCGTCGACCCCGGGCCGACGGTGACCACCAGGTGGTCGATCGGCGCCTGCGCAGCAAAGAGCGCCGCGAGCTGGCCTTCGTCGCGCGCGTCGACCGGCGCGGTGGCCACGCCTGCGCCGACGTCGCGCGCCGCGGCGGCGAGCTTGCCGGCGTCGCGCCCCGCGATCACCACCCGCGCGCCGGCCGCGGCGGCCGCCTTCGCCACCGCGAGGCCGATGCCGCTGCCGCCGCCGACCGCGACCACCTTGCTGTCCGCCAGTTTCATCGCTTTTCCCTTCGTCGCGCCCCTCGGCCGGTCAACGCAGCGGCGAGATCGCCAGCGGCCGCAGGAAACGCCGCGCATGAGCGCGGGTCAGGCCCTGCGTCTCCCGCTGCGCGCGCTGCCAGGAACGGTCGGCGGCAAGCGCGGCCTGCGCGCGGTCGCGCGCGGCCATGCCCTCCCAATACCACAGGTGCACCACTTCGCCGGTCATGCCGGTAAGGCCGCGCATGGAGCACACCAGGCGCGCGCCCGCCGCCGCCATCCGCGGCAACAGCCGGCGTGCGAATTCCGCCTCGAAGGCGGCAGTATCGCCGGGTTCGGTGAGGGTGACGCATTCCTCGACGAAGGCGTGCGGATCCGCCGCGCCGGCCACGGCGAACGGCGGGACCACGTCATGTGTCTCAAACAGGCGCACTTCCTGGCGGAGGACGCGCCCGCGCGCACCGGCCTGGTACGCGCGCCAGGCCGGATCGGCGTCCCGCAATGCGCGCCGGCTCTCGCGATCGGCGAGGCTGTCGTGCTTCCAGTAATGCACCACCTGGTGCAGATTGCCGGCCTCGACGCCGAAGTAGCCCGCCAGCGCCAGGCCGTGGCGCAGCGACACCGGCAGCCCGTGCAGGGCATAGTTGGCGACATAGTCGCCCACCTGCCCCACGGCGATGTCGTAGGTGCGCGCCTCGACGATCATCCGTCGACCTTGAGGTTGATGCGCCGCGCCAGGCCACCCCAGCGCTCGGTGGCTTCCTTGAGCGCGGCCGCGAGGGCTTCCGGGCTGCTGCCGACCGGCTCGCTGCCCAGCGCGTTGTAGCGCTCGCGGATCTCGGGGGTCTTGAGCGCTGCGGCGATCTCGGCGGAGAGCCGGTCGACGACCGCGCGCGGCGTTGCCGCCGGCGCATAGACCGCGTGGAACGAGCTCGAGTCGTAGCCTGCCACCCCCGCTTCCTCCATGGTCGGCAGGTCGGGAACCTGGGCCAGCCGCCGCTTCGCGCCGGTGGCCAGCATGCGCACCTTGCCGGCGCGCGCCTGGTTGAGCGCCGCCGCGGTCGAGTCGAACATCATCGTCACCTGGCCGCCGATCAGGTCGGTCATCGCCGGCGCGCCGCCCTTGTACGGCACGTGCACGATGTCGATCCCGCCCAGATGCCGGAGCTGCTCGCCGAGCAGGTGCACCACGCTGCCGGTGCCGGGCGAGGCGAAGGTCAGCCGGCCGGGGTTGGCCCTGGCGTCGGCGATGAGCTCGCGCACCGTCCTGTACGGCGAGGCCGCGGCGACGATCAGGATGCCCTCGACGGTGGCGACCAGGCTCACCGGCGCGAAGTCCTTGACCGGGTCGAACCCGAGCTTCGGATAGATCGCGGGATTGACCGCCATGGTGCCGGTCGGCGACCAGAAGAACGTGTGGCCGTCGGGCGCCACCCGCGCCACATGCTCGGCGCCGATGTTGCCGTTGGCGCCGGCACGGTTGTCGATCACGAACTGCTGGCCCATGCGCTCGGACAGGCGCTGCAGCAGGGGGCGCGCGAGGTTGTCGGTCGGGCCGCCGGGCGGAAACGGAATCACCACGCGGACCGGCTTGGCCGGCCAGGACTGCGCGACCGCGCGCCCGGCGGCAAGGCCGGCACCGGCGACGGCGGCGGCAACGAAAGTGCGTCTGTTCATGGTCCCTCCTTGCCTGCGGTCAGTGCACGGGCGCGAGGCCGCGCGCCTGCGCGAAGCGCCGCGCGAACGCCTCGTACTGCGTCGGTTCGCGGCCCAGCATCAGCGCCAGCGTGCGCCAGTTGCCGCCCGGCGCGCCGTGGCGGTCGAATTCCTCGAACATGGTGCGAAGGATCGCCATCTCGCGCGGATCGCGGCCCGCCCAGTGCGGCAGCGCCATGTACGCGTCGAGCGGCATGGCGACGGCGCGGATCGCGCGGCCGGTGACCCGCGACCAGATCGCGGCCAGTTCGTGCCGGGTCAGCGGCGTCTTGGCGCTCGCCATTTCGTAGACCCCGTAGTCCCAGCCCGGCTCGGTGAGCACGCGCGCCACCGCTTCGGCGTAGTCGTCGAGGTCGAGCCAGGAGATCAGCGAATCGGCCGAATAGGGAAAGACGAACTCGCCGGCATCGATCATGCGCTCCCAGTTCCAGGCGACGTTCTGCATGTAGTTGGTCGGCTGGAAGATGCGCCAGGGCAACCCCGCGTGCATCGCCAGTTCCTCGACCGCGCGCTTGTGGTTGTGGAAGCGGATCGCGCTGACCTGCGAGTTGATGACGCTGTGGAGCGCGATCGTGCGCACGCCCGCCGTGACGGCGGCGTCGATGACGTTGCGCCCGTTCTGCACCTCGTCGGGCTTCATGCGCGGCGGAATGTGGAACACGGTCGCGGCGCCGGCGAAGGCGCGCACGAGCGCAGCGCGGTCGGCGAAGGTGGCCAGCGCGGTCCGGTCCGCGCCGGCGTCCCGGCAGGCCGCCGCCGAGGACGCGCGCGTCACCACCGCGCAGACCGCCACGCCGCGCGCCTTGAGCGCGGCGATCACCGCGCGCCCGGTGACGCCGCCGGCGCCGGTGATGGCGATCACGCCGCGCCGCGCTCGCGCGCCACGCGCGCGACGAACTCGCGATAGGTCGTCGGCGTCCGCCCGAGGATCATCGCCAGCACGCGCGCATTGCCGCCCGACAGGCCGTACCGGTCGTAATGCGCGTACATGGTGGCGACGCGCTCGACCTGGAACGGGGTGCGCGTCTTCGCGCCGATCGGCCGCCATTCATCGATCGCATACGCCTCGGCGCGCACCGGCCTGCCGAGCACGTCGCCGATGGTGGCGGCCATCTCGTCGCGCGTCAGGTTGTCGCCGCTGCACAATTCGAAGCCGCCGCCGTCCCAGCCGGGCTCGGTCAGCACCGTCGCCGCCGCACATGCGATGTCCTCGAGGTCGACCAGGCTCATGCGCGCGCCGGTCGCGTAGGGCGCCCGGTAGACACCGCGCTGCGTGACGTTGTCCCACTCCCACAGCATGTTCTGCATGTACATGGTCGGCTGCAGGAACGTGTAGGGGATCAGCGACTCGATGATCAGTCCCTCGACCACGCGCTTGTCGCGGTGGTGCAGCAGGGCGTCGACCTGGGCGTGGATCAGGCTGTGGAACACCAGCTGATCGACCCGTTCCGCGCGCGCCGCCGCGATCACGTTCTGCCCGATCGGGATCTCCGCGTCGCTCATCACCGGGCAGATGTGATAGACGCGGCTGGCGCCTTCGAGGGCGCGGCGCACGTCCGCGGCGCTCTTCAGGTTGCCGAGCACCACGTCGGTGGCGCCGGCCGCGCGCACCTTGTCGGCGGACTCCGGGCGGCTCACCATCGCGCGCGCCGGCACGCCCAGGGCCTTCAGGCGCCGCAGCGCCGCCGTGCCGGTCTGGCCGGCGGCGCCGAGGATGACGATCACGCCGCGCCCTTGGCGTAGGGATCGACGCCGGCGGCGCGGTCGGCATCGATCACTTCCTGCGGCACGAACAGGCCGCGGTTCGGATCCTCGACGTTGTCGTAGATCACCATCACCATGCCGGCCTCGCCGGGCTCGCCCTGCTGCTCGACGCGGCGCCACAGCATCGGCGGCACCGAGAAGGTGTCGAACGGGCCGAGCTCGACGAACTCCTCGGGGTCCTTGTTGAAGAAGATGCGGTAACGCCCCTTGATCGGCATGAAGATCTCGCGGTACTCGTGGGCGTGGATCACCGGCGAGTTGCCGGCCTTCGACTCGATGAAGCACATGTGGAAGCTGTGCGGGGTGGAGATGCCGGCCGGCGCGGCCTTGTTGCCGGTCGAGATCACGTACTTGATCGGCAGGCGCCTGGTCGGGTCGCCCTTGTCGACGAAGGCGTTCGGGTCGACCTTCAGGTCGCGGTAGAAGGCGACGTTCTTCATCACCTCGGCGGTCGGCATCTCGACGCCGGGGCCGGCGACGCGGGTGTACAGCGTGGTGCCTTCGGCGGTGGTCTGGCTCATGGCATGCTCCTTTCAGGCGAGGCGTGCGGCGAGGAGGCGGTTGTACTCGTCGGCGCAGAGGATGTAGGGGTAGTGGCCGCCGCCGGCCAGGTTGTGCGCCGCGGCCTGCGGATAGCGTTCGCGCACCGCCGCGCGCACCGGCGCCGGGATCACCGGGTCGTTGTCGCAGTCGATCACGGTGATGCGCGCCTGGTCGAGCCCGAGCGGCGGCACCGGCGCGGCCAGCTGCACGGCGAGCATGCGCGCGCGCAACAGCGCCGCGTCCTGCTTCGCGCCGATCAGGTCGAGCTGGATGTCGCGCAGCTCGCTCGCCGGGGCGGCGCGCACGCGCGCGAGCACCTGCTCCTTCAGGGTCTCGGCCGGCGTGTCGCGCGCGCTCGCGAGCTTGTCGGGCGCCTGCACCGGCCCGGGGTCGACGAAGGTGCAGGTGAGGACGAGCCGGTCGACGCGCGCGGGATGCCGCGCGGCGAACAGCTGCGCGACATAGCCGCCCAGCGAGGTGCCGGCCACGCTTGCCCGCGCGATGCCCAGGCGGTCGAGGAACGCCGCCAGGCCGTCGGCGAGCGTCGCACCGTCGGTCTCGGCCGGATAGGTCACCGACACCAGGCGCAGGCGCCCGGCCAGCGCGAACTGCTTGTGGAAGATCTCGGCGGTGCCCTGCGCACCCGGCAGCAGGACCACGCACGGGCCGCTGCCGGCATCCACGCAGGGCCAGGCGACGCCGTTCACGTCGATGCTGCGGACCGCGTGCCCGCGGCGGAACTCCTCGAGCGTCATGCTGTTTCCCGATGTCCGGTTGATGGGTCGGACGATTGTAGGAACCACCCCGCGGTGACGCTATCTGCGTCTCGACATAGTTAATATCTCCTTGGTGGATAATGGTGCGCATGCCTGCCGACCGTCTCCCCGACCTGCAGCTGATCGCGGCGCTCGAGGCCCTCGTCGCCGAAGGCCACGTCTCGCGCGCGGCCGAGCGCATGGGCCTGAGCCAGCCGGCGATGAGCACGCTGCTCGGCCGGCTGCGCCGCACCTTCGACGACCCGCTGCTCCTGCGGACGTCGCGCGGCATGGTGCCGACGCCGCGCGCGCTCGAGCTCGCGGCGCAGGGGGGCGCGCTCCTCGAGCAGGCGCGCATGCTGATGCAGGGCGCGCGCGCGTTCGAGCCGGTGCGCGCCGAGCGCACCTTCCGCGTCATCGCGACCGACTACGTGCTCTCGGTGATGCTGCCGCCGCTGCAGGCGCTGCTGGAGGCGCGCGCGCCGGGCATCGGCATCGACGCGCAGCCGCCGAACCCGCGGCGCGTGCAGGAGCTGCTCGCGTCGGGCCAGGTCGACCTCGGCATCGGCTACCTCATCGATCCGCCGAAGGGACTGCGCACCCGCCTCCTGTTCCGCGAGAGCTCGGTGTGCATCGCGCGCCGCGGCCACCCGGCGGTGCGCGGCCGGCTGGGCCTCGCGCAATACCAGGCCGCCGACCACGTGCGCATCAGCCCCGCCGGCACGGGGCAGTACGGGCGCATGGTCGAGGCCGCGCTCCTCGACCTGCGCATCCGGCGCTCGGCCGGTCTGACGGTGCCCAACTTCCTGGTCGCGCCGGCCGTCGTCGCCCGGAGCAACCTGCTGGCCACCGTGCCGGCACGGATCGCGCGCACCTTCGCGGCATCGCTGCCGCTGCAGGTGCTGGAGCCGCCGGTGCCGCTGCCGGTGCTCGAGGTGTCGCTGTACTGGCACGAGCGCGCGCACAAGGACGCGCTGCACCGCTGGATGCGCGCGCTGGTGATCGAGGCGGCGCGCGAGGTGTGAGGCGCCGCGGCCTAGGGCATGATCTCGCCGCCGTTCGGGTGCAGCAGCTGGCCGCAGTAGTAGCGCCCCTCGTCGGAGGCCAGGAACACGAAGGCCGAGGTCATGTCCTCGGGGGTGCCGAGGCGCTTGAGCGGCAGGCTCGCGGCGTGCGCGGCCTTGACCGCCTCGGGCAGCGGGTCGAAGCCGGTGTCGACCAGGCCGGGCGCGACGCCGTTGACGAGCACGCCGTGGGGCGCCAGCTCCTTGGCCAGCGCGCGCGTGAAGGCGATCACCCCGCCCTTGGCGGTCGAGTACGCGGTGTAGTTCTCGCGCCCGATGTAGCCCAGCTGCGAGCACAGGTTGATGATGCGCCCGGACTTCGCCGCCATCATGTGGCGCGCGGCGGCGCGCGAGCACAGGAAGGCGCCGCGCAGGTGCACGGCCATCATGCGGTCCCAGTCGGCGACGCTCATCTCGACGATCGGCTGCGGGCGCTGGATGCCGGCGTTGTTGACGAGGATGTCGAGCCGGCCGAAGCGGGCGACCACCTCGGCGAAGGCCGACTCGACCTCGGATTCCTGGGTGACGTCGGCGCGCAGCGCCTGCGCGTGGCGGCCGCGTGCCTCGATCTCGCGCACCAGCGTCGCCGCCTCCTCCTCGCGGGCGACGAACAGCACCGCGACGTCCGCACCTTCGTCGGCGTAGGCCAGCGCCACCGCGCGGCCGATGCCGGTGTTGCCGCCGGTGATCACGGCGACACGCCCGGCGAGTCGTTGCATGCTCATTGGACCTCCTGGAACAGCCGCCCCCAGCCGCGCACGCGGCGGGTGTCGACGCCGGCGAGCTTCAGGCACTTCCACACCGCCGTGGCGATGCTGTCGTAGATCGGGATGCCGGTCTCGGCCTCGAGCGCCTCGACCAGGGGCGCGGCCTTGAGATTCGTGCACAGCGGGATGATCGCCTGCGGACGCGCGCGCGCGACCGCGCGCACCATGCCGGCGATCGCCTCCGGCGTCACCTCGGAGAACGAGAAATTGTGCGACAGGCCGAGGTGCTGCTCGGCCACCACCCGAAAGCCCGCCTGCGCGTAGTTGGCGTCGATGCGCGCCTGCACGTCGTCGGTGTAGGGGGTGACGAAGGCGATGTCGCGCGCCCCGGTGAGGCGCAGGATCTCGTTGATCGCCAGCACCGACGTGCCGGCCGGGATGCCGGTCGTCGCGGTCAGCTCGCGGCACAGCGTCTCGTCGGTGCCGAAGCCGAGCCAGGACGAGGAGGTGCCGTTCCAGGCGATCGCATGCAGCTCCGCGTCGGCCAGCAGGTCGGCCGCCGCGAGGATGTTGGCGCGGTCGAACTGGCCGAGCGCGGCGTCGGACAGCGCGATCGTGCGCACGCGAAAGCGCCCGAAGTGCGCGGTCACCTCCGGCAGGCCGGCGAGCATCATCGTCGTGATCGGCTCGAGCGCCGTGTTCGATGACGGCGTCAGCATGCCGATCAGGGTGCGTCGCGGCATCGTCGTGGATTCCATGAATGGGCTGCGGGCGGCCGGCGGCGCTCAGCCGGCGAGCGCCTCGGCCAGGTCGAAGGCGGCCTCGGGAGGCGGCGCCATGTCGAGCCCCTCCTCGACCTCGTTGAGATGGGCGAGCATCAGGCGCGCGGCGCGCGCGCCGTCGCCGCGCGCGATCGCGGCCGCGATCTCGACATGGTCGTCGCCGCGGCAGGCGGGCGTGTTGGGACTCTCGTAGAGGTAGATGACGAGGCTGGTCAGGGTCTCGAGTTCGCGCAGCATGCGCAGCATCAGCTGGTTGCCGGCCAGCTCGGCGAGCAGCAGGTGGAACTCGCCGGTCAGCCGGATCAGCGCACGATGGTCGTCGCGCGCCGCCGCCTCGGCCTCGCGCTTCAGGTGCGCCTCGAGGCGGCGCTCGACCGCGCGGTCGGTGCGCGCCGCCAGCGTCTGCACGATCGCCGGCTCGAGCAGCCGGCGCAATTCGAACACCTCGCGCGCCTGCTCGGCGGTCGGCTCGCTGATCGCCGCGCCGCGGTTGGGATGCAGGGTGACGATGCCCTCGTGCGCGAGCCGCGCCAGCACCGGCCGCACGCGCGCGCGATTGACGCCGAACACCTGCGCCAGGCGGTCCTCGACCAGGCGGGTCCCCGGCGGCAGCCGGTGCTCGACCACCGCGGCCATGATGCGCTCGACCATCTGTTCCTGGGTCGGCGGGCGGTTGGCGTGGGTGGTCTTGGCAGGCATGGCGTCGCCGCATTCTAATCGCGCCCCCGGCAGGGCACGCACCGAACCGGGTCATCGATGCACCCGAATGGTGTACAAACAATTTGACGTATTGTTGACAAAATGCGTGATGTTAGTCAACAATCTTTCGGTCCCGGAGCCGCGCCGCATCACGGCGCGCTGCCGGAGGAAGGGGGGGCGATGAAGCTGCTGCTGGTCAACGGCAACCGCACACGGGCGGTGACGGCCGCCGTGCTGGCCGAGGCGCAGGCGACGGCCGCGGACGGCACCGAGCTGGTCGCCGTCGAGGCGGCGTTCGGCGCCGACATCGTGTTCTCCCACGCCGAGAACGCGGTCGCCACCCACGCGGTGCTCGACGCGCTCGCGCGCCACGCCGGCGGCTGCGACGCGGCGATCCTCGCGATCTCGTTCGATTCCGGCCTTGCCGCGGCGCGCGAGCTGCTGCCGATGCCGGTGCTGGGCATCACCGAAGCCGCGCTCCTGACCGCGTGCCAGCTCGCCCGCCGCGTCGGCGTCGTCACGGTCGGCCGCGTCTCGAGCAGCCTGTATGCCGAGGTGTTCGCGCAGACCGGCCTCGGCGACCGGATCGCGGCGGTCGGCACGGTCGACATGGCGTCGGCCGGCGAGTACCTGTCGCCGCAGGATTTCGACGCGCGCGTCGTCGCCGAGGCCAATCGCCTCGCCGCCGAGGCCGGCGCCGAAGCCGTCGTCGCCTGCGGCGCGGCCCTCGCGGGCATCGCGCGGCGCGCGCGCGCGGCGGTCGCGGTGCCGCTGGTCGACGGTGTCGGCGCCGCGGTGCGCCAGGCCGAGGCGCTGGTGCGCGGCGGCTATCGCGCGCGCGCGCGGCCCGCGGGCCCGCGCGCCACCATGGCCGGGGTGTCGGCCGAACTCGCCGCGCTGTTCGCGCGCCCCTAGCTGCGGCCATGGCGCGCATCCTGATCCGGCGCGCCCGCGTGCTCACGCTCGATGGCGACGACCGCGAGCTCGACCGCGCCGACATCCTGGTCGACGGCGCGCGCATCGCCGCGATCGGCGCGCAGCTCGACGCCGCCGGCGTCGACCGGGTGATCGAGGCCGACGGCAAGCTCGCGATGCCCGGCCTCGTCAACGGCCACTTCCATTCCCCGGGCAACATGATGTGCGGCGCGCTCACCGACATGCCGCTCGAGCTGTTCATGCTCTACGAGGTGCCGCCCGGCGGCGAGGGCGCGATGGGCCATCGCCTCGCCTACGTGCAGACCCTGCTCGGCGCGGTGGAGATGCTCAAGGCGGGCATCACCGCGGTGCACGACGACCCGTACCACAATCCGGCGCCGACCACCGACGGCATCGACGCGATCATGCAGGCGTACGCGGATGCCGGCATCCGCGCGACGGTCTCGATCAACCATCCGAACAGGATCGAGTACGAGAAGTACCCGTTCCTCGCCGACCTGCTGCCGGACGCGGTCAAGGCGCGCATGGCCGCGGTGCGGCGCTGGCCGGCCGCCGAGATCGGCGCGCTGTACCGCTGGTTCCTCGAGCGCTGGCACGGCCAGGCCGACGGTCGCCTGCGCATCGCGGTGTCGAACTCGGCGCCGCAGCGGGTCACCGACGACTACTTCGCGACCCTGTCGGAGTTCAGCCGCGCGCACGACCTGCCGTTCGACATCCACATGCTCGAGACGCGCCTGCAGCGGGTGTTCGGCCAGGAGGTGTGGGGCAAGTCCCTGGTGCGCCAGGTCCACGACCTCGGATTCCTCGACCGGCGCATGCTGGTCATCCATGCGATCTGGGTCGACGAGGCCGACATGGAGCTGCTGGCCGCCGCCGGCTGCACGGTCGCGCACAACCCGGTGTGCAACCTCAAGCTGGGCAGCGGGGTGATGCCGTTCCGGCGGCTTTCCAGACATGGCATACCGATTGCATTGGGCACCGATGAACGCAACACCGACGACACCACCAACGTCTGGGGCGCCATGAAGACCGCCGGCCTGATCCACAAGATTGCCGAGCCCGACTACCGCGACTGGCCGAGCGCCGCGGAGGTCCTCGCCTGCGCCACGCGCGGCGGCGCGCGCGGCATGGGCCTCGAGGGCCGGATCGGCGTCCTCGCGCCCGGCGCGCAGGCCGACCTGATCCTGGTCGACCTCGACACCCTGCCGTTCACGCCCCTGAACGACCTGCGGCGCCAGCTGGTGTTCTGCGAGAACGGCGCGTCGGTGCGCCTGACCATGGTCGCCGGGCGCGTCGTGGTGGAGGACGGCCGCGTCCTCAGCGTCGACGAGCCCGCGCTCAGGGCCGAGGTGCGCGCGCTCGCCGCCGAGTTCCGCGACAGCCTCGCCGCCACCGACCGCGCCGCCGCCGCGCTCGAACCCTTCTACCGCGCGATGCTCATGCGCGCGCTCGACGTGCCGGTCGGCATGGAGCGCCGCGCCGGGCCGATGACGCCGTGATCCCGCCCGCCATGCTCGCCACCCACGGCCGGTTCGCCTACTCCGCCATCACCGAGCGGCCGCGCTTCGCCTGGCCGGAAGGCAGGCGCCTGGCCGTCTACGTCGCGCTGAACCTCGAGGCCTATGCCTTCGGCGAAGGCCTGATCGAGGAGATCGCCGCGCCCGGACCGGGCCCGGCGCCGGACGTGATGAACTGGTCGTGGCTCGAGTACGGCAATCGCGTCGGCGGCTGGCGCCTGCAGCGCCTGTTCGCCGAGCTGCGCCTGCCGTGCACGCTGCTGGTCAACGCCGCGGTCTATCGCCACTGCCCGCAGTTGCCGGCCGCCTTCGCCGCCGCCGGCGCCGAGATCGCCGCGCACGGACGCACCAATTCGGAGCGCCAGGGCAACCTGCCCGAGCCCGCCGAGGCCGCGCTGATCGCCGAGGCGACCGCCGCCATCGCGGCCGGCGCCGGGACGCGGCCGCGCGGCTGGCTCGGCCCCTGGATCTCCGAAAGCCGCGTCACGCCGGACCTGCTGCACGAAGCCGGCTACCGCTACGTGCTCGACTGGTGCTGCGACGACCAGCCGTTCTGGCTCGCCACCCGCGGCGGGCGGCTCCTGGCCGTGCCGTACCCGCAGGAGCTCAACGACAGCAATACCGTGATCGGCCGGCGCGTCAATCCCGACGATTTCGCCGACATGATCGTCGACAACTTCGCCGAGATGCGCCGCCAGGCCGAGGACGCGCCGCTGGTGATGGGCGTCTCGCTCCATGCGCACTGCGCCGGCCAGCCGTTTCGCCTCGTGCATTTCCGGCGCGCGCTGGCGGCGCTGGCGCAGGCGCTGCCCGACGTCTGGGTCACGACCGCCGGCGCCATCGCCGACCACTTCATAGCCACCACGACCGGCACGACCGAGGCCGCGGGAGACAAAGCGCGGTGAGGCGCGTTCCTCACGATCACGACATGGAGAACCGCATGCATCCGATCGATCCGCAGCGACGGGACGTCCTCGCCGCCGGCACGCTGGCCGCCGGCGCCCTGCTGGCCGCCGCCTCCGGCGCGCAGGCCCAGCCGGCCCTGCCGCCCAAGCTTTCCACCCACGCGCTCGACACCTACAACGGCAAGCAGGCCGCCGGCATCCGCATCGACCTGTACCAGATCGAGGGCGACAGCCGGCGGCTCATCAAGACCGTGCGCGCCAACGAGGAAGGGCGGGTCACCGCCAACCTGCTCGAGGGCGACGCACTCAAGGTGGCGCGCTACGAACTGGTGTTCCACGTCGCCGAGTACTACAAGGCGATGGGCGTGGCCCAGTCGAATCCGGAGTTCCTCGACGTGGTGCCGCTGCGGGTGGCGATCTGGGACGCGCGGCAGCGCTACCACGTGCCGCTGTACTTCTCGCCATGGGGCTACATGACCTACCGCGGCAGCTGAGCCGCCCGCGCCCGCCCTGCCCCCACGACCCACGCTTTCCGGAGAATTCACCATGGACCAGACCGACACCCGGCGCCGCGACTTCATCGCCGCCGCCATCGCCGCCGGCGGCACGCTTGCCGCCTCGAAGGACGCCGCCGCCCAGGCCCCGGCCGGCGGCCGCGTCACCGCCCACATCCTCGACCTCTACTTCGGCACCCCCGCGAGCGGGCTCCGGCTCGACTTCTATGCCGTCGGCAGCGCCGGCCAGACCCTGATCAAGTCGACCGTGACCAACGCCGACGGGCGCCCGCCCGAGGGGCCGCTGGTGCAGCCGGCCGACATGAAGGCCGGGCGCTACCGCATCGACGTGCACGTCGGCGACTACTACAAGAAGGCCGGCGCCAAACTGCCGGGCGGCTACCACACGCGCCTGTCGATGGAGTTCGACATCTACGACCCGAAGCAGCCGCACCACCTGCCGTTCCAGATCACGCCCTGGACGCAGTCGTCGTCGGTGCTGCCCGGCTGACCCCACCCCACCCTCGCGATCGAAAGGATCCACCATGCCCTCCCCCCTCAAGGCCCTCGCCGCCGGCCTCGCCGCGGCACTCGCCTTCGCCCACGCCGGCGCGCAGGCGCAGGACAAGATCCGGCTCGCCGGCAACTTCGAGACCGCGCATTCGTCCAGCGTCGCCATGGAACAGGTGTTCAAGGCCGAGCTGGCCAAGCTGACCAGGAACCAGTTGCAGGTCGACATCTTCCCCGCCATGCAGCTCGGCGGCGCCAAGGAGAACGTCGACGCCGTGCGCGCCGGCTCGCTGCTCATGACCTGGGTCGGCGCGGCCTACCTGTCGCGCATCATCCCCGAGCTCGAGGCGGTCAGCCTGCCCTTCCTGTTCCCGAGCCGCGAGGCGGCGTTCCGCGTCATGGACGGCAACGTCGGCAAGCTGATCGACCAGAAGATGGCCGACAAGAACTTCACCGTGCTCGGCTGGATGGAGCTGGGTTCGCGCAACATCACCAACAACAAGAAGCCGATCCGCAGCATCGAGGACCTGAAGGGCCTGAAGATCCGCCTGCAGCCCAACGAGACCCATCTCGCGACCTTCCGCGCGCTCGGCGCCAACGCGGTGGCGATGGACGTCAAGGAGCTGTACTCGGCGCTCGAGCAGAAGGTGCTCGACGGCCAGGAGAACCCGTTTCCGATCATCCGCGCCGCGCGCTACATGGAGGTGCAGAAGTACCTCTCCAACAGCGGGCACTTCTTCGACTTCATCGTCATCGTCGCCAACAAGAAGTCCTTCGAGGGCCTGAAGCCCGACTACCAGAAGGCGATCCGCGAGGCGATGGCGGCGACCGTCGCCGCGCAGCGCGCGAGCGCCGCGAAGGCCGACGCCGACGCGCTCGAGGAGCTCAAGAAGCGCATGGAGTACACCGAGCTCTCGCCGCAGGTGCGCGAGGCGATGCGCAAGGCCACGGCCGGCGTGATCGACGACGTGAAGAAGCGCGCCGGCGCGGCGCTGGTCGACAGCGTGCTCGCCGAGGTGGCGAAGTCGCGCTAGACGCGCCCAGGCACGGGAGATGGCGATGTTCAAGTCGATGCTCGACGGGTTCGACCGGCTGGTCTGCTGGACCATCATGCTGGCGATGGCCCTGATGGTGGCCGTGGTGTCGGCGCAGGTGCTGCTGCGCTACGGCTTCAATTCCTCGTTCGACTGGGCCGACGACGTCGGCCGCCTGCTGTTCGTCGCCTCGGTGTTCCTCGCCATCCCGATCGGCGTCAAGCACAGCGCGCACATCAGCATCGAGCTGCTGGTGGCGCGCCTGCCCGCGTCCGTGCGCGGCGGGCTGGCGCGCCTCGTCGCCCTGCTCTCGGCGGCGATGATGGCGCTGATCTGCTGGTACGGCGTGCGCGTCGCGGCCGAGCAGTGGACCGAGATGCTGCCGACGGTCGAGCTGACCGTCGCCAGCTTCCTGATCCCGGTGATCGTCGGCGCCGCGCACAGCGCGATCCATCTCGCGCGCATCGTCGTGGCCGGTCCGCCCGCGAGCGCGGGCCTGGCCGCCGAATGAGGAGACCGCGATGAGCCTCGGCATCTTCCTCGGCTTCCTGCTGCTCGGGGTGATCGGCATGCCGATCGCCTTCTCGCTGGGCTTTGCGGCCATGGTCGCGCTCGCGTTCTCGGACGTCGGGCTCGCGATCATCCCGCAGCGCATGATGCACGCGGTCAATTCGTTCCCCCTGATGTCGATCCCGTTCTTCATCCTGGCCGGCGAGCTGATGGTCAAGGCCGGCATCGTCGAGCGCCTGATCGAGCTCGCCAACGCGGTGGTCGGGCGGGTGCGCGGCGGCCTCGCGCACGTGACCATGCTCTCCGGCGCCGGCCTGGCCACGGTCTCGGGCGCGGCGGTTTCCGACGCCAGCGCGCTGTCGACCATCCTCGGCCCGTCGCTCACGCGCGCCTACGACAAGCCGTTCGCCTCGGCGATCATCGCCGCGGCCGGCAACCTGGGCCCGATCATCCCGCCTTCGGGCGCGATGATCGTCTACGCGTTCATGGCCGGGCCCTCGGTCTCGGTCGGCGGCATGTTCATGGCCGGCGTCGTGCCCGGCATCCTGATCACCACCGGCTTCATGCTGCTGTGCACCTGGTACGTCGGGCGCCGCGGCTACCCCGCGACCGGCGACGCGTTCAGCTTCCGCAACGTGTTCGTGCAATTGCGCCGCTCGTTCATCATCTTCATGATGCCGGTGGTGGTGATCGGCGGCATCGTCGGCGGCGCCTTCACCGCGACCGAAGGCTCGGCGATCGCGGTGGTCTACGCGCTCGTCATCGGGTTCGCCGTCACCCGCCGCCTCAGGCTGGCGGACCTGCCCGAGATCCTGCTGCGTTCGGCGATCACCACCGCGATGGTCGGCGCGCTGATCGCCTTCGCCTCGGTCGTCACCTACATCCTCACCGTCGACCTGCTGCCGCAGCAGCTCGCGACGCTGGTCAAGTCGATCACCTCGAGCCCGCTCGGCTACATGGCGCTGGTGGCGGTGCTGCTGTTCGTGGTCGGCATGTTCCTCGAGTCGAATGCGGCCTACATCATGCTGGTGCCGCTGCTGCACCCGATCGCGCTGCAGTACGGCATCGACCCGCTGCACTTCGGCTTCCTGTTCGTGCTCAACCTGGTGATCGGCATGCTCACCCCGCCGGTCGGCGTGGTGCTGTTCGTGGTGTGCGGGATCAACAAGATCTCGATGCGCGAGATCGTGGTCGCGCTGTGGCCGTTCATCACCCTGATGTACGGCGTGCTCGTGCTGTGCATGCTGTTCCCGCCGGTGGTCACCTGGCTGCCGCGCCTGCTCGGGTACGGCGCATGATTCGTCCGTCGGGCACCCCCGTCGCCGGCGCGGCTCGCGCCCTGTCGGCCCGCGGCGAGGCGGGGCACGCATGAGCGCCGACGCCCTGCGCCTGGGGATGATCCTGCCGTCGTCGAACACCGTCGTCGAGCCGGTCGCCTGCGAGATGGTCGCCGCGCTGGCCCCGACGCTGCCGGCGAGCGTGCACTTCTCGCGCTTCGCGCTCACCGCGGTGCAGGTGGCCGACCCGGCCGCCGCCTACTACGACTCGGGCGCCCTGCTGGGCGCCGCACGCCTGCTCGCCGACGCGCGCTGCCACGCGATCTGCTGGAACGGCAGCGCCGGCGGCCTGGTCGGCTTCGCGCGCGACCGCCGCCTGTGCGACGAGATCCGCGCGGCGACCGGCAGCGCCGCCACCACCTCCAGCCTCGCCATCCTCGATGCCCTGCGCGCGGCGCGCGCGCGCACCTTCGGGCTGGTGACGCTCAACCCGCCGGCGATGAACCGCACCATCCTGGCGAGCTTCGCGGCCGAGGGCTTCACCGGCATCGCCTCGACCGACCGCGACGACATCGCCGACAACTTCGCGATGGCCGCGGTCGGCGCCGCGGAGATCGCCGCCGCCGTGCGCCGCTGCGCGCGCGACCGTCCCGACGCGGTCGTCATCTACGGCACCAACACGCGCGGCGCCGCGCTCGCCGGCCCGCTCTCGCGCGAGCTCGGGCTGCCGGTGCTCGATTCGGTCGCGATGGGCGTGATCGGCGCGGTGCGCGTGGCCGGGCGCGACGCGGCGGCCCTCGCCCGCTGGCTGCCGCCGTAGACCGGCACCGCGCATGTTCTAATGACCGATTCCGAACGCCTTCCGCCTTCCGCCAACCCGCCCCCAGGAGCCATGCCATGCGATTGATGCCACTCGTACTCACCGCCGCCGCGCTCGCCGCCGCGCTGCCGGCAGCCGCGCAGGAGAAGATCAAGCTGCGCGTCATGGGCATGCCGCTCTCGACCGGCATGATCCACAAGAACAAGGAACAGCCGTTCTTCGAGACCCTGGCCGCGAAGACGGGCCTGCCGCTCGACGTCGACTACAAGCCGCTCGATTCCACCGGCGTCAAGGAGTTCGAGCAGCTGCGGGTGATGAAGACCGGCATCTACGACATCGTCGGGCTGCGCATGGGCCAGGTCTCACGCGACGAGCCGACCATCCTCGGCCTCGATCTCGTCGGCCTGAACACCGACTACAAGACCGCGAAGAAGGTCGTCGGCGCCTACCAGAGCTTCGTCGACCTGCGCCTGCAGGAGCAGTTCAACCTGAAGCTGCTCGGGGTCTGGCCGTTCGGCCCGCAGGTGATCTTCTGCAAGCCCCCGATCAAGGACCTCGCGAGCCTCAAGGGAATGAAGGTGCGCATCCTCGACGGCGTGATGGCCAAGTTCATGGAGCGCGTCGGCGCCACCCCGGTGACGATGGCCTTCGGCGAGGTCGCGCAGGGCCTGAAGCTCGGCACCATCGACTGCGCCGTCACCGGCCCGTCGTCGGCCAATTCGGCCGGCTGGCCCGAAACCGCCACCCACATGTACGTGCTCGGCCTGCAGGTGGCGGTGCAGGGCTACGCGATCAACATGAACTCCTGGAAGAAGATGTCGTCCGACCAGCAGATCAAGCTGCGCGGCGCCATCGAGGGGCTCACCGACGACATCTGGAAGTACTCGGAGGAGCTGTGGAGCGACGGCGTGCGCTGCAACACCGGCCAGGAGCCCTGCACCACCGGCAAGAAGTTCAAGATGACCCTGGTCAAGCCCACCCCGAAGGACGTCGCCTTCGTGCAGAACGCGGTGAAGGACATCTCGCTGCCGGCCTGGGCCGAGGCCTGCGACAAGGTCAATCCGAACTGCTCGGCGAACTGGAAGAAGACCGTCGGCCCGATCATCGGCATCAAGTGACACCGCGCCCGGGCGGCGCCGCGCCGCCCGGGCGTCAGGAGACCGCATGAAACGTCTCGAGCAGGTCGCCGCCACGCTGTTCGGCGCGGTGTTCCTCATCCTCTCCTTCGCCGTCGCGCTGGAAACCTTCATGCGCAAGGTGTTCAACGTCTCGCTGCAGGGCGTCGACGAGCTCGGCGGCTACATCCTGGCCGTCGGCGCGTCGCTCGCATTCACCCTGGCGCTGATCTCGCGCGCGCACATCCGCATCGACCTCGTGCACGACCGTCTCGCGCGCGCGCCGCGCCTGGCGCTGAACGTGATCGCGGTCCTGTTCATCACCGCCACCGCCGCGTTCATGCTGGCGATGGCCTACTACAGCCTGCGCGACTCGATCGCCCTCAACAGCACCGCGCAGACGCCGTGGGCGACGCCGATCAAGTACCCGCAGATGGTGTGGATCGCCTGCCTCGGCCTGTTCGCGGCGGTCTCCGCGGGCTACGGCCTGCGCGTCCTGCTGCTGGCGGCGAGCGGCCGCAGCGCGGAGATCGAGGCGCGCTATTCCCCCAAGGGCGCGAAGGAGGAACTGCAGGAAGAGCTCGATGACGTGCGCGCGCGCGGCGCGGCCGGCGGGAGCGCGCCATGAGCATGGTCGCGGTGGGCATGACCAGCTTCGTGGTCATGGTCGGGCTGATGCTCCTCGGCATGCCGATCGCCGCGGTGATGATGCTGCTCGCGGTGGCGGGCGGCATGGCCGCCTTCGGCGAGGCGTTCCTGATCTCCGCGGCCTCGGTGCTGTGGGGCACGATGAGCGAGAACGGCCTGACCGCGATCCCGCTGTTCGTCCTCCTGGGCGAGCTGCTGCTGCGCAGCGGCATGGCGGACCGCATGTACCAGGCCTTCGCGGCCTGGCTCGGCCGCCTGCCCGGCGGCCTGCTGCACACCAACATCGGCTGCTGCGCGCTGTTCGCCGCCACCTCGGGATCGTCGGTCGCCACCGCGGCGACCATCGGCACGGTGGCGCTGCCCTCGCTGCAGCGCCACGGCTACCCGATGAAGGAGGCGCTCGGCAGCCTGGCCGCGGGCGGCACGCTGGGAATCCTGATCCCGCCGTCGGTGAACATGATCATCTACGGCTCGATGACCAACAATTCGGTCGGCAAGCTGTTCATCGCCGGCATCCTGCCGGGGCTGCTCCTCACGGGCCTGTTCATGCTCTGGATCTTCATCATGGCCAAGGCCACCGGCATGGCGGTCAGGCACGAGCCGGTGCCGCTCGGCGAGCGCTTCCGCGTCCTGGGCGGGGTGATCCAGCCGCTGATCATCTTCGCCATCGTCATGGGCAGCCTGTACTTCGGCATCGCCACGGCGACCGAGTCCGCGGCCATCGGCGTCGTGGTGGCGGTGGTGTTCATCGCCTTCTCCGGCCGGCTCACGCCCGCGCTGCTGCAGGGCTGCTTCCTGTCGTCCGCACGCACCACCGGCATGATCCTGCTCATCACGACCGCGGCCTTCGTGCTCAACCTCGCGCTCAGCCTGACGGGCATCGGCGAGGCGCTCACCAAGTGGGTCACCGGCTTCGGCCTGTCCAAGACCGCGCTGCTGCTCGCGCTGATCCTGTTCTACCTGCTGCTGGGCATGTTCATGGACACGCTGTCGATGATGGTGGCGACGATTCCGCTGACCTACCCGATCGTCACCGCCGTCGGCGTGGACCCGATCTGGTTCGGCATCTTCATCGTCATCATGTGCGAACTCGGCCTCATCACCCCGCCGGTGGGCATGAACCTGTTCGTGGTCCAGGGCATCCGGCCCGACCGCGGCAGCGTCGGCGACGTGATCCGCGGCGCGTTGCCCTACGCGGTGATCATGATCCTGTTCACCTTCATCCTGATGGCGTTCCCCGGGATCGTCACGTTCCTGCCGGAGAACATGTAGCGACGGCGGCCGCGAACTCGCCGACGAGGGCGGCGATCGCCGTCGGCGTCGCCGCCACGCCGTAGACGTAGTGGTCCGGCCGCACCAGCGCGGCGGCGGCTTCGTGGCGCGCGAACCAGGCGGCGGCGATGCCGTCCTGCTCCGCGGCGTCGATCACGCCCGCGGCGCGCACACCGGGCGGTGCGCCGAACCGCACCACCCCGAGGCCGGCCGCGGCGGCAGGGCCAAGGACCGCCGCCGCGTCGACGTCGCCGCGCAGCATCAGCCGCGCGCCGGCGCCGGCGACGTCGTCGAGCAGTGCCGTGGCGCCCGCATGCGCGATCCGCGGCTGCGGAAACAGCGTGCCGTTGGCCGGATGCGCGCGCGCCGACAGCAGGCCGCATTCCAGCGGCGGAATCAGGTCCTGGCGCGGCACGCTCCTGACCGTCCCGCCCGCGGCGGCGATCAGGTCGGCGTCGCGCCGGCGCGCGCGCACCGGATCGCGTTCGCAGATCGTCTCGCCGATGTGCTTGATGGTCGTCGTGAGGCGCCGCACGTGGGCGGCGCGCTCGTCGCCGTAGGTGTCGAGCAGCGCGTCGCCGGCGCGCCCGCGCAGCACCGCGTCCAGCTTCCAGCCGAGGTTGGCGACGTCGCGCACGCCCTGGCACATGCCCTGGCCCAGGAACGGCGGCTGCTGGTGCGCCGCGTCGCCGGCCAGGAACACCCGGCCCGCGCGCCAGCGCGACGCGACCAGCGCATGGAAGCGGTAGCTCGCGCGGCGCCACAGCCGCCCTTCCTCCGGCGCGATCCAGCGCGACAGGAGCTTCCAGACCTGCGCGTCCTGCTCCATCGCGGCGGGATCCTCGCCGGGCAGCAGCATGATCTCCCAGCGCCGATGGTTGCCGGTGCCGATCAGGTAGGTGGTCGGGCGCGCGGGCTCGCAGAACTGCGCGCTGGTCGGCGGCAGGCGCGCGCCGTCGCCTTGGTTCACGAGCACGTCGACGACCAGCCAGGGTTCGTCGAAGCCGAGGTCGTCGTGCGCGATGCCGAGCTGGCGGCGCACGGTCGAGCTCGCGCCGTCGCAGCCGATCAGGTAGCGCGCCGTCGCGCGGCGCGCCGCGCCGTCGGCCGCGCGGTAGCGGACCGCCACCGCGCCTGCCTCCTCGTCCCCCGCCTCCTCGTCGAATTCCAGCAGTTCGCAGCCCAGCGCGAGATCGACGCCCTTCTGCGCGCGCACCTGCACGCGCAGCGCCTCCTCGATCGGCGGCTGCAGGAACACCACCGACGGCGTCCAGCCGAGCGGATACGGCGGATCGACCATCGTGAGCCGCCGGATCAGCTGCCCGTCGACGCCGTAGTGTTCCGAGGCGGAGAACGGGGCGATGTGCGGCAACATCGCCTCGATCGCGCCGAGGTTCTGGTAGACGCGCAGGATCTCGTGGTCCATCGCGAACGCGCGCGGCCTGTCGTACACCGCCGTCAGGCGGTCGATCACCAGCACGCGGTGGCCGAGCCGCCCGAGCAGCAGCGCGGCGGTGGCCCCGGCGGGGCCGTAGCCCGCGATGGCGACGTCGTAGTCGGCCATCAGGCGGTCCACTGCGCCGCGAAGCCGATCGCGCGCTGCGCCGCCTTGAGCTCGGGCGTCGGCCCGACCGCGATGCCCCACTGGTCGATGCGCCCGGGCGGCCATTTCCAGTCCTCGGGGCGGCCGACGCGGTAGCTGTCGTCGACCGTCGACACTTCGGCGGTGTACTCGATCGGGAAGCCGAACGGCCCGAGGAAATAGTTGAACAGGTTGTTGCCGGGTCCGTGGCGTCCCGGCCCCCAATGGATCGGGTAGCCGGCGTCCTTCATGCGCCCGCCGCCGCGCATGACGTCGTCGAGGCCCGGCATGACGAAGGCGATGTGGTTCAGGCAGTCGTTGTCGGCGTCGGCCAGCGCGATGCTGTGGTGGTCGGTGTTGCAGCGCATGAAGGCCATGATGCGCGTGCGGTCCGAGAGCTTCATGCCGAGGGCGCCCTCGTAGAAGGCCTGGGCCGCGGCGACGTCGCGGCTGTTGACGACCACGTGCGCGAGGCGCTCGGGGCGGTCGCGCGCCGGCCCGGCGTCGGCATGGCGCGCGCCGTCGCTGACCGCGCGCAGGATGCGGCCTTGGGGATCGCGAAAGACGACACCGTAGCCGCCGGCCGGATCCGCCTGCGGCGCCGGGGCGCGCAGGACGGTGCCGCCGTTCGCCGGCACGCGCTCGGCCAGCGCATCGACGGCCGCGCGCGACGGCGCGCCGAGGGTGATCGCGAGCACCACCGGTTGCGGCGACTGCTCCACCGACAGCAGGTGGTGGTCGGCGCCGCTGCCGCGCAGGTAGACCGCGCGCGCGTCGCGCGCGACCTCGGCGAGGTGCCAGGTGTCGACGTAGAAGCGCACGGCGGCGGCGACATCGGGAACGCCGATGGCGACGCTGCGCAAACCGTTGACCAGGGGTGTGCTCATGCTGTTGCTCCTCTTGCGGTGGCTTGGCTATTCCGGCTCGATCGCGGCCGCCTTCATGGTGCGGCGGGTCTCCTCGATGTCGCGCACCAGAAACGCGCGAAACTCGGCCGGCGAGCTCAGGTGGGGAATCGCGCCGTTGGCGGCCAGGGTCGCCTCCAGCGCCGGCACGCGCATCGCCGCGGCAAGCGCGGTGCGCAGCTTGTCCAGCGCAGCCGCGGGCACCCCGCGCGGCGCGACGATGCCGATCCAGCCGTTGAAGGCGAAGCCAGGCACGGTCTCGGCCAGGCTCGGCATGCCTTCCAGAACCCTGGCGTCGCGCCCCATGCTGTGCCCGAGCGCCTTCAGACGCCCCGCCTTGACCAGACCCATCGCCGCGGGCGCCGGCGTGAGCGTCCAGTGCGTCTGCCCGGAAACCACCGAGGCGACGGATTGCGCGCCGCCGGTGTGCGGCACGTGCAGCGCATCGAAACCGGCGGCGACGCCGAAGTTCACACCGGCCAGATGGCTCACCGAGCCCACGCCGGCGGACGCCATGTTGACGCGGCCGGGATTGGCACGGGCCCAGGCGACGAACTCGCGCACGCTGCCCACCCCCAGTGCCGGATTGACCGCCAGCACATTGGGCAACAGCGCGACCGGCGAGACGAAATCGAAATCCTTCAGCACGTCGAATGGAACCGCCTTCTTCATCAGCGGCGCGGCGGTCATCGAACTCGACGAGGCGACGATGAAGGTGTAGCCGTCGGCCGCCGCGGTGCGTCCTGCCTCCATGCCCAGCAGGCCGGCGGCGCCGGCACGGTTCTCGGCAAACACCGACTGGCCGAGCGTCGTGCTCAGGTGGGCGGCCAGCGCGCGGCCGACGGTGTCGATCGAACTGCCGGGCGCGTTCGGCAGGATCAGGCGCACCGGGCGGGACGGATAGTCGGCCTGGGCGTGCGCGGGCGCGGCGAGCGCCGGCGCGGCGACGGCGGCGATCAGGACACACAGGCGCAAGGCAAACATGGCACGCGGCCTTCGAAGCGAAAGGTTCACAGCATACTGCGTCGGTCCGTGTCACCCCGCCGCGCCGGTCAGGGCCTCGAACCCGTAGCGATTCATCGCGCCGAATCCCGGCATGCAGGGGTGCGGGACGAATCGCGTGCGGCAGTCGAGCACCGCCGGCAGGCCGGAGGCGAGCGAGCGCCCCACCGCACCGGCGACCTCATCGGCACGCGTGACGGTTTCGCCATGGCAGCCGAACCCGCGCGCGATCGCCGCGTAGTCGGTGTCTTCCAGGCTGGTGGCGAAATCGAAGCCCTGGTGCTTCTGGCCGGCGCGGATCACGCCCCACGACGCGTTGTTGTGGATGATCGTCACCACACCCAGGCGATAGCGACGCGCGGTGTCGAGTTCGCCCACCGTAAAGCCGAACGAGCCGTCGCCGGTGAGATTGAACACCGGCCGGTCAGGCAGTACCCGCTTGAGCGCCAGCGCGTGCGGCAGGCCGAAGCCCAGATGGCTCATGCCGGGCTCGTGAAAGCGGGTGCGCAGCGCGGCCACGCCGGTGAAGTCGTTGCTCCAGAACGTCGTGTGGCCGCCGTCGTAGACCGCGAGAGCGTCGCGCGGCAGGGCTTGCGCGACCGCGCGTGCCAGCGCCGCCGGATGCATCACCTCGCCCGCCTCGTCGGCCATCGCATCGAGGCGGGCGCGGTAGTCGCGGCGCGCGGCGCGCGCGCCGTCGAGCCAGCCGGTCTCGACCGCCAGCGCCGGCGCCGGCCCCAGCGCCGCGAGCAGGTCGTCGAGCGCGGCGCGCGCATCGGCCTGCATGGCGACCTCGTGCAGCACCGGATGGCCGAGGGCGGCCGGGTCGATGTTGATGCTGACCACGCGGTGCGTGCGGCGCACCATCGGCCCCTTGTCGTCCCACATCCAGGACGAGTGCCGGCAGCCGATCGCGACGATGACGTCGGCCGCGGCGATCGCCTGCCACACCGGCGACCCGGCGATGAGCCCGCCATGGCCGATGAAGTGCGCGCTGTCGCTCGCCACCACGCCCAGGGCCATCTGGGTCGGCAGGACCGGCGCGCCGAGGCGCGCAGCCAGGGCACGCACCTGCCCCGCAGCGTCCGCCGCGACCACCCCGCCGCCGGCGACGATCAGCGGACGGCGCGCTTGGCCGATGCACGCGACCGCGCGCGCCACCGCGTCGGCGCACGGGCGCGGACGGTCGAGGGCGCGATAACGTTCCGGCGCAATGGCGTCTTCGCCATCGGCGAGCATGCACGGCGAGGAAAGGACATCCTGCGGCACATCGAGATGCACCGGCCCGGGACGCCCCGAAAGCGCCTCGCGAAACGCCCGCCGCACCAGGTCCGGAAGGCGCCGCGCATCGTGGACCACGGCGTTCCACTTGGTCACCGGCCGCGTCAGCGCGACGCTGTCCAGGTCCATGAACATGCCGGCATGCGGATAGGCCGCGGCGCGGTGCTGGTTGGTGGTGATCGCCAGCAGCGGCAGGTTGTTCGCGAAGGCACCGCCCAGGCCCGCGGCCAGGTTGAGCGCGCCCGGCCCCATTTCGCCGATCGCCACCGCGATGCGGCCGCGGCCCGCGAATGCAGCGGCCGCCATCATCGCGGCGCTGGATTCGTGGCGCACGCCGGTGAAGGTGATCGCGCGTTCCTGCGCGAGCGCCTTCAACAGCGGCGCCAGCTTGCCGCCAACCAGGCCGAACACGTGGTCGACGCCCTCGGCGCGCAGACAGCGCACCAACATGGTGGCGCCGTCGGCACCTCCGCCAGCAGCGGCAGCCACGCTCAGTCCTCCGCGACGAAGCCGGTGGCGCGCGCGATGCCGCCCCAGCGCTCGTGCTCGCGCCGCACCAGGGCGGCGAAATCCTCCGGCGACTGATGGATCGCCACCAGGCCGCGGGTGGCCAGACCTTCGGTCAGTTCCGGCGAGGCGAGGCCGTCGCGGACGATCGCGTTCAGGCGTCGTACCGTCTCGGCCGGCGTCTTCGCCGGCAGGAACCAGCCCAGCCATTCGTGGAGCAGGAGATCCTTGTAGCCCAGTTCGACGAAGGTCGGCACGTCGGGCAGGAAGCGCGAGCGCTTCTCGGTGGCCACTGCCAGCGAGCGCAGCTTGCCGGCGCGGATGTGCGGCAACACCTCGCCCAGCACGTTGAAGCTCACCGGAATCTGCCCGCCCAGCAGATCCTGCAGCAGCGGCGCGCCGCCCTTGTAGGCCACGGTCGTGAACTCGAAGTTCTCCGCGCGCCGCAGCATCATGCCGGCGAAATTGAGCGCCGACCCGGCCGCCGGCACGCCGTAGCTGGCGAGCTTCGGATTGGCCCTGGCCCAGCGCAGGTAGTCCGCCACCGTGCGGATCTCCGCCGGCAGGCCGGGGCCGGCCGTGAACGAGATGTCATAGGTCGCCGTCGATGTGACCGGAATGAAGTCGGCGAGCGGGTCGTAGGAGAGCTTCTTGTAGATGTGCGGGTAGAGCACCATGATCGAACTCGGAATCTGCAGGATGGTGAGCCCGTCGGGCGCGGCGCGGCGCACGTAGTCCACCGCGATGCGTCCGCCGGCGCCGACCCTGGCTTCGACGATCACGTTGGCCGCATAGCGGCCGCGCAGGCGCTCGGCCAGCGGCCGCGAGATCGCATCGCCCATGCCGCCGGCGGGAAAGCCGGAAATGATGCTGGCGGTGCCGGCAAGCTGCGCGCACGCCGTGCGCGTTGCGGCCAGGGCGACGCCGGCCCCGGCGGCGGCGAGCAGGATGCGGCGTTGGCGATCCATCGTGGTCTCCTCGTCTGGGAACGACGGCACCTGCCGTCATCGTCGCCGCACGATACGCGGCGGCCCGCGCGAAGGCCATGGACGAATCCCGACCCGCCTTGTACATTTCCGGCCAAGGTTCTCCCGCCGCGCCCGCGTCGCCCGCCCATGCCCCCCGCTGCCGCCCCCCAGGTCGTCGCCTACCGCGAGGTGCGCCATTTCCAGCCCGACGACTGGCTGCACCACGAGACCATCGCGGTGCGCGGACGCCTGCACGATTGGACGATTCCGGCACACCGGCATCAGGGCCTGCACCAGATCCACCTGCTGGCCAGCGGCCGCGTCCGCGCCACCATCGACGGCACCGCGCATCGGCTCGATGCGCCCGCCCTGTGGATGATCGCCCCCGGCACCGTGCACGGCTTCGCGTATGCGGCCGACAGCGCGGGCCAGCAGGTCACCGTGCCGACGCCGGCGCTGGCGCAGGCGCTGGCCCCGTCGCCGGCCCTTGCCGCGCGCCTGACGCGCTCGATCATCCTCGGCAGGGAGGCGGTCGCGCCCGATGTCGACGCGTGCGCGCTGCTGTTCGCGCGCATCGCCGAGGAATTCGGCCAGAGCCGGCCCGGGCGCGCCGAGGCGCTCGCGGCGCTCGCCACGCTGCTCGTGGTGTGGGTGCTGCGCCAGGGCGGCGCGGCGGACGGCCCGCTGCAGCGCCAGGCCGCACGCGACGCGCTCACGCACCGCTACCGCGCGCTGATCGAACTGCATTTCCGGCGCCGGCATCAGCTCGCGTTCTACGCCGATGCGCTGGGCGTCACCGCGGACCATCTGAGCCGCGTCTGCCGCGCCACCACCGGGCAGCCGGCGCTCGCGCTGCTGCACGAGCGCCTCCTGCTCGAGGCGCGCCGCGCGCTCGCCTATTCGGGGGCCACGGTCGAGGCGGTCGCGCGCGACCTGGGCTTCGAGGACCCCGCCTACTTCAGCCGGTTCTTCGGGCGCCACGCCGGCAGGCCGCCGTCGCGCTATCGCGCCGCGGTCGGCGACGGGCGCGACGCCCCGCCCGACGGCGGCGTTGACGGCACGGCGGGTGCGCGGAGATACTGAGCCGCTGTGCGCGGCCGCCCGGCCGCGCGCCGGCACCGCGGCAGCGGGGCTGCAACAACGCATGGGAGACCGGATGTCCGCGACCACCGAATCGCTGTTCCGCGGCACGATCGCCGACCTGCCGGCGCGCATCGACGTCGCCGCGCAGATCGCGCCCGAGCACTACGCCCTCGAACGCGAGCGCATCTGGCGCCGCGCCTGGCTCGCGATCGGCCACACGCAGGACCTGCCGGCGAAGGGCAGCTACTTCGTCTACGACATCCCGACCTTCAGCATGTCGCTGCTGGTGGTGCGCGGCCAGGACGACCGGGTGCGCGTGTTCCACAACATCTGCCGGCACCGCGGCAACAAGCTCGAGCGCGGCGGCGCCGGCTGCAAGTCGCACTTCACCTGCAACTTCCACGGCTGGGTGTTCAACAACGACGGCGCGCTGCGCCTGATCACCGACGAGAAGGAGTTCGAGGACTGCGACAAGAGCGCGCTCGGCCTGATCCCGGTGCACAGCGCGGTCTGGAACACGATGATCTTCATCAACCTCGCCGAGGAGCCGCACTGCTCGCTCGCCGAGTGGCTCGGCGACCTGCACGGCCAGTACGACGGCTACTTCGAGGAGCGCGAGAAGGTCGCGGCGTTCAAGGCGGTGGTCCACGCCAACTGGCACCTCGCGGTCAACGCCTTCACCGAGGGCTACCACACGCTGTACCTGCACAAGAGCACCGCGCGCGACTACCAGGGCGGTCGCACCAACCCGGAGCGCCATCGGCCGCACATCGAGATCCTCGAGCGCCACCACCGCTACTCCGCGCCCGGCAATCCGGACAAGGTGTTCGTGCGCGGGGAGAAGGTCGCCGCGAAGTACGGGCGCCTGATGATCCCGGCGTTCGACTTCGACTCCTCGGCGCTGCCGCCCGGCGTCAACGCCGCGCGCCACGACAAGTGGGCGTTCGACGTGGTCGAGTTCTTTCCCAACCTCGTGATGCTGCAGGGCAACTGCTGGCAGAACGAGATCACCTACTGGCCGATCGACGCCGGGCGCACGCTGATCCTCAACCAGGCCTGGGCCTACAAGGCGAAGAACCTGGGCGAGCGCCTGAGCCGGTCGTACTTCCGCGCGCGCGTGCGCGACGTGTTCCGCGAGGACCTCAACACGCTCGAGGCGCAGCAGGCCGCGCTGTCGACCGGCGCGATGCGCGAGGTGGTGCTGTCGCGCCAGGAGATGGCGCTGCGCCACCACTACAAGGTCAGCGCCCGGATGCTCGGAGGCGAACTGTGAAGACCACCCTGCCGCCGCCGTTCCGCGCGCTCGAGCCCTGGGTCGCCGACTGGTCGATCCCGCACGAGGCGGGCCGCTTCAACAAGCGCGTCGCGACGCCCGCGCGCGAGCTCGATCGCTTCGTCGCCGCGGTGTTTCCGCAGATCGAGGCGATCGTCGACTTCCTGAACCGCATCCCGACCGCCGATCCGGACGCGCTCGACGCGCCCGAGCGCCGGCTGTTCGACCTCGCGCTGATGTGCATGGAAGCCTCGATTCCCGGCGACCTCGGCTGGGACGGCAACGACATCGAGGATGCCTGGCCCGCCGAGCGCCTGACCTTCCTCGCCCCGAGCCTGTTCGCGGAACCGGCCAACCGCCACAAGGACGACTGACATGATGCGCACCTGTCGCGGGCTCGCCCGTTCGCTCGCCTTCGCCCTTGTCGCGCTCGCCGGCGCCGCGGCCGCGCAGTCGTGGCCGTCGAAGCCGGTCCGCTGGATCGTGCCGTTCCCGCCCGGCGGCCCGGGGGACACGGTGGCGCGGCAGATCGCGACGCCGCTCGCCGAGCGCCTCGGCCAGTCGGTGGTCATCGACAACCGGCCGGGCGCCAACAGCAACATCGGCTTCGAGGCGGGCGCGCGCGCCGCGCCCGACGGCTACACCATGCTCTTCGCGGTTGCGGCGCTGGTGACCAACCCGCACCTGTACAAGGTGAACTACGACCCGCTCAGGGACCTGGTGCCGGTGGCCCAGATGAACCGGCTGCAGGCGATGCTGGTGGCCAGCACGCGCTTCGCGCCGTCGACGCTGCAGGAGGTCGTCGCGCACGCGCGCGCCAACCCGGGCAAGGTCAAGTGCGCCTGGGGCGGGTCGATCCTCCTGGGCCTGGGCTGCGAGGTGCTCAAGTCCGAGGGCAAGCTCGACGTGACCGTGGTGTCCTACAAGGGCTCGGCCCCGGCGCTGACCGACCTCCTCGGCGGGCACGTCGACCTGATGATCGACGTCTCCAACACCGCCGCGCCGCAGATCCGCGCGGGCAAGATCAAGCCGATCGCCATGCTCAACCCGGCGCGCGGGCAGCAGCCGTTCCCCGACCTGCCCGCGCTGAGCGAGTTCATCCCGGGATTCGAGATGGTCACCTGGCAGGGCATCGTGATGCCCGCCGGCACGCCGAAGGAGATCGTCGCGCGCCTGAACCGCGAGGTCAACGCGGTGCTGCAGTCGCCGGAGGTGCGCCAGAAATTCCAGGAGACCGGCGTCGACCCGGTGACCGGGACGCCCGAGCAGTTCGGCGAGGTGATGCAGCGCGACTACGCGAAGTACGGCCGGATCATCAGGGCGGCCAACATCAAGGTCGACTGAGCCCGCATCGCCGGCGACGCGCCGGCCGCGACGCCTCCTCCCGCCGATGTCCGCCGCGACGCCCGCCCAGGCCCCCGTTCCCGCCGGTCCGCAGGCGGCGGTGTTCCCGGTCATCCTCGCGCTGTCGTTCAGCCATCTGCTCAACGACCTGATGCAGGCGCTGATCCCGGCGCTGTATCCGATGCTGAAGCAGCAGCTGCAGCTCGACTTCACCCAGATCGGGATCATCACGCTGGCCTTCCAGCTCACCGCCTCGCTGCTGCAGCCGACGATCGGCATCTACACCGACCGCCGTGCGCAGCCGTATTCGCAGGCCGTCGGCATGGCAGCCACGGCCGTCGGGCTCCTCCTGCTGTCGCGCGCGGACAGCTTCCCGATGGTGCTCGTCGCCGCGGCGCTCATCGGCAGCGGCTCGGCGGTGTTCCACCCCGAGGCGTCGCGGGTCGCGCGCATCGCCTCCGGCGGGCTCTATGGCACCGCGCAGGCGCTGTTCCAGGTCGGCGGCAACCTCGGCAGCGCGTTCGGCCCGCTGCTGGCGGCCTTCATCGTGCTGCCGCGCGGCCAGGGCGCGATCGCCTGGGTCGCGCTGTTCGCGCTCCTCGGCATGATCATCCTGGCCCGCGTCGGCCGGTGGTACGCGGCGCGGCTGCGGCAGGCGCATCCGACAGTGCATGCGCACGCCGGCGCGCCGCCGGCGCCGCACGCGCGCGTCGGCTTCCTCTTCACCATCCTCATGCTCCTGGTCCTGTCGAAGAACGTCTACAGCGCCGGGCTGACCTCCTATTTCACCTTCTACCTGATCGAGCGCTTCGCCCTGCCGGTGCAGACGGCGCAGATCCACCTGTTCATCTACATGGCCGCCGTCGCGGTCGGCACCGTCGCCGGCGGCGCGCTCACCGACCGCGTCGGGCGCCTGCCGATGATCTGGATCTCGATCCTCGGCGCGCTGCCGTTCACCGCGGCCCTGCCGCACGCGAGCCTCGCCGGCACCGCGGTGCTCACGGTCATCATCGGCCTGCTGACCGCGTCGGCGTTTCCGGCGATCCTGGTCTACGCGCACGAGCTCATGCCGGGCCGGGTCGGCATGGTCTCCGGGGTGTTTTTCGGCCTGGCCTTCGGTCTCGGCGGCCTCGGCGCCGCGGCGATGGGCCGGCTCGCGGACAGCCACGGCATCGTGCTGGTGTTCCAGCTCTGCGCCTACCTGCCGGCGATCGGCCTGGCGGCCTGGTTCCTGCCCAACCCGGCCGGCAGCCGCGCGCGGGCCGCCGCCTGATTCATCGCCGCGCCGCGCGGACGGCGCCGGGCGTCACGCCGCCCGCGCCGCCCGGCCCGGGTTGCGCCAGGCCTCGAGCAGCGCGGCCTCCTTGGCCTGCGCCGCCTTGAGGTGACGCTCCTTGACATGCCCGTAGCCGCGGATCTCCTCGGGGATCGAGGCGATCGCCACGGCGGTGTCGATGTTCTCCTTCGACAGACCGCCGAGGAGCCCGGACACGGTGGCCTGGTAGGCGCCGATCAGCGCGCGCTCGGTGCGCCGCTCCTCGGTGCGTCCGAAGATGTCGAAGGCCGTGCCGCGCAGGCCCTTGAGCTTCGCCAGCAGGCCGAAGGCCTTGAACACCCACGGCCCGTAGGCCTTCTTGACGAGCTCGCCCTTGTCGTTGCGCCGCGCCAGGAGCGGCGGCGCGAGGTGGAACCGGAGCTTGTAGTCGCCGTCGAACTGGCCGCGGACCTTCTCCATGAACGCCGGGTCCGCGTACAGGCGCGCGACCTCGTACTCGTCCTTGTAGGCCATGAGCTTGAAGCAGTAGCGCGCGACCGCCTCGGCCAGGCGCGTGCCGCCGACCTTGGCCGCCTCGGCCTGGCGCACCGTCTCGACGAAATCGGCGTAGCGCTTCGCGTAGGCGGCGTCCTGGTAGGCGGTGAGGAATTCGACGCGGCGCGCGACGATCTCCTCGAGGTTGCGCGCGAAGCCCGCGGCCGGCTTGAGCGCGGCGATCGACACCACCTGCGCCGGGGTGGCGATGCGCTCGACGGCGGCGGCGTCGACGGCCGCGTAGCGGCCCCAGTCGAAGGCGCGCTTGTTGAAGTCGACCGCCACGCCGTTCAATTCGATCGCGCGCATCAGCGCGGCCTCGCCGACCGGGATCGCGCCGTTCTGGAACGCGTAGCCGAGCATGAACATGTTGGTCGCGATCGCGTCGCCCATCAGCGCGGTGGCGAGGCGATTGGCCGGCACCAGCGACACCGCGTCCCGGCCCGCGGCCTCGACGAGCGCGTGCTCGAGCGCGTCGACCGGCGGCTTCCAGTTCGGATCCTTGACGAAGGCGGCGGTCGGCGAGAGCGTGCTGTTGACCAGCACCCGGGTGCGGCCGGCGCCGACGCGCGAGAGCACGTCCTTGCCGGCGGTGACGACGAGGTCGGCGCCGACCACCAGGTCGGCCGCCGCGGTGCCGACGCGGGTCGCGTGCAGGTCGTCCGCGGCAGCGGCGATCTGCACATGGCTGGTCACCTGGCCGCCCTTCTGCGCCAGGCCCGACATGTCGAGCACCTGCGCGCTCTTGCCCTCGATGTGCGCGGCCACCGCGACGATCTGCCCGATGGTGATCACGCCGGTGCCGCCGATGCCGGTGACCAGGATGTTGAACGGCCGCGCGACGTCGGGCACCGCCGGCGCCGGGAAGGCCGGCATCGCGGTCGCGTCGGCGCCGGCCTTGGCGCTCGCCGCCAGCTTCGGCGCCGCCGGCTTCCGCAGGCCGCCGCCCTCGACGGTGACGAAGCTCGGGCAGAAGCCGTTGACGCAGGAATAGTCCTTGTTGCACGAGGACTGGTTGATCCGGCGCTTGCGCCCGAACTCGGTCTCGAGCGGCTCGACCGAGATGCAGTTCGACTTCACCGAGCAGTCGCCGCAGCCCTCGCAGACCGCGTCGTTGATGAAGGCGCGCCTGGCCGGGTCGGGGAACTGCCCGATCTTGCGGCGCCGGCGCTTCTCCGAGGCGCAGGTCTGGTCGTAGATCACCGCCGAGATCCCGGGCATCTCGCGCAGGCGCTTCTGCACCGCGTCGAGCTCGTCGCGGTGGTGCACGGTGGTGTCGGGCGCCCAGGGCGTGCCGGGACCGTACTTCGCGGGCTCGTCGGTGACCACCATGATCGGCTTGACGCCCTCGGCGTGCAGCTGCTGCGAGATCAGCCAGGGATTGAGCGGGCCGTCGTGGCGCTGGCCGCCGGTCATCGCGACCGCGTCGTTGAACAGGATCTTGTAGGTCGCGTTGACCTTCGAGGCGACCGCGGCGCGGATCGCGAGCAGGCCGGAGTGGAAGTAGGTGCCGTCGCCGAGGTTGACGAAGACGTGCTTCTCGTCGGTGAAGTGGGCGGCGCCGGCCCAGGTGACGCCCTCGGCGCCCATGTGGGTGAACGTCGCGGTCTCGCGGTCCATCCACTGCGCCATGTAGTGGCAGCCGATGCCGGCCAGCGCGCGCGAGCCTTCGGGCACGCGGGTCGAGGTGTTGTGCGGGCAGCCCGAGCAGAAGTACGGGGTGCGCACCGCCACCGGCAGCGCCTTCGCGACGGCGCCCTCGCGCGCGTCGAGGAAGGCGATGCGCGCCTCGAGCCGGGCGCGCAGGTCGCTGCCGGCCAGCGGCAGCAGGCGCCGGACCACCGCGCGCGCGATCATCGACGGCGTGAGCTCGCCGTTCAGCGGCAGGAGCGGCGCGCCGGTGTCGTCCTGCTTGCCGGTCACGCGCGGCGCGCCCGGCATGCCGTACAGGATCTCCTTGAGCTGCGACTCGATCAGCGGGCGCTTCTCCTCGACCGCGAGGATCTCGGAGAGGCCCTGCGCGAACTCGCGCGCGCCGCTCTCCTCGAGCGGCCAGGTGACGGCGATCTTGAACAGGCGCAATCCGAGTTCGCCCGCCGCCGTCTCGTCGATGCCCAGGTCGGCGAGCGCCTGGCGCAGGTCCGCATAGGCCTTGCCGGCCGACGCCAGGCCCAGCGTCGGCTTGACGCCGGGCTTCTCGCGCCACAGCACGCGGTTGAGCCGGTTGGCGCGCACGTAGGCCTTGACGGCGGGCAGCTTGTAGTTGAGCAGCCGCGCCTCCTCGCCGAGGAAGTCGATGAAGTTGAAGCGGATCGACAGCCCGTCGGGCGGCAGCGCGAAGTCCGCCGGCAGCACCGGCGCGACGCGCGCGGGCGACAGGTCGACGGTGGCGCCCGACTCGACGATGTCGGTCACGCACTTGACGCCGCTCCACAGCGAGGCGTAGCGCGACATCGCGAAGCCGTGGATGCCGTAGTCGAGGATGTCCTGCACCGAGGCCGGATAGAACACCGGCGTCGAGACCGCGATGAAGATCTGCTCGCTCTGGTGCGCGGTGGTCGACGACTTGGCGCCATGGTCGTCGCCGGCCAGGGCCAGCACGCCGCCCCAGGGCGAGGTGCCCGCCATGTTGGCGTGCTTGAACACGTCGCCGCAGCGGTCGACGCCCGGGCCCTTGCCGTACCAGATGCCGAACACGCCGTCGTAGCGCGCGCCCTGGAACAGGTTGACCTGCTGCGTGCCCCAGATCGAGGTGGCGGCGAGGTCCTCGTTGACGCCCGGCTGGAACACCAGATGGTGTTCCTGGAGATGCTTCTTCGCCTTCGCCAGCGCCTGGTCGTAGCCGCCCAGCGGCGAGCCGCGATAGCCGGAGATGAAGCCGGCGGTGTTCTTGCCGGCCGCCAGGTCGCGCTTGCGCTGCAGCATCGGCAGGCGCACCAGCGCCTGCGTGCCGGTCATGAAGGCCGTGCCGCTGTCGTGGGTGTATTTGTCCTCCAGCGAGACGGACTCGAGGAGCTTGGGATCGACCGGTGCGTTCATTGCGTTCGCCTTCGTCGGCGCCTGCCTGGCGGATGCGCAAGTATAGAAGCCGGGGCGCGGAATGTTTTTCCTATTTTTGCGCCGAGCACCGCGATTGCGCTACATTTTGCATCGCATCATCGCCGCTTTCGGGAAAAACCATGTCGCCTTCGACCGCCCACCCGTCCCTCGACCGCACCGACCTGCGCATCCTCGACGCCCTGCAGAGCGACGGCCGACTCACCAACGCCGAGCTGGCCGAGAAGGTCGGCCTGTCGCTCTCGCCGTGCTGGCGGCGCCTGAAGCGCCTCGAGGAGTCCGGCGTGATCGCCGGCTACCGCGCGGAACTCAACCGCAAGGCCCTGGGCCTGGGCGTGACCGCCTTCGTGCGCATCGACATCGAGCGCCACACGCCGGCGATGGAGCGCCGCTTCGAGGAGGCGATCGCCGACCTGGACGAGATCGTCGCCTGCCACGTGATCTCCGGCGAGGGCGCGTTCATGCTGGTCGTGATGAGCGAGTCGCTGGAGACGTTCTCGAAGTTCGCGCTCGACGTGCTGATGGCCCTGCCCGGCGTCAAGGACACGCGCACCAGCTTCTCGCTCAAGGAGGTCAAGTCGAGCCCGGCGCTGCCGCTCCGGCACCTGCGCGGCGGACGCTAGCGGGGCGGTGCGCCGTCGTCCTGCCGGGCCGGCGGCGGCACGGCGTCCTCGCGCGCGAGGGGCGGCGGCCGGTAGGCCTCGACCGCGGGCGCGGCGCCGTTCCAGCGCTCGACCTCGACCAGCACCGACAGCGCGCTCGGCCCCTGGGTCAGCGACGAGGTGCCGACGTCGAGCGAGAGCACGTTGGGATTGCCGCCGCGCTCGAGCCCGTCGGGGCCGGGGTCGTACCAGGCGCCGGTGGCCATCACCACCACGCCGGGACGCACGGCCGCGTCGACGGCGACGCCGGCCAGGCACGCGCCGCGGCGGTTGAACACGCGCGCGAGCGCGCCGTCGGCCAGGCCGCGCGCCCGCGCGTCGTCGGGATGGATGCGCAGCCGCTCGCGCCCGGCGACCTTGCCGGCCTGCGACAGCGGGCCCGGATCCATCTGGCTGTGCAGGCGGTCGCGCGGCTGCACGGTCACCAGGTGCAGCGGGAACGCGCGCGCGGCCGCGTCGCCCAGCCATTCGGCCGGCGCGAGCCACGCCGGATGCGGCGGGCAGTCCGCGTAGCCGAAGGCGGCGATGGTCGCCGACGCCAGTTCGATCCGGCCCGACGGCGTGCGCAGCGGATGCGCCGCCGGGTCGGCGCGAAACGCCTCGAACATCACGTGATCGCGCGCCGGCGCCGGCAGCTCGACCCAGCCGCGCGCGACGAAGGCGTCGTAGTCGGGCAGGTCCGCGCCCGCCGCGCCCGCCCCCTCGACCACCCGGCGCCACAGTTCGCGCAGCCAGCCCGGCGTGTCGCGCCCCGCGGTGAACGCGTCCTCGTGGCCGGCGCGCGCGGCGAGCTCGCGAAAGATGTCGACGTCGTCGCGCGCGGCCCCGACCGGCGCGATCGCGCGCTGCATCGCGAAGAGGTAGGCGTCGCGCGACGAGCCGCCGATGTCGTCGCGCTCGAGCGGCGTGGTGGCCGGCAGCACGATGTCGGCGCGGCGCGCGGCGGGCGTCCACCAGCTTTCGTGCACCACGATCGTTGACGGCTTGTCCCAGGCCCGCACCAGGCGGTTCAGGTCCTGGTGATGGTGGAACGGATTGCCGCCCGCCCAGTAGACGAGGTCGATGTCCGGGTAGGTGTCGCGCCGGCCGTTGAAGTCGAACGCGGCGCCCGGCCGTTCGAGCATGTCGGTCAGGCGCGCCACCGGAACCGCGCGGCCCGCGGGATTCGGACCGCTCGGGAACTCCGGCGACGGCACGTCGCGGCGCGGATTGCCGACGCCGTTCATCGAGCCGTGCCCGAAGGCGAAGCCGCCGCCGGGCAGGCCGATCTGCCCCAGCATCGCGGCCAGCGCGACCAGCGCCCAGTACGGCTGCTCGCCGCGATGCGCGCGCTGCAGGGCCCAGGCCATGGTGAGCAGCGTTCGCGTCGCGGCGGCCTGGCGCGCGAGGGCGCGGATGGTCGCGGCATCGATGCCGCAGATCGCCGCAGCCCAGTCCGCGTCCTTCGGCCGGCCGTCGTCGGTCCCCGCCAGATAGCGCGCCAAGGTCGGGAAGCCGCTGCAATGGCTGTCGAGGAACGCGCGCGCATGCAGGCCCTCGGCGAGCAGCGTGTGCGCCATGCCGAGCAGCAGCGCGGTGTCGGTGTTCGGCCGCGGCGCGAGCCACTGCGCCTCGAGGAAGGCGGGCGTGTCGGCACGGTCCGGGCTGATCACCACGAACGCGATGCCGGCCGCGCGCGCGCGGCGCAGCCAGGCCTCCATGGTGTGCGCGCCGGCGCCCCCCGAGGTGACCTGGCCGTTCTTCAGCGCCAGGCCGCCGAACGCGATGACGAGCCGCGTGCTGCCGATCACGCTGTTCCAGTCGGTGACGCGGCCCGACACCGGCTCGTGGGTGCCGATCACGTGCGGCAGCAGGAACTGCGCGGCGCCCCAGCTGTAGTTGCCCACGGCATCGGTGCAGCCGCCGCCGGAAAACAGAAAGCGCCGCACCTGGGTGCGCGCATGATGGAAGCGCCCGGCGGACGACCAGCCGTAGGAACCGCCGAAGATCGCCTCCGGCCCGCGTTCGGCGCGCACGCGCGCGAGCTCCTCGGCCACCAGCGACAGGGCCCGGTCCCACGACACCTCGACGTAGCCGTCGGCGCCGCGGCCGCCCGTCGCGCGCCGCGCGAGCCAGCCCGTGCGCACCGCGGGCCGCTGCACGCGCAGCGGCGAATGCACCATCGCCGGGATCGCCGCGAGCATCGGCGACGGCGCCGGGTCGCGCGCGAACGGCTCGCAGGCGGCGAGGCGCCCGTTCTCGACCACCGCGGTGTAGGCCCCCCAGTGCGCGAGCTGCTGGAATCGTCCGCTGGTCATCGCCGGCACGCCCTCAGAACGTGCCGGGATAGCCGCCGCCGTCGATCATCAGGTTCTGCCCGGTGATGTAGCCGGCGTGCGCCGAGCACAGGAAGGTGATGCAGGCGCCCGCTTCCTCGGCGCGGCCGTAGCGCCCCGCCGGATTGCCGCGGCCGCGCTCCTCCCAGAGCTGCTCGTAGGTCTTGCCCGACTCGGCGAGCATGCCGAGGATGTGGTTCCTCTGCGCGTCGGTGGCGAACACGCCGGGCAGCAGGTTGTTGATGGTGACGTTGTGGCGCACCGTCTGGCGCGCCAGGCCGGCGACGAAGCCCACCAGCCCGAGCCGCGCGCTGTTCGACAGCGGCATCTCGGCCTGCGGCGTCTTCACCGAGCGCGAGCTGATGTTGACGATGCGCCCGAACCTGCGCGCGATCATGCCGTCGACCACCGCGCGGATCATCTCGATCGGCCCCAGCATCATCGAGTCGAGCGCGGCGATCCATTCCTCGCGCCCGACGTTGCGGAAATCGCCCGGCCTGGGACCGTCGGCGTTGTTGACCAGGATGTCCGGGTCGGGGCAGGCGGCGCGGGCGGCGGCGCGCCCCGCCACCGTGGTGAGATCGGCCACCACCGGCGTGACCGGCACGCCGGTCGCCGCCGCGATCGCCGCGGCGGCCTGCGCGAGCGTATCGGGATTGCGTGCCGCGATGGTCACCTGCACGCCCTCGGCGGCGAGGCACTGCGCGGCCGCGCGACCCATGCCGCGGCTGCCGCCGAATACCAGCGCGCGCCGGCCCCTGATGCCCATGTCCACGGCGCACTCCGCCTCGATGATGCGACCGCGCGAGTTTAGCGCGCGCGGCGGGCCGGCCGCTGCACGATGCACGATGCGACCCGGCGCCAACGAGCGTCGGCGCCAATGTTGTTAGACTCGCGGGGCTGCGATGCGACGGCGGCGGTCGGGCTTTCTCGTCGAGAGGGGGAGGGATCGATGGACAGGCGCAACGCGGTGCTTGGATTGCTTGCGACATTCGCCGGGCCATTGCCTGCCGTTGCGCAAACCGCGCGCCGGCCGCGCCGGATCGGCTTCCTGGCCATCGGCGGCGCGCAGGCCGATGCCCCGTTTCTCGCCGCGTTCCGCGCCGGCATGCAGGAGCTCGGCTGGGTTGACGAGCGCGACTACGTGCTCGACGTGCGCGACGGCAAGGGTGTCCTGGCGTCCGCGCCCGGCATGGCCGACGAACTGATCGCAAGCGGCCCCGACCTGCTGCTCGGCGTCGCCGACGGCAGTTCGCGCCTGATGGCGCAAAGGACGAAAGCCATTCCGATCGTGTTCGCCATCACCCAGGATCCGGTCGGCGCCGGCCTGGCGGAGAACCTGCGCAAACCCGGCGGCAACGCCACCGGCCTCACCAGCATGACCACCGAACTGTGGGGCAAGCGCCTGCAGTTGCTCAAGGAAGTACTGCCGCGCGTGACGCATGTCGCCTTGCTTTATGCGCCCAACGATCAGGGCGCCGTCTCGCAGCTGAAGGAAATCCGGACGGTCGCTCCGCGCCTCGGCATCAGCGTGACGCCACTCGATCTCAGGCAGCCGGCCGACATCGAGCCGGCGATCAGGCGCGCCACCGCAATCGGTGCGCAGGCCTGTGCGGTGACCTTCGACGCCTTCACCAACAACCAGCGCCAGGCGATCGCCGACCATCTGGCGCGCCAGAAGCTGCCGGCCATGTTCGCCGGCAGCCTGTGGGTGGAGGCCGGCGGACTGATGGCCTACAGCACCTCGTTCGCGGACAACTTTCGCCGCGCCGCCGCCTACGTCGACAAGATCCTGAAGGGGGCGAAGCCGGGCGATCTGTCGATCGAACAGCCGACCAAGTTCGATCTGGCGGTGAACATGAAGACCGCCACGGCGCTCGGCATCAGGTTCCCGGAGGCATTCTTGCTCAGCGTCACGCGCGTCATCGACTGAGCGCGGGGCGGCCCGAGGCGCGGTCGCGGCGAAGGCGGGCCGGATCAGCGGATCGCGGGCCCGCGATGCGCGGCCTGCACGGCCCTACTCGAACACCCTGTCGACGCGCGCGAGAAACGCCGGCGGAACCGCGAGGCCGATCTCCTTGGCCGATTTCAGGTTGAGCGCGATCTCGAACTTGCGCGGCTGCTGCACCGGCAGATCCGCCGGCTTCGCGCCCTTCATGATCCGGTCCACGTAGTAGGCCGCCAGGTGCGCCTGTTCTTCCCTGGAACTCGAATAGGACAGGAGGCCGCCCACATTCGAGAACAATTGCCCGGGTGCGCCCGCCGGCAGGCGATGCCGTTGCGCCAGTTCGGCCACGCGTCGCTGCGGCAGGCTGGGCTGCACGACCAGCGCGTCGACCCGTGCCTTCGCCAGGGTCTCGACGGCTGCCTCCAGCTGGTCCGGGCCCCGCACCGCATGGACCATGAGCGTGACGCCCAACCGGCGACCGGCCGCCTCCACGTGCTCGAGAAAGATCCGTGTGAACGAGTCATCCGCGTTGGCCAGCACGCCGATGCGCCTGGCGGCGGGCATCATGTCCTTGAGGAGCTCGAGCGTCTTGCCCGCCAGTTCCCCCACTGCCGCGGACACGCCGGTCACATTGCCGCCGGGGCGCGCCAGGCTCGCCACCAGGCCGGTCGCCACCGGATCGGCCGTCGGGGCCATCACGATCGGGATCGTCGCGGTCGCCCGCTTGGCGGCCAGCGCGAACGGGGTCTGCACCGCAACGATGACATCGACGTTGAGCGCGAGCAGTTCGGCGGCGAGCCGGGGCAGCGCGTCGCCCCCGCCCTCCACCCAGCGCGCCTCGATCGTGAGGTTCCTGCCTTCCACGTAGCCCAGGGCGCGCATCTGTCCGGCGAACGACACCAGCCATTCGGCGTTGCCGGCCGCCGATCCGGGCCCGAAGATGCCGATGCGCGCGGTGCGCGCGCCTTGTGCGCGCACCGCGCAAGACAGCGGGCCGGCAAGCATGCCCGCGCCGATCGCGAGTACCGCCTGGCGACGACCCTTCATCGAACCTCCGCGTGGTTGGCGGACATTATGCCTGCGCCCGCCGCGAAGCCCGTTTCGGGTGGATAATGCTGCATTGCGGCCGGGGATTCCGGCGCCCTGTTCTTCCGCCGGGAGGTTTCCATGTCCAAACTGCGCATCGAAGGTTCCTTCGTCGCCTCCGTCACCCCGTTCAACGCCCAGGGCGGCATCGATTTCGGCGCGTTTCGCGAGCTGATCGATTTCCAGCGCCGCAACGGCACGGTCGCCATGCTGTTCATGGGCTCGACCGGCGAGCCGTCGCTGCTGACGCCGGAGGAGAAGAAGACGCTGGTGGTCGAGACGGCGAAGATGAAGCCGGCCGGCATGCACTTCTTCTACGGCTGCACCGGCAACACGCCCGAGCAGGTGATCGACAACATCAAGTGGGCCCGCGCCAACGGCGGCGACGGCGCCATCATCGCGGCGCCGCCCTACATCTGCGGCCCGGAAGACGACATCGAGGCGTTCTTCCTGGAAGTCGCCGACGCCACCGACCTGCCGCTGGGCATCTACAACAACCCGCCGCGCATCAAGACCGATCTGCACTGGGATCACCTGCTGCGCATCTTCAGGCATCCGAACTACGTGATCCACAAGGAATCGACCACGCGCGTCGGCCAGGTCGCGCAGATCCTCGCGGCGCGACCGGACGTCACGGTGATGTGCTGCGATTCGCCGAGCCTGGGCCTGGTGGTGCCGACCATGTCGCTGGGCGGGCACGGCACCGCCAACATGGGCGGCAACATCATGCCGGCCGAGATGGCGGCGATCTCGGCGCCGTGGAAGAGCTATGCCGAGGCCGCGACCTTCCGCGACACCTACCTGCGCGTGCTGCCGCTCCTGCACTTCAACTACTCGGCGATCAACCCGGTCGCGATCAAGAGCCTGATGCGCGCGGTCGGGCTGCCGGTGGGGGCGCTGCGCAAGCCGCTCAAGCCCCTCGAGGGCGAGGCGCTGGCGCGCGGCGTGCGCATCGTGCGCGACCTGGGACTGGACAAGCAGTACGGCTGGTCGATCGAGCCCAAGCTCGCGCGCGCTGCCTGAACGCGCGCCGCAGCGCCACCAGGCCGCCCGGGGGCGGCCTTTTTTGACCCTGGAGCATCGATGACGCCGATCCTGAAGTCCTTCCTGGCCGCCGGCCTCGTGGCCCTCGCCGCGGGCGCGGGCGCGCAGACCTATCCCGCGAAGCCGGTGCGCATCGTCGTGCCCTACCCGCCCGGCGGCACCGTCGACGTGGTCGCGCGGGTGGTCGCGCAGCGCCTCGGCGAGCAGACCGGCCAGCAGTTCATCGTCGACAACCGCGCCGGCGCCAACGGCACGGTGGGCAGCGACCACGTCGCCAAGGCGGCGCCGGACGGCTACACGCTGCTGGTGCAGGCATCGATCTTCGTCGCCAACCCGCTGTTCCTGCCCAACGTCCCCTACGACGTGCAGAAGGACTTCACGCCGGTGGTCAACCTCGGGTCGGTGCCGCTGCTGGTGACGGCGCACCCGTCGGTGCCGGCGACGAACCTGCGCGAGTTCCTCGCGCTGGTCAAGGCCGACGTCAAGAAGTATGCGTTCGCGACCTCGGGCCTGGGCTCGGCCGGGCATCTGTCCGAGGAGACCATCAAGCGCCAGGCCGGCGTCGCCGACATGCTGATCGTGCCCTACAAGGGCGCCGGGCCGGCGCTGTCGGACCTGGTCGGCGGCCAGGTGAGCGCGATGATCGACCCGCTGCCGTCGTCCTACCCGCTGGTCCGCGGCGGCAAGCTCAAGGCGCTCGCGGTCACCGGCGCGAAGCGCGTGCCCTTCCTGCCCGCCGTGCCGACGGTGGCCGAATCCGGGCTGCCCGGCTTCGAGATGGTGTCCTGGTACGGCATCTGGGGGCCGCCGGGCCTGCCGCGCGAGATCGTCAGCCGACTGGCGGGCGAGGCGGCGAAGGCGGTGCGCTCGCCGCAGGCCGGCGAGCGCCTCGGCGACCAGGGCTTCGAACCGTCGGGCGCCGGACCCGAGGCGTTCGCCGCCTACATCCGCGACGAGATCGGCCGCTACGCGAAGATCATCCGCGAGGCCAACATCAAGGTCGAGTAGGCAGGGCCCGCGCCGCGCGCGCCGCCGCGGCGGCGGCAGCGGCCCCGCGCCGTGGCACGACAGTTGCATCGGCTCCTGCTCAACGTAGCAGGAGCCGCGCGATGCGCATTCTGGTGGTCGACGAGAACGCGGAGCGTGCCGACATCGTGGCGCAGGGCCTGGCCGGCGCGGGGCACGAACTGATCGTGCGCCAGGAGTCCGCGCTCGAACTGCTGCGCGCGATCGACGAACACCGGCCGGACGCGATCATCATCGGCGCCGATTCGCCCTCGCGCGACACGCTCGAGCACGTCGCGCTGGCCACGCGCGACACGCCGCGCCCGATCGTCATGTTCGTCGACGACAGCGACGCGGACGACATCGCCGCCGCGATCGGCTCGGGCGTGTCCGCCTACATCGTCGACGGGCTCGGCACCTCGCGGGTCAAGTCGATCGTCGACGTCGCCGTCGCGCGCTTCGCGGCGCACCGGCGCCTGGTCGAGGAACTCGACCAGACGCGCGAGAAACTCGCCGAGCGCACGCTGATCGAGCGCGCCAAGGGCATCCTCATGCAGCGCCGCAACCTCGCGGAGGACGAGGCGTTCCGCGTCCTGCGCTCGCAGGCGATGAAGAAGCAGCAACGCCTGGCGGACGTCGCGCGCGCGCTGATCGACTCGGCCGACCTCCTCGGCTGACGCGCGCGACGCCCCGGTTTTGTGCGTCGCAGCACCGCAACTGCGCGTGCGCTTGCGGGCCGCGCGCTGCGGCAGGCGACACCGACCAGCGGGAACACGGGCACGGACGTCACGGACGGCCCGGCGAACACGAGCGGCGACGGCCCTCGCGCCGTCCGTTGACCGATGACTGGCACGGCGTTTGCATGATCCCATGCAGAGACGGCGCGCCAACGGCGGTGCGCCGTCCGTGGACAAAGGCGTTCATTCGTGTCGCGCGCGCTGCCTGGCAGCCGCGAGCGGTTCGAGTGCACGCCTTTTTTGCTTTCGTTGCCCGTGACAAGGAAGACGCCATGACCATCCCCGCAAGCAACGCCGCCGACACCGGCGCGCCGGCTGCGCCCGCCGCCGCCCCCGACACCCGGCGGCGCTTTCTCTCCGCCGCCACCACCCTGACAGGAGCAGGACTGATGAGCATGCTGACACCGGGCATCCGCGGCGCGGCCTACGCGGCCGGCTCCGACGCGCCCGAGAAGAAGGAAGTCAAGGTCGGCTTCATCCCGCTCACCGACTGCGCCTCGGTGGTGATGGCCTCGGTGCTCAAGATCGACGAGAAGTACGGCGTCAAGATCATCCCGACCAAGGAGGCCTCGTGGGCCGGCGTGCGCGACAAGCTCGTCAACGGCGAACTCGACATGGCGCACGTGCTGTGGGGCCTGATCTACGGCGTGCAGATGGGGATCGGCGGCCCGAAGAAGGACATGGCGATCCTGATGAACCTCAACCACAACGGCCAGGCGATCACGCTGTCGAAGAAGCTCGCCGACAAGGGCGCGGTCGACGGGCCGGGCCTGGCCAAGCTGATGGCCGCGGAAAAGCGCGACTACACGTTCGCGCAGACCTTCCCGACCGGCACCCACGCGATGTGGCTGTACTACTGGCTCGCCGCGCACGGCATCAACCCGATGAAGGACGCCAAGGTGATCACCGTGCCGCCGCCGCAGATGGTCGCCAACATGCGGGTCGGCAACATGGACGGCTACTGCGTGGGCGAGCCCTGGAACCACCGCGCGATCGCCGACGGCATCGGCATCACCGCGACCACCACCCAGGACATCTGGCGCGACCATCCGGAGAAGGCGCTCGGCGCCCAGCTGGACTTCGTGAAGAAGAACCCGAACACCTGCCGCGCGGTCGTCGCCGCAATCATCGAGGCCGGCAAGTGGATCGACGCCAGCCTGTCGAACAAGAACCGGATGGCCGAGACCGTCGCCGACCGCGCCTACGTCAACACCTCGGTCGACGTGATCAACCAGCGCATCCTCGGCCGCTACCAGAACGGCCTCGGCAAGACCTGGGACGATCCCAACCACATGAAGTTCTACAACGACGGCGCGGTCACCTTCCCCTATCTGTCCGACGGCATGTGGTTCCTGACCCAGCACAAGCGCTGGGGCCTGCTCAAGGAGGACCCCGACTATCTCGCCGTCGCGCGCCAGGTCAACCAGATCGCGCTCTACAGGGAGGCCGCGGCCGCCGCCAAGGCCAGCGTGCCGAAGAGCGAGATGCGCGCCGCGAAGCTGGTCGACGGCGTGGTGTGGGAAGGCAAGGACCCGAAGAAGTACGCGGCCGGATTCAAGATCCACGTCGCTTGAGGCCGCGATGGCCAGGGAGGACAGCATGAGCGCAGTACTGAATCCCGCGATCGGCAAGACGCCGATGCGGGCGATCGACGGCGCGGCTCCGGTGACGCCGCGCACCGGGACGGCGCCGGCCGCGGCGCCCCCGGCCGCGTCCGCCGCGGCACCGGCGCCGCGGCCCGCGGCGGTCCCCGCATCGGTCCTGGCCGAACGCCGCGCGCGCGCCGCGCGCGTGGTCGCGCCGCTGGCCGGCTTCGCCGTGTTCGTTCTCGTGTGGCAGATGATCGCGCACGGCAACAGCGCGATTCCCGGCCCGGCGAAGGTGTGGGACGCGGCGCTCGCGATCTTCGGCGACCCGTTCTATCGCAAGGGCCCGAACGACCAGGGCATCGGCTGGAACGTGCTCGCGAGCCTCGGCCGCGTCGGCATCGGCTTCGGGCTGGCCGCCGCGATCGGCATCCCGCTGGGCTTCATGATCGGGCGCTTCCGCTTCCTCGACCACATGTCGGGCCCGATCATCAGCCTGCTGCGCCCGGTCTCGCCGCTGGCCTGGCTGCCGATCGGCCTGCTGGTGTTCAAGGCCGCCAATCCGGCGGCGATCTGGACCATCTTCATCTGCTCGGTGTGGCCGATGATCATCAACACCGCGGCCGGCGTGCGCCAGATCCCGCAGGACTACATGAACGTCGCCAAGGTGCTCAACCTCTCCGAGTGGAAGGTGTTCACGAAGATCCTGTTCCCCGCGGTCCTGCCGTTCGTGCTCACCGGGGTGCGGCTGTCGATCGGCGTCGCCTGGCTGGTGATCGTCGCCGCCGAGATGCTCACCGGCGGCGTCGGCATCGGCTTCTGGGTGTGGGACGAGTGGAACAACCTGAACGTCGCCCACATCATCATCGCGATCTTCACCATCGGCATCGTCGGCCTCGCGCTCGAGGTCGGCATGGTGGCGCTCGCGCGCCGTTTCGAATACGCCTGATCCCGCAAGGAGCCGCCATGGTACCGATCTCCCAGCCCCCCAAGCCGGCACCGGTCAAGGACCCCGCCCGCTACCTGTCGGTCCAGGGCGCCGGCATGGTGTTCGACACGCGCAACGGCGCGTTCTGCGCCCTCCGCGACATCGACCTCGACGTCGCGCGCGGCGAGTTCGTGTCCCTGATCGGCCACTCCGGCTGCGGCAAGTCGACGCTGCTCAACCTCGTCGCGGGGCTCGCGCGCCCCACCAGCGGCGCGCTGCTGTGCGCCGAGCGCGAGATCGCCGGGCCCGGGCCCGACCGCGCGGTGGTGTTCCAGAACCACTCGCTCCTGCCGTGGATGACCTGCTTCGACAACGTCCACCTCGCCGTCGAGCGGGTGTTCGGCGGCAGCGAGCCGAAGGCGCGGCTCAAGGCGCGCACCCACGACGCGCTCGCGCTCGTCGGGCTCGCGCACGCCGAGCACAAGCGCCCGGGCGAGATCTCCGGCGGCATGAAGCAGCGCGTCGGCATCGCGCGCGCGCTGGCGATGCAGCCCAACATGCTGCTGCTCGACGAGCCGTTCGGCGCGCTCGACGCGCTCACCCGCGCCACGCTGCAGGACGAGCTGATGCGCATCGTCGCGGCCACCGGCAGCACCGTGCTGATGGTGACCCACGACGTCGACGAGGCGGTGCTGCTGTCGGACCGCATCGTGATGATGACCAACGGCCCGGCGGCCACCATCGGCGAGATCCTGCCGGTGCCGCTGCCGCGGCCGCGCGACCGGCTCGCGCTCTCGCACGACCCGGTGTTCATCGACTGCCGCTCGGCCGTGCTCGAGTTCCTCTACCAGAAGCAGAAGAAGACGGCCGCCTGAGTCCCGCGCGCCCGTCTCCCCCCAGGTCAGACCACCCCATGAGCAAACCCCGCCTCGTCGTCGTCGGCAACGGCATGGCCGGCATCCGCACCCTCGAGGAACTGCTGCGCCTCGCGCCCGGCAAGTACGAGGTCACCGTGTTCGGCGCGGAGCCGCGGCCCAACTACAACCGCATCCTCCTCTCCCCGGTGCTCGCGGGCGAGCAGGACTTCGACGCCATCGTCCTCAACGGCTACGACTGGTATCGCGAACACGGCGTGACCCTCCGCGCCGGCGTGCGCGTCACCCGCATCGACCGCGCGCGCCGCCGGGTGATCGGCGCGGACGGCAGCGAGGCGCCCTACGACCGGCTGCTGCTCGCCACTGGGTCGGACCCGTTCCTGCCGGACATCCCGGGCATTCGCCTGCCGGGCGTGCTGGCCTACCGCGACATCGCCGACACCGAGGCGATGATCGAGGCCGCGCGCGCGCATCGTCGCGCCGTGGTCATCGGCGGCGGGCTGCTCGGCCTCGAGGCGGCCAACGGCCTGGCCGCGCGCGGCATGCAGGTCACGGTCGTGCACCTGGCGGACTGGCTGATGGAGCGGCAGCTCGACGCCGCCGCCGGCGCGCTGCTCCGGCAGTCGCTGGAGGCGCGCGGCATCGCCTTCCTCACCGGCGCGGCCACCGAGGCCCTGGTGCCGGGCGAGAGCGGGCGGGTCGCCGCGGTGCGCGTCCGCGGCATGGACCCGATCCCGGCGGACCTGGTCGTGGTCGCCGTCGGCATCCGCCCGAGCGTCGCGCTCGCGCGCGACGCCGGCCTGCCCGCCGAGCGCGGCATCCGCGTCGACGACACGCTGCAGACCTTCGACCCGCGCATCTACGCGGTCGGCGAATGCGTCAGCCATCGCGGCGTCGTCTACGGCCTGGTCGCGCCGCTGTTCGAGATGGCCCGGGTGTGCGCCAACCACCTGGCCGGGCACGGCATCGCCCGCTACACCGGCTCGGTCACCTCGACCCGGCTCAAGGTCACCGGCATCGACCTGTTCTCGGCCGGCGACTTCATGGGCGGCGCCGGCAAGGAGGAGATCACGCTCGCGGACCCGGTGGGCGGGGTCTACAAGAAGCTGGTGATCCGCGACGACCGGCTGGTCGGCGCGTGCCTGTACGGCGACACCGCCGACGGCGCCTGGTACTTCCGGCTGCTGCGCGAGGCGCGCCCGGTGGGGGAGATCCGCGACGCGCTGATGTTCGGCGAGACCAACCTCGGCGACACCGGCCACCAGGGCCAGAGCCGCGCCGCGGCGATGGCCGACGACGCCGAGGTGTGCGGCTGCAACGGCGTGTGCAAGGGGACCATCGTCGCGGCGATCAAGGCGCAGGGCCTGTTCACCCTCGAGGACGTGCGCCGGCACACCAAGGCCTCGGCCTCGTGCGGTTCGTGCACCGGCCTGGTCGAGCAGATCCTGATGGCCACGGCCGGCGGCGACTATTCGGCCGCGCCGGCGCAGAAGGCGATGTGCGGCTGCACCGAGCGCTCGCACGAGGAGGTGCGGCGCGCGATCCGCGCGCAGCGCCTGCTCTCGATCCCCGAGGCGATGGCCTTCCTCGAGTGGCAGCGGCCCGACGGCTGCGCCACCTGCCGGCCGGCGCTCAACTACTACCTGATCTCCACCTGGCCGAAGGAGGCGGTCGACGACCCGCAGTCGCGCTACATCAACGAGCGCGCGCATGCGAACATCCAGAAGGACGGCAGCTTCTCGGTGATCCCGCGCATGTGGGGCGGCGAGACCACGCCGGCCGAACTGCGCCGCATCGCCGACGTCGCCGAGAAGTACGCGATCCGCACCGTCAAGGTCACCGGCGGCCAGCGCATCGACCTGCTCGGCGCGAGGAAGGCGGACCTGCCGGCGATCTGGCGCGACCTCGCCATGCCGTCGGGACACGCGTACGCCAAGGCGCTGCGCACGGTCAAGACCTGCGTCGGCTCCGAGTGGTGCCGCTTCGGCACCCAGGACTCGACCGACATGGGCAAGCGCCTGGAGCGTGCGCTCTGGCGCATGTACGCGCCGCACAAGGTCAAGCTCGCGGTGTCGGGCTGCCCGCGCAACTGCGCCGAGGCCGGCATCAAGGACGTCGGCGTGATCGGCGTGGATTCCGGCTGGGAGATCTATGTCGCGGGCAACGGCGGCATCAAGACCGAGGTCGCGCAAATCCTCTGCAAGGTCAGGACCGCCGCGGAGGTGCTCGAGACCGCCGGCGCCTTCCTCCAGCTCTACCGCGAGGAAGGCTGGTATCTCGAGCGCACCGTGCACTACGTCGCCCGCGTCGGGCTCGAGCACGTCAAGCGCCGCGTGATCGAGGAAGGCGAGAGCCGGGCCGCGCTCTGGCAGCGCCTGCAGTTCGCGCTCGACGGCGAGCCCGATCCGTGGCACGAGGCCCCGGCGGCGCGGGTCGACCTGCGCCAGTTCGCGCCGCTTGCCGCCGCGGAGGTCGCCGATGTCGACGGCTGAGCACTGGCAGGGCGTCTGCAGCGTCGACGACGTGCCGCTGCGCGGCGCGCGGGTGCTGGCCCGCCCCGCCGGCGGCGACATCGCGATCTTCCGCACCGCCGCCGGCGGCGTGTTCGCGCTCCTCGACCGCTGCCCGCACAAGGGCGGGCCGCTGTCGCAGGGCATCGTCCACGGCGAGACGGTCGCCTGCCCGCTGCACAACTGGCAGATCGGCCTCGGCGACGGCCGCGCGCAGGCGCCCGACACCGGATGCGCCGCGCGCTTCGCGGTGCGCGTGGTCGACGGCCAGGTGTGCCTGCGCGCAGCCGACCTCGGCGGCGACGGCGCCGCGGCGGCCTGAGGCGGGCGGCACGCCGGCCCGGGGCAGCACGATGAGCGACGCGGCGATCGCCGAAACGCGCACCGCCTGCCCGTACTGCGGCGTCGGCTGCGGCATCGTGGTCGGCACGGCGGCCGGCCGCATCGTCTCGGTGCGCGGCGACCCCGATCACCCCGCCAATTTCGGCCGCCTGTGCACCAAGGGCAGCACCCTGCACCTGACCGCCGACCCGGCGACGACGCTGCCGGCGCGCGCGCTGCACCCGGAACTGCGCGTCCGGCGCGCCGACCCGCGCCGGCGCGCGGGCTGGGACGAGGCGCTCGACTTCGTCGCGGCGCGCTGGGCCGACATCGTCGCCGCCGACGGGCCGGACGCGGTGGGCTTCTACGTCTCCGGACAGTTCCTCACCGAGGACTACTACGTCTTCAACAAGCTCGCGCGCGCGGCGGTCGGCACCAACAACATCGACAGCAACTCGCGCCTGTGCATGTCGTCGGCGGTGGCCGGCTACCGGATGACCCTGGGCGCCGACGCGCCGCCCGCCTGCTACGCCGACCTCGATCACGCCGACTGCGTCCTGATCACCGGTTCGAACACGGCCTGGGCCCATCCGGTGCTCTACCGCCGCCTCGAGGACGCGCGCGCGCGGCGGCCGCAGATGCGCGTGATCGTCGCCGACCCGCGCCGCACCGAGACCGCCGCCGCCGCCGACCTGCACCTGGCGCTCCTGCCCGGCACCGACGTCGCCCTGCATCACGGCCTGCTGCACGTCGCGCTGTGGGAGGGATTCGTCGACGAGCGCTTCGTCGCCGCGCACACGACCGGCTTCGCCGCGCTGCGCGAGACCGTGCGCGAGTTCACGCCCGAGCGCACGGCGCGCATCACCGGACTCGCCGCCGACGACGTCGTGCGCGCGGCGCGCTGGATCGGCGCGGCCGGCGCCTTCCTGTCGCTGTACTGCCAGGGACTGAACCAGAGCAGCGACGGCACCGCCAAGAACGCGACGCTGATCAACCTGCACCTGGCGCTCGGGCAGATCGGCAGGCCGGGCGCCGGCCCCTTCTCCCTCACCGGCCAGCCCAACGCGATGGGCGGGCGCGAGACCGGCAGCATGGCCAACCTCGCCGCCGCGCATCGCGACCTCGCGAGCGCGGCGGACCGTGCCGAGCTTGCCGCGCACTGGGGGGTCGACCGCGTGCCGGCGGCGCCGGGCCTGACGGCCGTCGAACTGTTCGAGGCCGCGGCCGCGGGCCGCATCAAGGCGCTGTGGATCGCCTGCACCAACCCGGCGCAGAGCCTGCCCGACCAGGCGCTGGTGGCCGCCGCGCTGGCGCGCTGCGAACTGGTGGTCGTGCAGGAGGCCTTCGCCGACACCGCCACCGCCGCGCACGCGGACGTGCTGCTGCCCGCCGCCACCTGGGGCGAGAAGAGCGGCACGGTGACCAATTCCGAACGGCGCATCTCGCGCGTGCGCGCCGCCGTCGCGCCGCCGGGCGAGGCGCGCGAAGACTGGCGCATCGGCGCCGACTTCGCGCGCCGCCTGCTCGCCCGGCTGGGTCCGCCGCGCGCCGCCAGGTTCGACTGGGACAGCGCCGAAGCGGTCTGGAACGACCATCGCGCGTCCACGCGCGGACGCGACCTCGACATCACCGGGCTCTCGTATGCCCGCCTCGACGCGGACGGCCCGCAGCAATGGCCGTTCCCCGCCGGCGCCGCGGCGGGGCGCGCGCGCCTGTATGCCGACGGCCGCTTCGCCACGCCCGACGGGCGCGCGCGCTTCGCGGCCCTGCCGTATCGCGCGGTGGCCGAGGCGCCGGACGCGCGCCACCCGCTCTCGCTCAACACCGGACGCCTGCGCGACCAGTGGCACGGCATGAGCCGCACCGCGCGCGCGCCGCGCCTGTTCGCGCACGCGCCCGAACCGGTGCTGGGCCTGGCGGCGAGCGACGCGCTGCGCCGCGGCTTCGCCGCCGGCGACCTGATCGAGGTGCGCTCGCGCCGCGGCACCCTGGTGCTGCCGTGGCAGCCCGACCCGGCGCTGCGCAGCGGCCAGGCGTTCCTGCCGATGCACTGGGGCGCCGAGTTCGTGCGCGGCGGCGTCAATCGCCTGACCAGCCGCGCCCTCGATCCGGTCTCGCGGCAGCCGGAGCTCAAGCACGCGGCGATCGCGGTGCAGCGCGCGGCGCTGCCGTGGCGCGCGGTGTTCGCCGGCTGGTTCGACGCCGCCGCGGCCGGCGGCCGGCGCGCCGCGCTCATGCGCCTGGCCGAGGCGTTTCCGTTCGCGCTCTGCGTGCCGTTCGGACGCGAGCGCCACGGCCTCCTGCTGCGCCTGGCCGCTGCCGAGGCGCCGGCGGCCGCCACCCTCGCGCCGTTCCTGGCGGCCTTCGGCCTCGACGGCGACGCGGTGCTGCGCTACGAGGACGCGCCGCGCCATCGGCTGCGCTGCGTGCGCCTGCACGACGCGCGGATCGAGGCGTTCGCGCTGGCTGGCGCGACGGCCGGCGACGGCTGGCTGCTGTCCTGGCTCGCCGACGCGACCGCGGTCACCGTGCCTCCGGCGGTTCTCCTGCGCCCCTCGGACAGCGCGCCGCAGCCGGGCGCGCGCGCGGGCCGGACGATCTGCAATTGCGTCGGCACCGACGAGCGAGCGCTCGCGCGCGGCGCGGGCGGCGCGGACAGCGCCGGCGATCTCCTCGCGCACTGGCAGGCCACCCTGGGCTGCGGCACCCAGTGCGGCTCCTGCCTGCCCGAACTGCGCCGCCTCGCCGCCGCGCAGGCCCCGGCGCCTGCGGCCGGCGCCGCTGCCTCGATCGCGCTGTCATGAGCGCGCTGCCATGAGCGCCGCCTCGGGCGTCCCGCCCGCTCCGGGCAAGGTGTGGCTGGTCGGCGCCGGACCGGGCGATCCCGAACTCCTGACCCTCAAGGCCGCGCGCGTGATCGGCCTGGCCGACGTGATCCTGATCGACGCGCTGGTCAACCGCGCGCTGCTGTCGCACGCGCGCCCCGGCGCGCGCGTCATCGAGACCGGCAAGCGCGGCGGCTGCCGCTCGACCCCGCAGGCGTTCATCGAGCGCCTGCTCGTCCGCGAGGCCGGCGCCGGCCGCCAGGTGGTGCGCCTGAAGGGCGGCGATCCCTTCCTGTTCGGGCGCGGCGGCGAGGAGTGGCAGGCCGCCGCCAGCCGCGGCATCGCGGTCGAGGCGGTTCCCGGCGTCACCAGCGCGCTGGCCGCCGGCGCGCGCCTCGGCGTGCCGCTGACCCACCGCGACGCCTGCCTCGGCGTCGCGTTCGTGACCGGCCACCGGCGCGCCGGCGCCGCCCCGCCCGACTGGCGCGCGCTGGCTGCGAGCGGCCTCACGCTGGTGGTGTACATGGGCATGGCGAACGCGCGCGCGATCGCCGCCGACCTGATCGCCGGCGGCATGGCCGCCGACACGCCGGCGCTCGCCGTGCAGCACGCGTCGCTGCCGCAGGAGCGCACCTGCCATGCGACCGTCGCCACGCTCGCCGACGCGATCGCGCAG
>JAEUOS010000018.1 GCA_016790695.1 Burkholderiales bacterium
ACTACGACGTAACCTACGATGATGCGCAACTGCCGGCCTCGCTTTGGTCCGTCCACTTCGAAAGCGGTGGAACGACCTCGCTCACCATGACCGAGTCCGCGCCGATCGTCCAGCTGGCGGTCGGCGAATACCTCCGCATCGCGCCGATCGGTACGACGCCGGTGCCCGTCTGGCAGCAGCGCGTCGACCTGACGATCAACCCCAGAGTGCCGATCATCTACCAATTCGAGGCGACCAATCTTCCCTACGTCGTCGTTGATGACGGGGTGGTGTACCGGCAGCCGACAGAACACTGGACCGTGAGCATCACCGTCGAAGGCCGGGCACCAATCGGTGTGCAGAGCGCCGGGGTGAATTCGGCGCCCGACTTCACCAGCTTCGCCACCGCGGTCGGCCACAACGCGCTCGCGGCGACTCTGCGCCCCCTGTCCGGCAGCGCCTCCGAGTCGACGTCGGCGACAACGCAATTCCTATCCCCCCTGTCTGCCGGCAACGGCCAACTGGTCGGCTTTCAGAGCGACTGGCCGGCAGGTCCCTGGCAGGTTTCATTCGATCACCTCGTCCATGCGCCAACCTATGCGGCGCCGTCGACCACCGTGCCGCAGTGTCGCAGCCTCGACTGCATGGACTTCGTCGACGGGCGGTATCGGCACGATTACTATGACATCCTGCTGTACGCGGCAGTCACCGAAACACGATTCGTGATGACGCCGGTGCCGGAACCGCGCGCATGGGCGGCGCTGCTCGCCGGACTCGCTATGCTCGGCGCGATGGTCGGCCGAAGAGGCTTGATCGGGGGCTTGCCGCACTCCGGCCGACGGATGGCCAGCGGGCGGACGGCAGACGGACGCCGGGACGCCGCGCCGGCCACGGCCACGCCGCCCGTGCCTCCGGCGCTGACCGCTCCTAGTCGTCGCTCGCGATCCCGGCGTCCTTGACCAGTCGGGCGAACGCGTCGAAGTCGCTGCGCATCAGCTTGTGCATCTCCTCCGGGCTCGACGCGCCCACCGCGAGGCCGGCCGCGCCCAGCGCCTTCTGCACCTCCGGCGAGGCCACCGCCGCACGCACGCCGTCGTTGAGCGCCTTCAAGGTCGACGGCGGGATGCCCACGGGCCCGAGCAGGCCCCACCACAGTTCCATCGTGTAGCCGGGCAGGCCCGATTCGCTCACCGTCGGCAGGTCGGGCAGGTCGGCCAGACGGGTGCGGCCGGTGACGGCGATGCCGCGCACCTGGTTCGCCTTGATGCTCGGCAGCGCCGACTGCGTGACCTGGAAGGCCACCTGGATCTGGCCGCCGATGAGGTCGGTCTGCGCCGGCGCGCTGCCGCGGTAGGGCACGTGGGTCATGGTCACGCCGGCCATGCGGGTAAACATCTCGCCGGCAATGTGCGGGCTGGTGCCGGTGCCGGAGGAGCCATAGGCCAGGCGCCGCGTCTTGGCCAGCGCGATCAGCTCGCGCACGTTGGTGGCGGGCACCGACGGATGCACCTCGATCACCATCGGTGCCGTACCGACCACCGAGATGGCGCTGAAGTCGTCGACCGCCCTGTAGGGCACCTTGCGGCTGGAGGCGCCGTGGATCAGGTGCGAGGTGCCGGTGAGCAGCAGCGTGTGGCCGTCCGGCGCCGAGCGCGCCACATGTTCTGCGCCGATCGAGCCGCTCGCCCCGGCGCGGTTCTCGACGACCACCGGCTGCTTCCAGAGCTCCGCCAGGCGGTTGCCGACCGCGCGCGCGATGAGGTCGTTGCCGCCGCCCGGCGGGTAGCCGACGACGATGCGCACCGCCTTGGCGGGAAAGGCCTGCGCAAGCACGACGCCGCTGGCCAGCGCCATCAGCACGCCGGCCGCCGCTGCCGAGGTTTTCCACCGAGTGTTCATGCTTGCTCTCCTTGTCCTTCGTGGTTGGTGTGCCCTGTGGTCCGTGTCGTTCGCCGGCCGCTAGCGGCCGGTCCTGACCAGATCGTCGCCGAACGGCGCGTCGCGCATGCGCAACGCCTCCTTCAGGCCCTTCTCGATGGTGACGGCACGGAACGCCTCGCGGCTCCTGGCCAGGTGGCCGCGCGCGTCCATCTCGGCGGCCAGGCGCTGCAGGGTGCGCGCGCCCTGCAGCTCCAGGCCCAGGTTGACGATGCGCTTGTTCGCCGAGAGCAGATCCGGGTCGATCAACGCGAGGCGGTCGGCCAGCGCCTCGACCTCGGCGGCGAGATCCGCCGCCGGCACCGACTTCAGCGCCAGGCCGAGCATGGCGGCGTCGCGACCGCCGAGCGAATCACCGGTCAGGAGCAGGCGCTTGGCCCACTGCGGGCCGATGTTGTACAGCCACATGTGCGACGGCAGCGATCCCTGCGCTCGCGCCGGCGGAAAGCCGAAGCGCGCGTCGTCGGCGCAGATCACCATGTCGCACAGCAGCGCCAGGTCGGTGCCGCCGGCCAGGCAGCGGCCGTGCACCTGCGCGATCACCGGCTTGTGCATGTCGAACAGCGCCATGCGCCTCGCCTGCGCGCGCTCCAGGCGCCAGGCGTCGTCGTCGAAGCTCTGCCGGCCGCGCCTGTGGTCGGCCTGCGCGGCCGCCGGCGCCTCGTACTGGCCGAGGTCGTAGCCCGAGCAGAAGTCGACGCCGGCACCGCGCAGGATCACGCAGTGCACGCGCGTGTCGTCGTCGGCGGCCCAGAGCGCCGCCTCGAGCTCCTGCTGCATCGGCACGCTGATCGCGTTGCGCTTCTCGGGACGGTTCAGCGTGATGCGCGCGCGGCCGTCGGCGATCTCGTAGAGGATGGTCTGGTAGGTCGGTGGCGCGCTCATCGGCTTCCCCGGTTGCAGTTGTGCGTTCGGCTCACGCGGCCGCGCCCATCAGGCGCAGCGGCCGGCCGTCGAGCCAGGCGCGGATGTTCTCGACAGTCTGGGTGAAGAACAGCCGGTAGGCGCGCTCGGTGACGTAGCCGATGTGCGGCGTGGCGACCACGTTGGGCAGCGTGCGGAACGGGTGGCCGGCGGGCAGCGGTTCGACGTCGTACGCATCCACGCCGTAGCCGCCAAGGCGCCCGGAGGCGAGCGCGTCGATCACTGCGGCCTCGTCGACCAGGGGCCCGCGCGAGGTGTTGATCAGGAAGGTCCCGGGTCGCATCAGCGCGAGCTCGCGCGCGCCCACCATGTGGCGCGTGCGCTCGGACAGCTTCAGGTGGATCGTCACCACATCCGATTCGGCGAGCAGGCGGTCCTTGGGGACCAGTTCGGCGCCGGCCTGCGCGGCGCGTTCGGCGGTGAGGTTCTGGCTGTGTGCCAGGACGCGCATGCCGAACGCGCGCGCCACCCTCGCCACCCGTTCACCGATGTAGCCCAGCCCGAGAATGCCCAGGGTCTTGCCGTGCAGGTCGACGCCAACGCCGGTCTGCCATCCGCCCGCGCGCACGGCGGCGGTCTCGCGCGCGAAGCCGCGCGCCCACGCCAGCAGCAGCAGCCAGGTCAGCTCCGGCGTGCCGTTTCCGACCGCGTCGGTGCCGCAGACGCAGATGCCACGCGCGACCGCATGGCGCGCGTCGAGGGCGGCGTTCCACATCGCCGTCGACGAGATCAGCTTCAGGTTGGGCAGCGCATCGAGCAGAGCCGCGTCCAGCGCGGTGCGCTCTCGCATCAGGCAGACGATGTCGAAGGGCGCCAGGCGCGCGGCGAGGGCGGCGCGGTCGTGCAGGTGATCGGCGAAGCAGGTGACCTCCACCTCGCCCGCCAGGCGGTCCCAGGGACCATAGCGCAGCGCCGCCCCCTGGTAGTCGTCGAGCACGGCCGCGCGCAACCGGCGCGCCGCGCTCACCCCGCGCCCCCGCCGCCCGGCACGGCTGCGCGCGCGCGGCCGGCATCGCGGCCGGCGCGCAGCGCTTCGGCGAACGACAGGTGCGCCGTCGCTGCCAGCATGCGCTTGGTGCTGCGCACCGTGCCCCCGTCGAGCGCGGCCAGGCGCGCTGCCAGCGCCAGCGCCGCCGCGCCGACCTCGGCGTCGGGCACCACGCGGCTGGCGATTCCGCACGCCAGCGCCTCCGCCCCGCCGACCGCCGTGCCGAGCATGAGCATCTCGAAGGCCGTCCTGCCGGGAACGAAGGCCTGCACCACCGGCGCCACCAGGCCTGGCATCATGCCGTGCGGCACCTCCGGATAAGACACCCGCGCCGACTCGCCCAGCACCGCCATGTCGGCGACGCTGACCAGCGCGGCACCCAGGCCGATCGCGTGTCCGTGCACCGCGGCCACCACCGGCACGGCGCACTGCCGGAACGCCAGCAGCAGCTCGACATAGGCATCGCTGCGCCGCGCCTCCGCGACAGGATCGGCGCGCTCGCCCTTGAACTCGCCGATGTCGGCGCCTGACGAGAACACCGTGCCGGCGGCGGCGAGCACCAGCGCGCCGACACCGGGCTCGCGATCGGCGGCACGCAGGGCTGCCACCAGGGCCTCCGCCAGCGCGGTGTCGATCGCATTGCGCCGCTGCGGGCGATTCAGGGTCAGCAGGCGCACGCCGCCGCGCGCCTCGATCTGCAGCTCGGACGCGCTCATCGCGCCGTCCCCGTGCGCCCGCGCGGGTTCCTGCGCGGCGGCGGCACGACACGCGACGCAGCCCTCCCGGCCATCGGCAGCGCGGGCGCGCTCATGCCTGCGCGCTCGCCACCGCGGCGTTGGCCGCGGCGCGCGCGCGGATCGCCGGGTCGTCGATCGACACCGCGCGCAGCGCGCGCTTCTCCCCGGCATCGAACGGGGTGCGCGCATGCTGGGTGGCAACGTTGTCCCACAGGATCGTGTCGCCGACGGTCCAGCGATGGCGGTAGACGTACTCCGGCTTCTCGATGTGCGCCCAGAGCGCCTTGAGCAGCGGCCGGAAGGCCTCGCGCTCCATGCCGATGACCTCCTTGGTGACCGCGCGGCTGGCGGCGATGAAGCGCCGCCCCGTGATCGGATGGGTGTCGAGCAGCGGCCGCACGAAGTCGAGGGTCTCGACGCGCCCGTCCTTGTAGGTGTAGGTCGCCGAGAAGCGCGCCTTGAGCGGCTCGACCTGCGCGCGCAGCGCGGGGT
>JAEUOS010000034.1 GCA_016790695.1 Burkholderiales bacterium
CGTCGTCGGGCGCTCTCGCGGCGCGGCCGACGGGCGGGCGCGGCGCGCGCGCGCTTGGTGGGGGCCCGACGCCGCGGGGCCGGCGGGTGCGCGGGGGCCGCACGCGCCGGCCGCGGCGTCGTCCGCGTTTTCGTCCGGGGCTTCGTCCGGGTCTTCGTCAGGCTCGGCGCCGGGGCCGGCGCCGCATCCTCCACCCGATTCAGTGCCCGATGCGGTCAGCCAGGCGCGCCGCGATGCCGAGCAGGCGGACGCCGAAGTCGAGCACGCGCTGGCGCAGCAGGCCTACCAGCGCACGGTCATGCTCGACCGCACGGCCGAGGCGAACCGCGCTGCCGCCGCCGCGAATCCGCCGGCGCCGCGCGGCGACGATGCCATCCCGTTCGAGGCGGCCGGCACCGCGTCGCCTGCGGCACCGCCCGTCGACGCCGGGCTCCCGTCTTCCGCCGACGATATCGTTTACCTGCCGCCCGACGCGCTGCAGGGACCGGCTTCCGAGACGCAGCGTCCGGTCGCGGCCTCTCCGCCGCCGGCCGTGCCGCCAGTCGCCGCTGCCGCGCACGACGAGGCCGCGCTCCCGAGCATCACGTACGCGCCGGCGGACGCCGGAAGCGGGCAGGACGTCGACCCGCAGGCACGCGCGCGCCGCTATCTGGAGGAATACGAGCGCAAGCTGTTCCCGGAGATCGCCCTCGGCAAGGTGCGTCTGGATGATTCGCGCGGCATCGTCGGCCTGGCGCGCACCTTCTACCAGGAGGACTTCGATCCGGTGAAGGCGATCAGCTTCCTCGAGTATGCGCTGAGCCGGTCCAGCGACCCGATGCGGATCCATCTTGCGCTGCTCGAGGTCCTGCGGCTCGAACGGCGTGCGCGCGACTACGCGCGGGTCGCACGCGCATTTCAGGGGCAGTATCCCGACAGCGGCACGCACTGGCAGCTGGTGGCGGCCTACGGCCGCATGCTCGATCCGGCCGAGCCGCTGTTCGCCGGCGAGCGGGTGCCGGGGCTGGACCTGGACACGCCCTCGAACTGGCTCGGCAACACCATGGACATGACCAAGTACGTGCTGGGACAGAAAGTGGCCGACTCGGTGCGCGGCCTGCCGGCACCGGCACCGGCGCCGGGGAGCGGCGCATGAGGCGGACGGTCAGGCGCGCTGACGATGCGCCGCCGTGCGCGGGGTGGCGCCGATGAGCGGCCCGCGCAGGCTGCCGGGCGATGCCGGCGACATCGTCTGGCGCACCCTCGGCGATGCCGAGTTCGTCACGCGTGCGACCCCGGTCGTCGAGGCCTGGCTCGCCGCGGGGAGGAGCGAGCCGCGCCTGCTGGTTGCGCTCGACGACGAGCTGCAGCAGCGGCTGCTGCTGGCACGCGCGCGGTCGCGGCGCGCCGGGGTGCCGAATGGCTCCGCCGGACTGCGCGCCCTCGCCCAGCTGATCCTGATGGCGCTCGAGCACGCCTGCGCACAAGGCGTGGCGACGATGAGCACGCGCGCATTGCGGCTGGCGGGCGTGTGCGCGCTGTTTTCGCTGCTGGCCGGTGAACCCGTGGCGACGGCGACCTGGCAACTGGCCCATGGCGTCTATGCGCGCGCCGAGGCCGGCGGCAACGTCGCGGCGGTCAACGAGCTCGGCCTCGCCGACGCCGCCTTGTACGTGCGCATGCTGCTGCTGTCGACGCTCTCGGGCAACGGCATGTCGGCGCGCCAGATCGACAAGTGCTTCGACTGGATGGAGGAATGGTCCCGCGGCATCGTCCCGGAGCGCGCGTTCGACGCCCAGCGCCACTACTTCGGCGTCGACCTGGGCGGCGGCGCGGGCCTGGTGCCGGTGCGCGGCGGGCCGGGCGGCGCGGCGACGCGGTACATCGGCCACGCGCAGCTGGCCGAACGCATCGCGAGCGCCCGTTCGGAGTATTTTCGCCAGATCAGCGTGTCGACGCTCGGCGAGTACGACACCAATCCGCTGTTCGAGTATCACGATGCGCTGCACCAGCTGAGCCGGTACTGGGAGTACGTCGCCGCGCGCATGGCCGGTCGCGACACCGGTCGCCAGCGCGTCGATGGCGTCCTCGTGCCGGCGCTGGCCGGGTACGACGCCTGCATCGCGGCGGCGCGCACGGGAAGCATCGAATCGCGCTGGGCGCTGAGCGACCTGTCGCCGACCGGGGCGGGTTTTCGCGTTGACCGGTCGGCGCCCCCGATCGAGAAGGGGGCGCTTGCGCTGTTCGCCGACCCGGAGAGCGGCGCGTGGGTGCTGGCCACGGCGGTCCGCGTGGTGCCCACGGGCGAGGCGCGCGATGTCGGGGTCAAGCGCCTGGCCGACCACTGGCGCGTCGTGACCCTGCTGCCGGAGGGGGATGCGGCCGGGCCGGCGTCGTCGCCTGCGGCGCCGATTGCCGCATTCTTCGTCTTTGGCGACGAATCCCGCGGCCTGGCCGACTCGCTGGTCATCAAGAGCGGATCGTTCGATCCGGACGGCGGCTATCTGCTCAAGCCGGGCGCCGAAACCTTCCGGGTCCGCCTGGCGCGGGTGATCCAGAGCGCCGGCGACTGGGAGCGTGTCGGATTCGACGTCATCAAGCGATTGAAGGCGTAGCCGAGCGCCGATGCGTGGGAAAATCACCGGGCTTCCCGGGGCCGCGTCCATGTTCCACGTCTTCCGCATCCTGATTCTCGGCGCCCTCCTTTGCGCCGGCGCGGTGGCACAGACCCCGCCGGCCCAGGCACCGCCGGCCCAGAGCGCCGCGGGCGCGGCGGATCGCGGCGGCGACGCCGAGGTCCTGCCGGCGGGTCTGCCGCCCGCGGTGGTCGCTGCGCTGCGCGCAGCGCGGTTGCCGTCGAGCGCGGTCGCGATCCATGTCCAGGATGTGTCATCGCCACGGCCCGCGCTGTCGCTCAATGCCGAGCGCGCGATGAATCCGGCGTCGGTGATGAAGCTCGTCACCACCTATGCTGCGCTGGAACTGCTGGGCCCGAGCTTCCAGTGGAAGACCGGCTTCTTCGAGAGCGGCACGCGGCGCGGCGATGTCCTGGAAGGCGATCTCGTGATCCGCGGCAGCGGCGACCCGAAGCTCGCGCAGGAACAGGTCTGGCTGGCGTTGAAGGCGTTGCGCGCGCGCGGCCTGCGCGAGATTCGCGGCAACATCGTGCTCGACCGCGGCGCCTTCGACGCCAATGGATACGACCCGTCGAAATTCGACGGCGATCCCCTGCGCGCCTACAACGCGGGCCCGGATGCGCTGCTGCTGAACTTCAAGTCGATCGCGCTCACGTTCGTGCCGGACGAGGCGGCCGGACAGGTCAGCGTGTCGGCCGAGCCGCGCCTGGCCGGTCTGCCGGTGCGTTCCTCGGTCCGGCTCGGACAAGGGGCCTGCGTCGATTTCCGCGCCTACCCGGTGCGCCCGAAGATCGATGCCGGCGGCATCGGGATCGCGGGGGCGTACGCGGCCTCCTGCGGCACGCGGACCTGGTGGGTTCACCCGTTCGAATTGAGCCAGGCGCAGTATGCGGCGGCGTTGCTGCGCGGCCTGTGGGCCGAGGTGGGCGGCAGCCTCGCCGGCGACGTCCGGGACGGCGCGCTGCCTGCCGGCGCCCGGCTGCTGCACGAGGTCGAATCGCAAAGCCTTGCCGAGATCGTGCGCGACATCAACAAGTTCTCCAACAACGTGATGGCGCGCCAGCTGTTCCTGACGCTCTCGGCCGAGATGCTGAAGCTGCCCGGCACGCAGGAGCGCTCGGCGCGGACGATCAGGACCTGGCTGGCGGAGAAGAAGGTCGGCGGCGAGGAACTGGCGATGGAAAACGGCTCCGGCCTGTCGCGCGTCGAGCGCATCGCCGCCGGCAGCCTCGGGCGCCTGCTGGTCGCCGCCTACCGGAGCCCGGTGATGCCGGAATTCATCGCCTCGATGCCGCTGGTCGCCTATGACGGCACCATGCGCCGCCGCCTGAAGACGCGCGAAGTCGCCGGACAGGCGCACATCAAGACCGGCACCCTCAACGACGTCCGCGCCATCGGCGGGTACGTGCTTGCCGCTTCCGGGCGGCGCTATGCGGTGGTTGCGATCGTCAATCATGCGAACCTCGCCGGGACCCAGGCACTGCACGACGCGCTGTTGCAGTGGGTTCACAGCGAAGGCTAGCCGCAACGGGCAGCCGCAGGGGGCAGCCGCAGGAGGCGCCGGCGATTCTCCGTGCGGCACGCCATTTCCGGGGGCGGCCCCCGGAACGCGGCCGCCGCGCCGCCATCGGAAGCATTCGGCCGCAATCGGCGCCGTCCGGCGGCCGGCCGTCACGTCGTGGTTGCCTGGGCGCAACGCCGGCATGGCGGCTTGTTCGGCGGAGGTGCTTCGCGCCGCCCTTCTGTGTATCATCGTGATCAGCCCTGCAGATGCGGGCGTGGCGTTGAAGACGAGCCATGGGACGGTTGCATTACACGGTGGCGGTGGTGATTCTGGCGGCGACCGGCGTGACGCCGGCCGGCGCACAGACGATGTCGCGCGTCCCCGCCGCCGCTGAAGCGACGGGGGGCGACGCGCGCGCGCCCGCTTGGCGATTGCTCGGCGGGTACGCGTTTTCGCCCTCGTTCGGGCTGGAAGCGGCGTATGCGGACCTGGGGCGTTACGGCTATCTTTCCGGCGCGCCGGGGTTGTCGGCTGCCGGGGACGTCCGCATGCGCGCATGGTCGCTCGGCGGCGCCGGCCAGCTGCCGCTCGGCGCACGCTGGTCAGTGACCGGCCGCGTCGGCATCGGCGCCAACCTGTCGGAGACCGCGCGGGCCGGCTTGCAGGGCGGCGCTCCGTGGAGCGCCATCGCCACCCCGCGCTCGGACCTGTATCTGGGACTCGGTCTGGGCTACAGCACGCCGCGCGGGTTCGGGCTGCGCTTCGAGTACCAGAACCTCGGCAAGGGCGGCTCGACCGGCGATGCGGCGTCGCGCAGCGACCATTGGGCGGTCAACCTGCGCTATGCGTTCTGAGCCGGCCGATTTGGCGGACGGCGCTGACCGACGGCGCCGCTCTCTATAATTGAACCGATTCCAACTTACTCACCGGAGATTCGACCCATGGATGCAGAAGCCAGCCGCGACAAGCTCATCGCCGACGTCAAGACCCTGATGGCGGACGCCGACGACATCGTCAAGGCGATGGCCAGCGCCACCGGCGAGAAGGCCGCGGAGCTGGGCGACAAGCTGCGCATCAAGCTGCGCAGCGCGCGCGAGAAGATGGGGGATGTGCAGGAGGTCGTCGCCGACCGTGCCAAGGCGGCTGCCCGCGCGACCGATGACTTCGTGCACGACAATCCCTGGAAGGCGGTCGGGATCGCCGCCGGCGTCGGTTTCCTGATCGGCCTCCTGGTCAACCGCCGCTAGGCGCCGGTTCCGCATGAGCGGCACCGGCGGCGAGGCGCCGCCCCGGGGCGTGCTGCACGCGTTGCGCGGCATCGGTCCCCAGCTGCTGAGCCTGGCGCGGACCCGCCTCGAGCTCTTCGGCGTCGAACTGGCCGAGGAGCGCGCCCGGACCATCGAGATCGTCGTCGGCGCGGCGCTGGCGCTGCTGTGCGCCGCGCTGGCGCTGCTCATGCTCAACGTGCTGGTGCTCGCGTGGTTCTGGCACACCCACCGGTTCGCCGCGATCGTCGCGTTGCTGCTCCTCTACGGCGGTGCCGCCATGCTGCTGTTCCTGCGGGTGCGCGCGGTGCTGGCATCGCGCCCGCCGATGTTCGAGGCGACCGTGGCGGAGATCAAGGCCGACATCGAGGCGCTGCAGCGTGCCGGCGCGGACTGACGTGCTCAGCCAGCGCAAGGAGGCGCTGCGTCTGCGCGCCAGCCTGGAGCGCCTCGAATTGCAGGCGCAGCTGCAGGAACTGCGCCGGCTGCGCAAGCCGGCCAATTTCGCCGTCCTGGGGGCGCGCATCCTCGCGGCCTGGCGCGCCCCGGCGTGGCTGACCACGGCGGGCGCGCTGCTGCTCGCGCGCGGCCGGGGCGGCGGGCGCATCCTGCGCGCATTGCGCTATGCTGCCTACGGCATGGCCGCCTGGCGGACCTGGCAGATGCTGCGCGACTACACGCCGCGCCGCGGGTCCTGAACGACGGCGCGCGGCGGCGGACTACAGTCCCAGGTCGCGCATCAGGACGTCGACGCGGGCCTTGACCGCGGCGTCCATCGCGATCGGACGTCCCCACTCGCGCGACGTTTCGCCCGGCCACTTGTTGGTGGCGTCCAGCCCCATCTTCGACCCCAGTCCCGCGACCGGGGAGGCGAAGTCGAGGTAGTCGATCGGCGTGTTCTCGACGATGAGCGCGTCGCGTGCCGGATCGACGCGCGTCGTCATCGCCCAGATCACCTCGCGCCAGTCGCGGATGTCGATGTCGTCGTCGGTGACGACGATGAACTTGGTGTACATGAACTGGCGCAGGAAGCTCCAGACGCCGAACATGACGCGCTTGGCGTGCCCCGGATAGGCCTTCTTCATCCGGACGACGGCGAGCCGGTACGAGCACCCCTCCGGCGGCAGGTAGAAGTCGGTGATCTCCGGAAACTGGCGCATCAGCAGCGGAACGAAGACCTCGTTCAACGCCACCCCGAGCATCGCGGGTTCGTCCGGCGGCTTGCCGGTATAGGTGGTGTGATAGATCGGCTCGCGGCGCATGGTGACGCGTTCGATGGTGAACACGGGAAAGCGCTCGGTTTCGTTGTAGTAGCCGGTGTGATCTCCGAACGGGCCTTCGATCGCGCTCTCGTAACCGCTGGGGTCGGCGCTGTCGGGGGCGATGGCGCCCTCCAGAACGATCTCCGCCGAGGCCGGCACCTGCAGCGATGAGCCGAGGCACTGGACCAGTTCGGTGCGCGCACCGCGCAGCAGGCCGGCGAACTGGTACTCGCTCAGCGTATCCGGCACCGGTGTGACCGCGCCGAGCATGGTCGCGGGGTCGCAGCCGAGCACGACCGCTACCGGGAACGGCGTTCCGGGAGAAGTAAGTGCATGCTCTCGAAAGTCGAGCGCACCGCCGCGGTGGGCCAGCCAGCGCATGATCAGCTTGTTCCGATCGATCACCTGCTGGCGGTAGATGCCGAGGTTCTGGCGCGCCTTGTGGGGGCCGCGGGTGACGGTCAAGCCCCAGGTCACGAGCGGTCCGGCGTCGCCGGGCCAGCAGGTCTGGATCGGCAGGCGCGCGAGGTCGACCTCCGCGCCTTCCCAGCGTTCTTCCTGGCACGGCGCGCGCGTCACGGTGCGGGGCGCCATGTTCATGACCTGTTTCAGGACCGGCCACTTCTCCCAGGCATCCTTGAGGCCTTTCGGCGGCTCCGGTTCCTTGAGGTAGGCGAGAAGCTTGCCGACCTCGCGCAACTGCGCGAGGGCTTCGGATGCAGTGGCCGCTTCGACGCCCATGCCCAGGGCGACGCGTCGCACGGTGCCGAAGAGATTGGCAAGCATCGGGATGCGATGGCCGATCGGTGCGCCGAACAGCAGCGCCGGGCCACCGGCGCGCAACACCCGGTCGCAGACTTCGGTCACCTCGAGGCGGGGTGCGACCGGGACATCGACGCGCCGCAACTCGCCGCGTGTCTCCAGTCCGTGCAGGAATTCTCTAAGATCTTGATATTTCAAGAGAAATTATTTTCGTGGCGCTGGGTGGCGCAGTATAACGCCAACCGACTGATTCTGCAGGGATATGCCAAGGGCATAATTGTAAACAATTGATTTATAAGAAAAAATAGGGGGTTGACCGGATCGGACACCCTCCCTACAATTCGCCCCGGTTGATCGCTTGGACCCGGTCGGTTGAACTGTCCGGTCACCCCAGCGATCCGGTGACCGGACGCCCGGGGCGCAACGCTCGTATCCCGTGTCCGGCACCCGATGGTCGCATCCGGGAGTTCCTGCCGCCGCTGGCGGCGCTTCCACCGATGCGGCAATTCCGGTCTGGCGGAATCGTGCGAAGGCGAGGCCTTCGTTTCCAGACCCTCGACTACGAAGCAGGCATCCCCGGTGCACCTGGCGCGGTTCTGGCCCGGCTCGTGGGCGGCGTGCAGAGAAAGGAGGCTAGAAGCATGACCCAACTCGTGGTCCGGCAGTTTGCCGGCGCAGTGTGGAATGCGGCCAAGGTAGCGCTGATGGCCGTCGGGGTCACCGCCCTGCTGTTGTGGGAGGTCGACACCCTGGGCAAGGCGCCCGAGGCGCCCGATGCAACCGTGGTCCTGGAACCCGAGCCGCGTCTCGACGCGGTGCGGCCGGCCCGCGTTGCCGCCGACACCGTCTCGGTCGCCAAGCCGGGTGCCTCGGCCCAGGTGGGCGAGCACGCCCAGGTGGCGACCTATCTGGCGCGCAAGTACCGGGTGGCCGCCGACGCGACCGCGGAAATCGTGCGCTCGACCTACCGGATCGGCAAGGAGCTCGGCGTCGATCCGCACCTGATCCTCGCGGTGATGGCGATCGAGTCGCGCATGAATCCGTTCGCCGCGTCGACCATGGGCGCGCAGGGCCTGATGCAGGTGATCCCGAAATACCACATGGACAAGTTCGCGCGCCTCGGCGGCGCCGAAGCGGTGCTCAATCCGGTGGCCAACATCCACGTCGGCACCCAGATCCTGCGCGACTACATGCGGCGCTTCGGCGATCTCGAGGCGGGCTTGCGCGCCTATTCGGGCGCCACCGGTGACGACTTCGGCTATGCGGCGAAGGTGATCGCCGAGCGCGACCGCCTGAAGGAGGTTGCCGGTCAGGTCCGGACTGCGCGCCCGGCGCGCGGCGCAGCGCCGCCCGAAACGCGCCGCCCCGCCGCCGCGCCGGCGGACGAAGCCGACGACGACGCCTGAGCGTCGCGCGCCGGCCCTCCCGGCGCGTGTTCGACGGGTGTGCCTGGGCCGGCGCCCGGCCGCGCCGGTTTTCGGCGCGCGCGGGCGCGGCTGCCGGGGTCAGATGCCCGCGGCGTGCCCGTCCTTGCGGGCATCGGACGCGGCGATGTAGCCGGTGTGCCGCCCGTCCTCTTCGAGAGCCCAGGCGAACTGCCCCGACCCGAAGTCCATGTAGGGGTCGTTCAGGGTCGCGATGTCGTGCCCCAGCGCCTTCAGGGCCAGCATGGTCGACTCGCGCATGGTGACCTCGGAATTGACCGCCATGCCGCCGGCCACGCGCCAGCGCGGCCCGTCGCAGGCCGCTTGCGGATTCTGCTTGTAGTCGAGCATGCGGATCAGGGTCTGGATGTGGCCCTGCGGCTGCATGTTGCCGCCCATCACGCCGAAGCTCATCTGCGGCTTGCCGTTCCGGGTCAGGAAGGCCGGGATGATCGTGTGGAACGGGCGCTTTTCCGGACCGACCTGGTTCGGGTGACCGGCGGTGAGAACGAAGCCCGCGCCGCGGTTCTGCAGGCTGATGCCGCCGGGCGCGACCAGCCCCGAGCCGAAGCCCATGTAATTGGACTGGATGAAGCTCACCATCATGCCGTTCTCGTCGGCGGTGGTGAGGTAGATGGTGCCGCCTTTCTCGGGCGCCCCGGCCCTGAAGTCGGTCGCGCGCTTGCGGTCGATCAGTCCCGCGCGCGACTTCAGGTAGGCCGGGTCGAGCAGGTGCTCGGGCTTGACCTTCTCCATGAAGCGGATGTCGGACACATAGGCGTTGATGTCGGCGAAGGCGAGCTTCATCGCCTCGATCTGCAGGTGCAGCGACTCCGGCCCGTCGGGGTCGAGCGCGCCCAGGTCGAAATGCTCGAGCATGCCCAGCGCCATCAGGGCGGCGATGCCCTGGCCGTTGGGCGGGATCTCGTGCATCGTGTAGCCGCGGTAGTCCTTGCGGATCGGCGTGACCCAGTCGCAGGTGTGGGCCGCGAGATCGGCCTCGGTCATCACGCCGCCGTTGGCCGCCGAATGGCGCGCGATCGCGGCGGCCACCTCACCGCGGTAGAAGGACTCGCCCTTGCTGTCGGCGATCTTCCTCAGGGTGTCGGCGGCGCCCTGCAGGACGAACTTCTCGCCGATGTGCGGCGTGCGTCCCCGCGGCAGGAAATGCGCGGCGAACCCCGGCTGGTCCTTGAGGATCGGCTCCATCGCCTTCCATTTCTGGTGCACGATGGGGCTGATCAGATAGCCGTCGCTGGCGTAGCGGATGGCGAACTCGAACAGGTCGGCGAACGGCAGCTTGCCGAACTTGTCGGACAGGGCGCGCCACGCCGACACCGCGCCCGGCACGGTGACCGAATTGGCGCCGCGCTCCGGCTTCGGACCCAGCGCCGCGAAGTACGCCGGCGTCCACCCGCGCGGCGAGCGCCCCGACGCATTCAGGCCGTGCAGCGCCTTGCCGTCCCACAGGATGCAGAACGCGTCCGACCCCAGGCCATTGGAGATCGGCTCGACGATGGTCAGCGTGATCGCCGTGGCGAGCGCCGCATCGACCGCGTTGCCGCCGCGACGATAGGCATCGATGCCCGCCTGCACCGCCAGCGGCTGCGAGGTGGCGACGACGTTGCGCGCGAACACGGGGATGCGCTTGGTGGCGTAGGGGAACTGCCAGTCGAATTGCATGGGATTCCTTTGCTGGGTTCAGTGCGACATCCGGCGCGTGCGCGGCGCCGGCTCAATCCGGCTTGATGCCGGCGCGCTTGATCACCGCGGCGTACTTGACGGTGTCGCGTTCGACCACGCGCGCGAGCTGCTCCGGCGGGCCGCCGACCGGCTCGGCGCCGAGGGCGGCCAGCCGTTCGCGAAAATCCGCCGCCGCGAGCGCCCGATTGATGTCCGTGTTCAGGCGCTGGATCACCGGCGGCGGCGTGCCGGCCGGCGCGAACACGCCGAAGTAGGTGTTGCTCTCGAAGCCCTTGAGCCCGGCCTCGTCCATGGTCGGAATGTCCGGCACCAGCGGCGAGCGTTTCAGCGCCGAGATGCCCAGGGTCTTGACCTTGCCGCCCTTGATGTGCGGCAGCGCGGAGGCGATGTTGTCGAAGATGAAGGCGATCTGGCCGGAGATGAGGTCGGGCACGGCAAGCGCGGTGCCCTTGTACGGAATGTGCACGACGAAGGTGCCGGTGGCCGCCTTGAACTGCTCGCCGGTCAGGTGCACGATCGTGCCGTTGCCCGAGGAGGCGTAGTTGAGCCTGCCCGGATTGGCGCGCGCATGCGCGATGAGTTCGCGCAGGTTGGCGACCGGCAGGCTGGGCGAGGCGATCAGGATGTTGGTGGCGTCGGCCAGATGGGCGACCGGCGCGAAATCCCGCTTCGCGTCGTAGGGCATCTTCGGGTTCAGCGCCGGCCCGATCGAGTGGGTCGACGTGGTCGCCAGCAGGATGGTGTAGCCGTCGGGCGCCGCCTTGGCGGCGAGTTCCGAGCCGATGGTTCCGCCGGCGCCGGGCCGGTTCTCGACCACCACCTGCTGACCGACGATCTCGGAGAGCCTTTGCGCCAGCACGCGGCCGAAGATGTCGGTGGCGCCGCCGGGCGGGAACGGGATCACCAGGCGCACGGGCTTGGCCGGATAGGCCTGCGCGGCGGCGGGCGGTGCGGCGAATGCAGCGGCGAGCGCGGCGAGCGCGGCGAGCGCGGCCAGGATGCGGCGAATCGACATCGGCGTTCTCCGGGTCAATGAAGGGGGCGGGGGCGGAGGCCGGCGGCAAAAGCAAACGGGGCGCGCATTCCTGCGCGCCCCGTCGCAAGGGGTTGGGCGCGGCCTAGCCCGCCTCCTCCTGGAAGGTCTCCTCGCGCTTCTTGGAGATCGCCGGCAGCGAGATGATCACCACCATCGCGAGCGCCATCAGCAGCATGGTCAGCGACAGCGGGCGCGTCAGGAACACCGACGGATCGCCGCGCGAGAGCAGCATCGCACGTCGCAGGTTCTCCTCCATCATCGGCCCGAGGATGAAGCCGAGGAGCAACGGGGCCGCCTCGCAGCCGAAGCGCAGGAACACGATGCCGAGGACGCCGAAGAGCACCGTGATGAGCACGTCGAACGAGTTGTTGTTGACCGAGAACACGCCGATGCAGCAGAACATCAGGATCGCCGGGTAGAGGATGCGGTACGGCACCTTGAGCAGCTGCACCCACATGCCGATCAGCGGCAGGTTGAGGATGACCAGCATCAGGTTGCCCAGCCACATCGAGGCGATCATGCCCCAGAACAGCTGCGGGTTCGACGTCATCACCTGCGGGCCGGGCTGGATGTTGTGGATGGTCATCGCGCCGACCATCAGCGCCATCACCGCGTTGGGCGGGATGCCGAGCGTGAGCAGCGGGATGAACGAGGTCTGCGCACCGGCGTTGTTGGCCGACTCCGGGCCTGCCACACCGCGGATCTGGCCCTGGCCGAACGGCGGGTCGGGATTCTTGGCCAGTTTCTTCTCGATGGTGTAGGACGCGAAGGCCGCGAGCAGCGCGCCGCCGCCGGGCAGGATGCCCAGCAGCGACCCGATGCCGGTGCCGCGAAGAATCGCCGGGAGACATTCCTTGATGTCCTTCCAGCGCGGGAACAGGTTCGTGATCTTGTTGGTGAAGGTCTCGCGCGCGCCCTTCATGTCGACGTTGGAAATGATCTCGGCGAAGCCGAACACGCCCATGGCGACGCTGATGAAGCCGATGCCGTCGGAGAGCTCCGGGATGCCGAACGCGAAGCGCGACACGCCGGTGTTGACGTCGGTGCCGACCAGGCCCAGCAGCAGGCCGAGGATGATCATGCCGATCGCCTTGATCAGCGAGCCCGAGGCCAGCACCACCGCGCCGATCAGGCCCAGCACCATCAGCGAGAAATACTCGGCGGGGCCGAACTTGAAGGCCAGTTCGGCCAGCGGGGCGGCGAACGCGGCAAGGATCAGCGTGCCGACGCAGCCGGCGATGAACGATCCCAGCGCCGCGGTGGAGAGCGCGACGCCCGCGCGGCCCTTCCTTGCCATCTGGTAGCCGTCGAGCATGGTCACGACCGAACTCGATTCGCCGGGCAGGTTGACCAGGATCGCGGTGGTCGAGCCGCCGTACTGCGCGCCGTAGTAGATGCCGGCCAGCATGATCAGCGCCGCCACCGGCGGCAGCGCGTAGGTCGCCGGCAGCAGCATCGCGATGGTCGCGATCGGGCCGATCCCGGGCAGCACGCCGATCAGCGTGCCGAGCAGGCAGCCGACGAAGCAGTAGATCAGGTTCTGGAACGTGAACGCGACACCGAAGCCGATGCCGAGGTTGGCGACGAGGGTATTGAATGCATCCATGATCGTGGTCCGCTTTCCTTACTTCTTCTTCTCGGCGGGCACGAACATGCGCCCCAGTTCCTGGGTGTCAGGCCAGACAGGCATCTGCAGCTTCAGGCCATAGACGAAGATGCCGACCGCCATCGCGGAAAGCACGACGATGCTGGCGATGACCTCCTTCTTCTTCATTTCGTGGCTGGCCAGCGAGGCGATGATGACCAGGATGGTCACGCAAAGCACGAGGCCCAGGCCCTTCAGCATCAGCCCGAAGACGGTGACCGAGCCCAGGATCAGGCCCATCGCCCGCATGCCGATGAAGAACGAGAACACGCAGCCGACGATCGTGCCGATGGCGAGCGACGCGTTGGGGCTCGCTCCCAACCAGCCCGCGCCGAGCGAGAAGACGAACATCGCGACGAACACGACCAGCGGCTTGAGCGACACCGGATGTTCCTTGCCGTCGGAGACGCCGATCGCCTTGACGATGATCAGCACGCCCAGGGCCGCGAGGATGATGCCGAGCCAGAAGGGGAAGTAGCCGGGCCCCATGCGCGCGCCGGTACCCATGTTGTAGCTGGTGGACAGCCACGCCGCCAGTGCCCCGAATATCAGGAACATCAGTCCGGCGTACAAATCCTGGTAATTCTTGATCTTCATCTTGCTCCGTTCCCCCGCGGCACCGCCAGCGGTGCCGCCTGTCCAGAAATATTTGACCCACTCAAACGCGGGCGATGCCGCGAGGCCTCGACCGTTGCCGGGCATCGACTACCCCCCCGGCGGTGCGCAATGATACTGACTTTCCCTGTGAATGGCGTGTCAATGGAATGGGTTTGTGTTGTGCGTCGCAGCATCGCCTTTCGCCGGGAAATCAATCCACCTTCGCGCCCGACAGCTTGACGATGCGCGCGTACTTGGTCATCTCGCGCGCGATGAACTCGGCGAATTGCGCCGGCGTGTTGCCGCCGGCCACCGCGCCCATTCGCGCCAGTCGTTCCTTGAGTTCCGGCGAGGCGAGTGCGCGCACGGTCTCGCCGTGCAGGCGCTCGAGCGCGTCCTTCGGTATGCCGGCAGGTGCCAGGATGCCGAACCAGGTGTCGAGGTCGAAGCCGGCCAGGCGCGGATCGGATTCGGCCATGGTCGGCAGTTCCGGCGCGAATGCCACGCGCCGGGCCGTCGTGACGGCGAGCGCGCGCACCTTGCCGGCCTTGATCTGCGCCGCGGCGTTCGCGTAGTTGTCGAACATCAGGTCGGTCTGCCCGGCCATCAGGCCGAGCAGCGCGGGATTGCCTCCCGCGTAGGGGATGTGAACGATGAAGGTGCCGGTCATCTGCTTCATCAGCTCGCCGGCAAGGTGGCCGGTGCTGCCGTTGGAGCCCGAGCCGAAATTGAGCCGCCCCGGATTCTTCCGGGCGAAGTCGATCAGTTCGCGCGGCGACCGCAGCGGCGACTCCGGCGGCACGATCAGCACGTTGGGCGTCGAGGCGACCAGGGTGATCGGCTGGAAGTCCCGGATCGCGTCGTACGGCATCTTCGGGTACAGCGCCGGGTTGGTCGCATGGGTGGCGACCGCGCCCATGACGATGGTGTAGCCGTCGGGTGCGCTCTTGGCGACGAAATCGGCGCCGACATTGCCGCCGGCGCCCGGGCGATTCTCGACCAGGACCGGCTGGCCGAGACCATCCTTCATCCTGTCGGCCAGCGCGCGCGCCACCTGATCGAGCGAGCCGCCGGGCGGATAGGGCACGACGAAGCGCACCGGCTTGGTCGGCCAGGTCTGCGCCTGCGCCGCGGAGCCGCAGGCGAGCGCCGCGCACAAGGACAGTACGATCGACGACAGTCGCGCTGGCGTCCAGGCCATGGGTTGCTCCCTTCCGGATGGTGCCCTATTCGGGCTTGATGTTGGCGTCGCGAATGACCCGGGCCCACGCCGCGGTCTCGCGGCGGATGTGCGCGGCGAAATCGGCCGGGCGCATGCCGACCGGCGTCAGTCCCTGCGCATCGAGCGTCTGGCGCACCTCGGGCAGGGCGAGGATGCGCCGGACCTCCTCGGCCACGGCGGCGACGATTTCCGGCGGCGTCTTCGCCGGCGCCATGATCGCGTACCACGAGGTGATGTCGATGCCGGGCACGCCGGACTCGGCGATCGACGGCACCTCCGGCGCATGCGGCGAGCGCGCCTTGCTGGTGACGGCAATGGCGCGCAGCTTGCCGGCCTTCACCTGCGGCATCAGCACCGGCAGGGCGCCGAACATCATGGTGATCTGGCCGCCGAGCAGATCGTTCATCGCCTGGGTGGTGCCCTTGTACGGCACGTGCGCGATGTCGATGCCGGCCTCGCGGCGGAACAGCTCGCCCGACAGATGCAGGCCGCTGCCGACGCCGGGCGAGCCGTAGGTGAGCCTGCCGGGGCTGGCCTTGGCCAGGCCGATGAGCTCCTGCAGCGACTTCGCCGGCACCCCCGCGTGCACCGCCAGCAGGTTGGGCGCGGTGGCGATCATCGTGACCGCGACGAAATCGCGGTCCCAGTTGAACGGCATGTCGCGCATCAGCGTGGCGTTGATGGTGATGTTGCCGGCCGGCACGTGGAGCAGCGTGGCGCCGTCCGGCGCCGCCTTGGCGACCAGTTCGATGCCGAGGTTGCCGGCGGCGCCCGGCCGGTTCTCGACCAGCACCGGCTGGCCGGACTTTTCGGTGACCTTCTGGCCGATCAGGCGTGCCAGCAGGTCGACCGGCCCGCCGGGAGGGAACGGCGCGACGAAGCGCACCGGCTTCGTCGGCCAGGCCTGTGCCGCGCCGGCGACCGGCATCAGCGCCGCGGCCGCGCAGAGAAGGAGGCGCGGGAGCCGGCACGACCATCCGGGGGCGCGCATGTCGGCAGCCATCGTGTCGCGCGCGGCGTCGCTCAATGCAGGTGGCGCTTGCCGCCGCCGTGGCTGTTGCCGCCGCCGGAAGGAAGCTCGAACCGGGTCAGCTTCTGCCCCTGGGCGATCGACAGCAGGCGCTTCGCGAACAGCCGGTTGACCGCGTCGATGACCTCGACCATGTCGCCCTTGTCGAAATGGCGCTCCAGGAGCCGGGTGACGTCCTCGAGCATGAACTGGCGCTGGGTTTCGTGGATGGCCTCGGGCGTCGGGCCGACGAAGATCAGGCCGAACTCGTCGCGCCCCTCGTCGTCGTCGTTGTCGTAGTAGCTCACCTCGATGCCGGCGCCCTCGGAGGAGAGGTCGCAGACCGCCGCGCAGGCCTCGTCCAGGGCGTTCTGGAAGTCGGCATTGCCCTCGACGGTCCAGCAGATCGCCAGGACGTGCTTGTGGGCGTCGTAGGTGATCCCGGGCTCCTCCTCGAAGATGCTCGGCGCGTCGGACAGCGAACGGGCGCCCGCGTAGCGCCACAGCGGACGGGTGGCGTCCTCGATCTGCTTGATGGTGACCCCGGGCTTGATCGGGATGTCGCCGTGCACATGGATTTCGTATTGCGACTGGTCGCGGCTGCTCATGATGGGGCCTCTGGACAAAGGGCGCCGGCTGCAGGGGTCTGCGAAGAATCCGGCGTCGGCGTAGTTTAGCGAGCGCGGCGCATCCTCGGTGGGCCGGCACGGCGTTGGGCGGGGCGGGCGACGCGGCCCGCGCGAGGGCCTAATGATAGCTTGGCTATAATCGACCGGCAGTCCACAAACCGGGGAGACGGCTATGAATGCAGCATGTCGCGGCGCCGCGGCGGCGCTGGCGATCGTCGGGGCCGTCGCATCCTCCGGCGCGCTGGCGCAAACCGAGATCCATTGGTGGCACGCGATGGCCGGGGCGCTGGGCGACCGGGTCGGGGACCTGGCCAAGCGCTTCAACGCCAGCCAGAAGGAATACAAGGTGGTGCCCGTGTTCAAGGGCTCCTACGACGAGACGCTGGCGGCCGGCATCGCCGCGTTCCGCGCCAAGTCGCCGCCGCACATCCTGCAGGTCTACGAAGTCGGCACCGCGACGATGATGGCGGCCAAGGGCGCGATCAGGCCGGTCCACGAGGTGATGGCCGGCGCCGGCAAGGGATGGAATCCCGCCGAGTACGTGCCTGCGGTGGCGAGCTACTACACCGACCACCACGGCAAGATGCTGTCCCTGCCGTTCAACAGCTCCACCCCGGTGTTCTTCTACAACAAGGACGTGTTCAAGAAGGCCGGCATCGAGGCGCCGCCCAAGACCTGGCGCGATGTGCAGGAGGCGGCGCAGAAGGCCAAGGCCGCCGGGGCGGCCTGCGGATTCACCACCGGATGGCAGTCCTGGGTGATGCTCGAGAACATGAGCGCGTGGCACAACCAGGAATTCGCCACGCGTTCCAACGGCTTCGAGGGCTTCGACGCCAAGCTCGCGTTCAACACCCTGATGCTGGTGCGCCACATTTCGCTGCTGTCGTCGTGGGCGAAGGGCGAACTGTTCACCTATGGGGGGCGGCGCAACGAGCCGGAAGCGAAGTTCTTCAACGGCGAGTGCGCGATGCTGACCTCGTCCTCGGCGGCCTACGCCAACATCAAGAAGAACGCGAAGTTCGAGTTCGGCGTCGCCAAGCTGCCGTACTACGAGGAGGAGACCGGCGCCCCCTACAACACGATCATCGGCGGCGCCTCGCTGTGGGTGATGGCCGGCAAGAAGCCCGCGGAATACAAGGGGGTGGCGCGGTTCTTCGAGTTCCTGTCCTCGCCGGTGGTGGCCGCGGAGTGGCACCAGGAGACCGGGTACCTGCCGATCACCAATGCGGCCTACCTGGCGACGCAGAAGTCCGGGTTCTACGACAAGCACCCCGGCACCGACATCTCGGTGCAGCAGATGAACTCGAAGAAACCGACCAAGTTCTCCAAGGGCGTGCGGCTCGGCAACTTCGTGCAGATCCGCGGCATCATCGACGAGGAGCTCGAGGCCGTCTGGGCCGGCAAGAAGGCGCCCAAGGACGCGCTCGACGAGGCGGTCAAGCGCGGCAACGAGCAACTGCGGCGCTTCGAGCAGGCGAACAAGTCGGCGAAATGACGATTCGCCGTTCGGCGAAATGACGATCCGCCGGTTGGCGAAATGACGATGTGCCGGCGCGTCCGGCGCGACGCGGTCGCGGAAGGTGCCGGACCGCCGGGCGCGCGGGTCCGGCGCGCGCGCCGCGCAGGCATCGCCGCAGGCGCCGTGCTGGTCGCGGGTCTTGCGGTCGCGACGCCGTCGTCGGGCCATGTCATCGCCATCGATGTCGGGCACAGCATCGCTTCCCAAGGCGCAATCTCGGCGCGCGGCGTGGCCGAGTTCGAGTTCAACCGCGCGCTCGCGCTGGTGGTCGAGCAGACGCTCGCCGCGGCCGGCTATCGGCCGTTCCTGATCGGCGCCGACGGCCGCACCGAGGACCTGGTGTCGCGGCCGCGCCGGGCCGGCGAGGCGCGCGCCGGCCTGTTCGTGTCGGTCCATCACGATTCCGCCAAGGCGCGCTTCCAGCGCGACTGGATCCACGATGGCCGGCCGCGCAAGTATCTGGACGACCGCTTTCGCGGATTCTCCATCTTCGTCTCGCGCAACAACGTCCAGTGGCCGCTGGCGCTGCGCTGCGCGTCGGCGATCGGCGCGCGCATGATCGCGGGCGGCTTCCGCGCCTCGCGCTATCACGCGGATCCGGTGCTGGGCAGCGGACGCGAATTCGCCGACGAGGCCAACGGCGTGCATTTCTACGACAATCTCGCGGTGCTCCGCCACGCGCCGATGCCGGCGCTGCTCTTCGAGGCCGGCGTGATCGTCAACCGGGACGAGGAGCTTGCGCTCGGCCGCGCGGAAACGCGCGCCGGCATCGCGCGCGCCCTCGGCGAGGGGATGGGCGATTGCGGATTCCGCACCTGACCGGGGCCGGGCGATGCTAGCCTTCGCGGAATGAATCGCGGCGGTGCCTTTCGCTCGCGCTGGCTGCCCTATGCGCTGGTCGGCCCGCAGATCGCGGTCACGCTGGTCTTCTTCCTCTGGCCGGCCGCCCAGGCGCTGGTCCAGTCGCTGTTCGTCGAGGATGCCTTCGGGACCGCGATGCAGTTCGTCGGCCTCGACAACTTCGCGGCCCTGCTCGCCGACCCGCACTATGCGCGCGCGTTCGCGACCACCGCGGTATTCGCCGGCGGCGTCACCACCGTATCCCTGGGCGCGGCCCTGATCCTGGCCGTGCTTGCCAACCGCGTGGCGCGCGGCGCCACGCTGTATCGGAGCCTGGTGATCTGGCCCTACGCGGTCGCGCCGGCGCTGGCCGGGGTGCTCTGGCTGTTCCTGTTCGACCCGTCGGTCGGGACCCTGGCGTTCGCGCTCAAGCGCCTCGGGGTCGACTGGAATCCGCTTCTCGACGGCGGGCAGGCGATGACCCTGGTGATCCTGGCGGCGGCGTGGAAGCAGGTGAGCTACAACTTCGTCTTCTTCCTGGCGGGCCTGCAGGCGATCCCGCGCGCGCTTCTGGAGGCGGCGGCGATCGACGGCGCCGGGCCGTGGTCGCGCTTCCGGCGCATCGTCTTGCCGCTGCTCTCGCCGACGGCTTTCTTCCTGGCGGTGGTCAACGTCATCTACGCGTTCTTCGACACCTTCGGCGTGATCGACGCCGCCACGTCCGGCGGGCCCGCGAAGGCGACCGAGGTGCTGGTCTACAAGGTGTTCCACGACGGCTTCAAGGGCCAGGACTTCGGCAGCGCGGCGGCGCAGTCGGTGATCCTGATGGCGATCGTGATCGCGCTGACCGTGGCGCAGTTCCGCTTCATCGAGAGGAAGGTCGTGTACTGATGGTCGAGCGGCGGCCGCTGGCCGATCTCCTGACCCACGTCCTGCTGGCGGCCGGCGCCGCGCTGCTGCTGCTGCCGGTGTGGCTCGCGTTCGTGGCGTCCACGCTCACGGCCGAGCAGGTGCTCGACGCCCCGATGCCGCTCCTCCCGGGCGAACGCGCCTGGCAGAACTACGCGGCCGTCCTGACCGGCGGCTCGGCGCCGCTGCGCCTGCTGCTTCTCAACAGCGCGATCTGCGCGCTCGTCATCGCCGCCGGAAAGATCGCGATCTCGGTGCTGTCGGCGTTCGCCGTGGTGTACTTCCGCTTCCCCGGCCGCGCGCTGTGCTTCTGGCTGATCTTCGTCACGCTGATGCTGCCGGTGGAGGTGCGCATCCTGCCGACCTTCGAGGTGGTGGCCGGACTCGGCCTGCTCGACTCCTATGCCGGGCTCACCGTGCCGCTGCTCGCCTCGGCCACGGCGACGTTCCTGTTTCGCCAGTTCTTCCTCACCCTCCCCGACGAACTCGCGGACGCGGCGCGCATCGACGGCGCCGGCCCGCTGCGCTTTCTCTGGAGCATTCTCCTGCCGCTGTCGCGGACCCAGATCGCGGCGCTGTTCGTGATTCTCTTCATCTACGGGTGGAACCAGTACCTCTGGCCCCTGATGGTGACCACGCGCGAGGACTACTACACGGCGGTGATCGGCATCAAGCGCATGATCTCGGGCGGCGACGCCGCCACCGAGTGGAACCTGGTGATGGCCACGGCCCTCGTGGCCATGCTGCCCCCGGCGCTGGTGGTGCTCGCCATGCAGAAATGGTTCGTGCGCGGCCTGGTGGAGACCGAGAAGTGAGCGCGGCAGCGCGATCGTTTCGCTACCCGGCGCGCGTCATCGCGCATCGCGGCGGCGGCACGCTGGCGCCGGAGAACACCCTGGCCGGCCTGCGCGAAGCCAGGGTGCGCGGGTTCGCGGCGGTCGAGTTCGACGTGATGCTCGCCCGCGGCGACGCGCCGATCCTGATGCACGACGATACGCTCGAGCGCACCACCAGTGGCGCCGGTGCCGTGCCGGAACATGCGGTCGCGGACCTCGCGCGCCTCGACGCCGGATCGTGGCGGGACGCGCGCTTCGCCGGCGAGCCGGTGCCGACGCTCGCTGCGGCGGCGCGCGTGTGCCGCGACCTGGGGCTGTTCGCCAACGTCGAGCTCAAGCCCTATGCGCCCGGCGGCGAGCGGGTGGCCCGGCGCACCGGGAGCGTGGTCGCCACGCAGTGCGGGCAGCTCTGGAGCGACGCGACGGACGCGGTCCTGCTGTCCTCGTTTTCCGAGGCGGCGCTCGACGCCGCGCGCGCGGCCGCGCCGCAGCTGGCGCGGGCCCGGTTGTTCGACGCCGTCCCCGCCGACTGGCAGGCGCGCCTGCGGGCGAGCGCGTGCCTTGCCCTGCACTGCAATGGCGCGCGGCTCGATGCGGCGACCGCCCGCGCGATCAAGGCGGCCGGTTACGGCCTGATGTGCTGGACGGTCAACGATCCCGGCGACGCGCACCGCCTGTTCGACTGGGGCGTCGACGCGGTGTGCACCGATCGGCTCGACCTGTTTGCGGCCCTGGGGTGAGGACCGGCCGCACCGCAGATCGTGAACATTTGTGGCGAAGCGGCGAAATGCGCGCGGAAACGGCTAGTATTCCTTCACACGGATGTCATCGGGAACGCGCATACTGCTGAGGTTGAACGTTCGCGGAGATGTCCGCAGGTTTGATGCAAAGCCGGCAAGCCACCGTCCACTGATAGGGCGGGGTGCGCCGCAAACCAACGGCCGCAGGAATTGCGGCCGTTTCCTTTTCAGGGCGCCCCTCGCCGCAGCGCTAGAATTCGCGCTCCCCGGAGTGAGAGCGGACGGCGACGATGCGCCTGGATGACGGCAGGGAGAGCAGCAATGTCGAGGACCGTCGCGCCGTCGGCGGCGGCCGCGGCGGCCTGTCCCTGACCGGCGGGCGTCTCGGCCTCGGCACCATCGCCATCGCCCTCGTCGCCTCGTATTTCCTCGGCATCAACCCGATGACCGTGCTGTCGCTGCTCGGCGGCGGCGGCATGGCGCCTGCGGCGCCGCACGCGCCTGCGAGCGCGCCGCCGCGCGACGACGCCGAAGCGCGCTTCGTGTCGATCGTGCTGGCCGACACCGAGGACGTGTGGCGGGACCTGTTCGCCAAGGCCGGCCGCCAGTACGTCGATCCCAAGCTGGTGCTGTTCCGCGGCTCGACGCCGACCGCCTGCGGTACCGGTCAGGCGGCGATGGGACCCTTCTATTGTCCCGGCGACAACAAGGTCTACATCGACCTGTCGTTCTACGAGGAATTGAAGACGCGGTTCCGCGCGCCCGGCGATTTCGCCCAGGCCTACGTGATCGCCCACGAGGTCGGGCACCATGTGCAGAACCTGCTCGGCATCTCGGAGAAGGCCGACGCGGCGCGGCGGCGCATGTCCGAGCGCGATGCCAACGCGCTGTCGGTGCGCGTCGAGCTCCAGGCCGATTGCTTCGCCGGGGTCTGGGCGCACCACGCCAATCGGGCGCGGCGCATCCTCGAGACCGGCGATCTCGAGGAAGCCCTGGCGGCGGCCACCGCGATCGGCGACGACACGCTGCAGCGCAGTGCCGGACGCGGCGTCAGCCCCGACTCGTTCACCCACGGCTCGGCGGCGCAGCGGGTGCGCTGGTTCAGGCGCGGCATCGACTCCGGCGAGTTGCGCCAGTGCGATACCTTCAGCGCGCGCAGCCTCTAGCAGCCGCCCCGATCAGGAGCCGCGGCCGGCGGCAGCCGGCTGCCGCGGCGCGAGCACGTCGCCGATGATCGCGGCGATCGTCTTGAAATCGTTGCGGCCCTTGTATTTGACCTTCACGTGCCGCATATTCTGACCGTCTCCCTCGATCAGCGGATATCTGCCGCAGAGCGCCGCGCCGTCCCAGATCTGCAGGTTGACGTGCTTTTCGTGCGGCACGATGGAAAGGAGGTTGCGTCCGCGCGAGTAGACCGGGTTGCCCCACTTGACCGTCTCGACGATGGCCGGGTCCGCCTTGAGGATGAGTTCGCGCAGCTTGTGCATCGTCGCCTGCTGTTCGTAGGGCAGGGTCTGGATCAGTTTTTCCGCTGTCAGCATCGTGTTTCCCCCGGCCGCATGCGGCGTCGGCTGCTTCCGGCCACGCCCGCGTTCGGGCGAGGGTCGAAGCTTCGGTCCATGCTACCCCGTTCCGCGTCGCGCTTCAATCGGCGCCGCGGCCGGTTCGATAATCGTTTGCAGATTCTCTCATGCGCCACTTTTCCTCAGGCGAGCCCTCGCCGGTGACCCGTACGCAGTTCGGCGGCTGGCCGACGATCCGGGCGCTGCTGCCCTATCTGTTCGAGTACAAGTGGCGGGTGGCGCTCGCGCTGGCCTTCCTGGTCGCGGCCAAGCTCGCCAATGTCGGTGTGCCGCTGATCATGAAGCAGATCGTCGACGGCCTCGGCGTGGTGCTGAGCGGCGGGCGCGAGCAGCTTGCCTTCGGCGTCATCGCGGGCCTGCTGCTCGCCTACGGCGCGGCCAGGATATCGACCACCGTGTTCACCGAGCTGCGCGAGTTCGTCTTCGCCAAGGTGACGCAGTCGGCGGTGCGGCGCATCGCGCTGGAGGTGTTCCGGCACCTGCACTCGCTGTCGCTGCGCTTCCATCTGAATCGCGCGACCGGCGGCATGACGCGCGACATCGAGCGCGGGTCGCGCGGCGTCTCCTCGCTGGTCTCGTACACCCTCTACAGCATCCTGCCGACCATCGTCGAGATCACGCTCGTGCTGTCGATCCTGGCGTGGATGTACGACGTCTGGTTCGTCGTGATCACGCTCGTCGCGCTGGCGGCCTACATCGTCTGGTCGGTCGCGGTCACCGAGTGGCGCACCGGCTTCCGCCGCGCGATGAACGACCTCGACTCGAAGGCCAACGTGCGCGCGATCGACTCGCTGCTCAACTACGAGACCGTCAAGTACTTCGGCAACGAGGAATACGAGGCGAAGCGCTACGACCAGAGCATGGCGCGCTGGGAGGAGGCGGCGGTCAAGAGCCAGACCTCGCTGTCGCTGCTGAACACCGGGCAGAGCGCGATCATCGCGCTGGCCGTCACGGCGATCATGTGGCGCGCCACCGTCGGCGTGGCCGACGGCAGCATGACGCTCGGCGACCTCGTGCTGGTCAACGCGTTCATGATCCAGCTCTACATTCCGCTCAACTTCCTCGGCGTGCTCTATCGCGAGATCAAGCAGAGCCTGGCCGACATGGAGCGCATGTTCATCCTCCTGCGCGAGAACCGCGAGGTGGCCGACCGGCCCGGTGCGCCGCCGCTCGCGGTCACCGGCGCCGAGATCCGCTTCGACCACGTCGACTTCTCGTACGAGGCGAACCGGCAGATCCTGTTCGACATCGACTTCGTGGTGCCGGCCGGACGCAAGGTGGCGGTCGTCGGCCACAGCGGATCGGGCAAGTCGACGCTCGCGCGCCTGCTGTACCGGTTCTACGACGTCGCGCCCGGCGGCGGCGCGATCCGCATCGACGGCCAGGACCTGCGCGCGGTCCAGCAGGCCAGCCTGCGTCGCGCCATCGGCATCGTGCCGCAGGACACCGTGCTGTTCAACGACACGATCTACTACAACATCGCCTACGGCGACACCGCCGCGTCGCGCGAACAGGTGGTGGCTGCCGCGCGCATGGCCGCGATCCACGATTTCGTCGAAACCCTGCCGGAGAAATACGACACCATGGTCGGCGAGCGCGGCCTCAAGCTCTCGGGCGGCGAGAAGCAGCGCGTCGCCATCGCGCGCGCGCTGCTCAAGAATCCGGCGATCATGATCTTCGACGAGGCCACCTCGGCGCTCGATTCGCAGACGGAGAAGGCGATCCAGGCCGAGCTGGCCAAGATCGCCGAGAATCGCACCACGCTGGTGATCGCCCACCGGCTGTCGACGATCGCCGACGCCGACCTCATCATCGTCATGGACCGCGGCCGCATCGTCGAGCGCGGCACGCATGCGGAACTGCTCGCCGGCAACGGCCACTACGCGCGCATGTGGGCGCTGCAGCAGGAGGGCGAGGAGGAGGCGGCGCCGGCGGCGCGCGAGCGGTACGCCGCCTGAGCGTCGCGATGCGCCGCGCGCATCGGTTTGCCCCGATCGCGCCCGATTCGATGCGCAATCGGCATTGGATTGCGCCAGATTCCCGGCCTATGCTCGCGGCCATGGAATCGATCGAATCGGGTGACGGGGCCGCGCTGCCGCGCATCGGCGTCCTCGGGGGCATGGGGCCGCTGGCGACCGCCGACTTCCTGGCCAAGCTGGCGCTGGCCACGCCGGCGTCGCGCGACCAGGACCATTTCCCGGTGACCGTCGATTCGACGCCGCAGATTCCCGACCGCGTCGCCGCGGTCGAGGGGCGCGGCCCGGATCCGCTGCCGGCGCTCGCGGCGGCGGCGCGCCGTCTGGAGGCGGCGGGCTGCGCATTCATCGCCATGCCGTGCAATACCGCGCACTACTGGCATCCGCGGCTGGCGGCGGCGACGGCGCTCCCGGTGCTGCACATCGTCGATGCCGTCGCCGCCGAGCTCGGGACCACGCGGCGCGTCGGCCTCCTCGGCACCGCGGCGACGATGCGCGGCGACCTGTACCAGCGCCGCGCCGGCGCGGCCGTCACCTGGCTGGTGCCGACACCGGAACAGATCGATGGACTGGTCGCGCCCGGGATCGCCGCGGTCAAGGCCGGAGAGATCGCGCGCGCCGGGCGGCTGCTGCGCTGTGCGGCGAGGAAGCTCGCCGCGGGCGGCGCCGAGACGCTGGTTCTGGCCTGCACCGAGATCCCGCTGGTGGTGCGCGGCGCGGAGGTCGGGGTGCCGGTGATCGATGCGACCGCGGCGCTGGCGCGGCGCAGCGTCGAACACGCGCTGGCGTTGCGGGCGCGGCGCGCGGGGGACATGCGCGTCGCGGCGTGAACCGCGCTAACCTTGCCGGTCATGGAATCGAAATGGCTGGAGGACTTCGTCGCGCTGGTCGAAACGCGCAGCTTTTCGCGCGCGGCCGCGCTGCGTCACGTCACCCAGCCGGCGTTTTCGCGGCGCATCCGCTCGCTCGAGGCCTGGCTCGGTGTCGACCTGATCGACCGCACCACCTATCCGACGCGCCTGACCGCGGCCGGCGAGGTGTTCCACGGCCAGGCGCTGGAGATGCTCGATGCGATCGCCGGGTCGCGCGCGCAACTGCGCGGCCAGCGCGCGGCCGCGGCCGGCGAGATCGACTTCGCCGCGCCGCACACGCTGTCGCTGACCTTCCTGCCGCGCTGGCTCACCGGCGTGCAGGAGGACTTCGGTCCCGTGCGCTGCCGGCTGATCGCGGCCAACGTGCACGACGCGGTGATGCGCCTGGTCGATGGCGGCTGCGACCTGCTGCTCTGCTACCACCATCCGCGCCAGCCGGTCCAGCTCGACGCGGCGCGCTACGACATGCTGGTGCTGGGCCGGGAGCGGCTTGCGCCCTACGCGCGCTGCGACCGTGCCGGCACGCCGCGCTGGGTCCTGCCGGGCACCCGGGCGGCCCCCGTGCCGTACCTCGCCTATGGTCACAACGCCTATCTCGGGCGCATGGTCGAACTCATCCAGGCCGATGCCGGCAATCGCCTCTGTCTGGACCGCCGCTACGAGACCGACATGGCCGAGGGGCTGAAGATGATGGCCCTGGCGGGCCACGGCGTCGCTTTCCTGCCGGGCAGCGCGGTCGCGGCCGAGGTGCGCGCGCGCAAGCTCGCCAGCGCCGGCGCGGATTTCGCGATCGACATGGAAATCCGCCTGTACCGCGAGCGCCCGGCGCCTGGACGCGCCGGCAAGGAAGCGGCGCGCGCACTCTGGGAACACCTGGCCGCCGCGACCATGTCGAAACGGCATGACGCGATGACAACACGGCATTTGCGCGGCCGCCGCGGGGCGGCCTAGAGTCGCGGCTTGCGCCGGTCGGCGATGGCGGCGCCAGTTCACCCCGGGACGACGAATGGTCAGCGAAACACGCATCGAACACGATCTCCTCGGCGAGCGCGAGGTGCCGGCGCGCGCCTACTGGGGCATCCACACCCTGCGGGCGCTGGAGAATTTCCCGATTTCGGGCCTGCCCGTCGGCCGCAGCCGTCATCTGGTCCGTTCCCTCGGACTGGTCAAGCAGGCGGCGGCACGCGCCAACCGCGACCTCGGCCTGCTGGCGCCCGCGATCGCCTCGGCGATCGACCAGGCCTGCGCCGAGGTCGCCGCCGGGACCCTGGACGACCAGTTCGTCGTCGACATGATCCAGGGCGGTGCGGGCACGTCGACCAACATGAACGCCAACGAGGTTATCGCCAATCGGGCGCTTGAACTGCTCGGGCGGCCGTTCGGCGACTACCGGGTCGTCCATCCGATCGAGCATGTCAATCGCTCGCAGTCGACCAACGACGTCTATCCGACCGCACTGCGCCTGGCCGCGATCTTCGGCGTGCGTGACCTGATTGCGTCGATGGCGCACCTTCGTGGTGCATTCGAGGCGCGTGCGTTCGCGTTTCGGGACATCCTCAAGATCGGGCGCACGCAGTTGCAGGATGCGGTGCCGATGACCCTGGGACAGGAATTCTCGGCCTATGCGGTGATGCTCGCCGAGGACGAGGCGCGGCTGGGCGAGGCGCTGGGGCTGCTGCGCGAGATCAGCCTGGGCGCGACCGCGATCGGAACCGGCATCAACACCGATCCGGCCTATGCCGGCGCCGCCTGCCGCCATCTGGGCCAGTTGACCGGCGAACGCCTGGTCACCTCGCCCAACCTGGTCGAGGCGACCCAGGACGTCGGGGCGTTCGTGCAGCTGTCCGGAATCCTGAAACGCGTCGCGGTCAAGCTGTCGAAGAGCTGCAACGACCTGCGGCTCCTGTCCAGCGGGCCGCAGGCGGGCTTCAACGAGATCCGCCTGCCGCCGCGCGCGGCCGGCTCGTCGATCATGCCCGGCAAGGTGAACCCGGTCATTCCCGAGGTGGTCAACCAGATCGCCTTCGAGGTCATCGGCAACGACCTCACGATCACCCTGGCGGCCGAGGGCGGGCAGCTGCAGCTCAATGCGTTCGAACCGGTCATCGCCTATTCGCTCCACAAGAGCCTCACGCACCTCGCGGCGGGCTGCCGCACCCTGGCCGACAACTGCGTGAGCGGCATCGCCGCCAACGCGGACCTGCTGGCCGAGCGCGTCCGGACGTCGGTGGGGCTGGCGACCGCCCTCAACCCGCTCCTCGGCTACGACAAGGCGACCGAGATCGCGACCGAGGCGCTGACCAGCGGCCGGGGCGTTGCCGAACTCGTGCTCGAGCGCGGGCTCATGACGGCGGCGGAACTCGCCCGCGCGCTCGCGCCGGAGGCGCTGACCGGCCCGCGCGCGCGCGCCGACGCGCCGGCCGGGGTCCCGGCCGGGGGGGCGGGTTCCGCCTGAGGCGCGGGTTTCCCCGACGACCCCGGCGCGCAACCCCTCTGCTACACTCCTCGGCCCGCGAGCCGCCGGTCCGCCCCGTCGGCGCGGCCGCCCGCCCGTCGCGGCAACCCCGAGATTCTTGCATCGTCACTGGAGGACACCTGATGAAAACCATGCTCACCGCCGTTGCCGGCGCCGTCGTCGCGCTGGGGTTTGCGAGCGCGCCGCAGGCGCAGGAGCTGACCGGCACCCTGAAGAAGATCCGGGAGACCGGCCAGATCACCGTTGCGCACCGCGAGTCGTCGATTCCGTTTTCCTACCTCGACGACAAGCAGCAGCCGATCGGCTACTCGATGGACATCTGCGCCAAGGTGGTCGACGCCGTCAAGGCCGAGCTGAAGATGCCCAACCTCAAGGTGGTCTACCAGCCGGTGACCTCGAGCAACCGCATCCCGCTGCTGCAGAACGGCACCATCGACATCGAGTGCGGCTCGACCACCAACTCGGTCGAGCGCCAGAAGCTCGTCGCCTTCGGCCCCACCTACTTCCGCATCCAGGTGACGGCCGCGGTGAAGAAGAGCTCCGGCATCAACACCCTGGCCGAGCTCAACGGCAAGAACATCTCGACGACCTCGGGCACCACCGCCGTGCCGCTGCTCAAGAACTACGAGAAGACCAGGAGCATCGACGTCAAGGAGATCTACGGCAAGGACCACGCCGAGTCGTTCCTGCTCCTGGTCGAGGACCGCGTCTCGGCCTTCGTCATGGACGACATCCTCCTCGCCGGGCAGATCGCCAACGCGCGCAGCCCGGGCGACTTCAAGATCCTCACCGAGTCGCTGCGCGGCGAGCCCTACGGGCCGATGCTGCGCAAGGACGACCCGCAGTTCAAGGCGCTGGTCGACCGCACCCTGTCGGCGCTGTACAAGTCGCCCGAAATGGAGCGCATCTACAACAAGTGGTACATGAGCCCGATCCCGCCCAAGGGCGTCAACCTCAATTTCCCGATGACGCCGCAACTCAAGGCCGACTTCGCGAACCCGAACGACAAGGGCGTCTGAGCGCCTCCGCGCCACCCCGGCCGCGCCGGAGGGGGCGGTAGACCGGCCGGCAGGCGAGCGAGCCTGCCGGTTTTTTTTTGTTGTAATCTGGCGCGCGACTTGCATAAGAAACAGGTCGCCAGGTGGCGGCGTGAAGGGGGAGACGCATGAATCCGGCAATCCTGCTCGACCAGGTGCCCGACGGCGACGGCACGTGGCTCGCGAGCCTCGCATCCGGGCTGCAATACACGCTGTCGGTCGCGGCGCTGGCCTGGATCATCGCGTTCTTCCTGGGCTCGGTCCTCGGCGTGCTGCGCACCACCGACAACAAGTGGGCGGTGCGCCTGGGCAACGCCTACGTGGAGCTGTTCCGGAACGTTCCGCTGATCGTCCAGTTCTTCGTCTGGTATTTCGTGCTGCCGGGCCTGGTGCCGGCGGTCAAGGCCTGGGTGGTGTCGCTGGAACCGACCACGCACCAGTTCGTCACCGCGGTGGTCTGCCTCGGCCTGTTCACCGCGGCACGCATCTCCGAGCAGGTGCGTTCCGGGGTCCAGGCCCTGCCGCGCGGCCAGCGCATGGCCGGCTATGCGATGGGGCTGACCCAGGCGCAGACCTACCGCTACGTGCTGCTGCCGGTCGCGTACCGCATCATCATCCCGCCGATGACCTCCGAGATCATGAACCTGATCAAGAACACCGCCGTGGCGTTCTCGATCGGCCTGGTCGAACTGTTCTTCCGCACCCGCGAGATGGGCGAACTCACGTTCCGCTACTTCGAGGCGTTCGCGGCGGCCACCATCACCTACGTGGTGATCGCCATGATCGCCAACCGCGTGATGGCCTTCATCGAACGCCGCACCGCGATTCCGGGCTTCATCTCCGGCGGCGCCGGCGGCGGCCACTAGGAGCGCGCCATGACCGATCTCGATTTCGCGATCATCGGCCGCACCCTGCCCTACCTGTGGAAAGGGCTCGAGTACACGATCCAGCTGACCGTGGTGGCCGCCATCGGCGGGGTGATCTGGGGAACCCTGCTGGCGATGGCCCGGCTCTCGTCGAACAAGGCGCTGTCGCTGGCCGCGGCCGGCTACGTGAACCTGATGCGCTCGATCCCCCTGCTGCTGGTGATCTTCTGGTTCTATTTCCTCTCGCCGGTGCTCCTGCAGTGGATCACCGGTGCCGACCGCCCGCCGCAGATCGGCGCCGATCGTTCCGCCTACATCACCTTCATCCTGTTCGAGGGCGCGTACTTCTGCGAGATCATGCGTGCCGGCATCCAGAGCATCCCGCGCGGACAGGTCGCCGCGGCCTACGCGCTGGGGCTCGACTACTGGCAGTCGATGCGGCTCATCATCCTGCCGCAGGCGTTCCGCAACATGCTGCCGGTGCTGCTCACCCAGACCATCATCCTGTTCCAGGACGTCTCCCTGGTGTCGCTGCTGAACGTCACCGACTTCGTCGGCGCCGCCGGCAAGGTGGCGCAGCGCGACAGCCGCCTGGTCGAGATGTACCTGTTCGTCGCGGTCACCTATTTCGTCATGTGCTTCGGCCTGTCGTGGCTGGTCAAGCGCCTGCAGAAGAAGATCGCCATCATCCGCTAGCCGCCGCGGCGCGCCTCATCGAGGGGAATCCATGATCGAGTTCAAGAACGTCAGCAAGTGGTACGGCAGCTTCCAGGTGCTGACCGACTGCACCACCAGCGTCAGGAAGGGCGAAGTGGTGGTGGTGTGCGGGCCGTCCGGCTCCGGCAAGTCGACGCTGATCAAGACCGTCAACGGGCTGGAGCCGTTCCAGAAGGGCGAGATCACCGTCGACGGCATCTCCGTCGGCGACGCGAAGACCGACCTGCCGAAGCTGCGCTCGCGCTGCGGCATGGTGTTCCAGCATTTCGAGCTGTTTCCGCACCTGACGGTGACCGAGAACCTGACGCTGGCGCAGATCAAGGTACTCGGACGCAGCAAGGACGACGCGCTCGCGCGCGGACTCAGGTATCTCGAACGCGTCGGCCTCTCGGCGCACAAGGACAAGTTTCCCGGCCAGCTCTCGGGCGGACAGCAGCAGCGCGTGGCGATCGCGCGCGCGCTGTCGATGGACCCGATCGTCATGCTGTTCGACGAGCCCACCTCGGCGCTCGATCCGGAGATGGTGGGCGAGGTGCTCGACGTCATGGTCCAGCTCGCCCAGGAAGGCATGACCATGATGTGCGTCACCCACGAGATGGGCTTTGCGCGCAAGGTGGCGCACCGGGTGATCTTCATGGACCAGGGCCGCATCGTCGAGGATTGCAGGAAGGAGGAGTTCTTCGGCAACCGCGACGCGCGCTCGGAGCGCGCGCGGAACTTTCTCGACAAGATCCTGCAGCACTGACCGCCATGGCCGACGCGCGCGTGCCATCGGCCGGCAACGCCCTGCGGCTGATGCTCGAGGGCGGTGAGCCGCCGCCGTGCTCGCGCACCCTGGGTTTCGTGAGCGCGAAGGTCGAGTCCGACGCCGTGGTCCTCGAATACGAACCCGGCGCGCACCTGCTCAACCCGATCGGCTCGGTGCAGGGCGGCTTCGTCGCCGCCATCCTCGACGACGTGTTCAGCGTCGCCGTGCTCGCACGCCTCGGCATCCGCGACGCTGCGCCGACGGCGGAGATGAAGGTGAGCTATCTGCGCCCGGTGCCGCCGGCGCGCGTGCGCGGCGTCGGACGGGTGCTGCAGATGGGGCGCAGCCTGGCCTTCGCCGAAGCCGAGCTGTTCGGCCCGGATGGCACTGTTCTTGCAAAGGCATCGGCGACGGTGGCGATCCGGTCCGCGCCGGCCGGCGGCTGAGGGTTCGTGGCGATTGACGCGGCAGAAGCCGCGCACTAGCATCCCGCGGCTGTCCGTTTCATTGAACGACCCGATTCTTCAACCCAGACCGACAACGAAGGAGATGCACGTGAGACGCAAACTGATTGGCAGCGCGCTGGTCGCGGCGCTCGCCGCCGCCCTGGCATCGGGCGGCGCGGCAGCGCAGACCAAGACCCTGAAGATGCAGTCGACCTGGCCCGCGAGCCTGACGCTGCAGGACAATTTCCGCTACTTCGCCGACCGCGTGGACAAGCTCTCCGGCGGCACGCTCAAGGTCGAGGCGCTCGCCGCCGGCCAGGTCGTGCCCGCGTTCGAGATCCTCGACGCCACCAGCAAGAAGGTCATCGACGGCGGCCACGGCGTCGCCTACTACTGGGTCGGCAAGAACAAGGCGGCGGCGCTGTTCTCCGGCCCGATCGGCGGGCCGTTCGGCATGGACCACGTCGACTACCTGGGCTGGCTGTGGGAGGGCGGCGGCCTCGACATGTGGCACGACTTCTACCAGAACACCCTGAAGCTCAACGTGATCGCCTTCCCGATCCTGCCCTCGAGCCCGCAGGCGCTCGGCTGGTTCAAGAAGGAGATCAAGTCGGTGGCCGACTTCAAGGGGCTCAAGTGCCGGCAGACCGGCCTCAATGCCGACGTCTATGCCAAGCTCGGCATGGCCGTCGTCAACATGCCCGGCGGCGAGATCCTGCCGTCGGCGCAGCGCGGCGTGATCGACTGCGCCGAATGGGTGGGCGGCATCGAGGACCTGCGCCTGGGCCTGCACCAGGTGTTCAAGTACCACTACACGCCCGGGATGCACGAGAACAATTCGATCGGCGAGCTGATCATCAACACCGAGGTCTGGAAGGGGCTCACGCCGCAGCAGCAGGAATGGATCAAGTCGGCGACCAAGGACACCTTCCTCTCGTTCTCGGCCAAGTGGCAGAAGCAGAACGCCGACGCCATCGACGAGCTGGTCAAGAAGCATGGGGTGCAGATCCGCCGCACCCCGGCCGACGTGCTGACCGCCACGCTCAAGGCCTGGGACGAGCTCGTCAAGGAGGAGTCGGAGAAGAACCCGGTGTTCAAGAAGGTGATCGATTCGCAGCGCGAGTACGCCTCCCGGGTGGTGCCGGCCAAGCGCTACATGTTCCCGCCGTACTCGTTCGCCGCGAACCACTACTGGGGCTCGGAGACCGGCGTGCCGACCAAGAAGGGGGCCGCGCCGGCCAAGAAGTAAGTCGGGCTGTCTGAACGGGCGGGACCCGGCCGGACGCCGGGTCCCGCCTGTTTTTTGCCACGCCGCCGCAGTTCGTCTCCGATTCGGGGTGCCCATGGCTGAAGCCAAACCACTCTCTCCCGCGCTCGCCAGGCTGATCGGCGTCATCGACGCCTTCACCGAGTTCTCCGGCAGGCTCGTCGCCTGGATCCTGGTGCCGATGGCGCTTGCCGTCGGCTACGAGGTGTTCGCGCGCTACCTGTTCAACGCCCCGACCAAGTGGGTGTTCGACATCACCTACATGAGCTACGGCACGCTGTTCATGCTCGGCGCCCACTACACCCTGAAGCGCGGCGCCCACATCCGCACGGACATGCTGTGGGCGACGTTCTCCGACCGCAAGAAGGGCATGATCGACACGCTGGCCTACCTGTTCTTCTTCTTTCCCGGCATGTTCATGCTGTTCTTCGTCGGCTGGGGCGAGGCGTACCACGCCTTCACCGTCAACGAGACCTCGGAGCAGACCGCCTGGCGGCCGCTGCTGTGGCCGTTCAAGTTCGTCGTGCCGATCACCGCGATCCTCCTGATGGTGCAGGGCGTCTCCGAGACCATCAAGAGCATCTACGCCTGGCGCACCGGGCAGCCGTACGAGACGAAGGAAGGGGCCGAGGTATGAGCTTCAACGAAGCCTGGGGCCTCCTGATGCTGGTCGTGATGATCGGCGTGATCTTCGTCGGCTTCCCGATCTCCTTCACCCTCATGTTCCTGGCCATGGTGTTCGGGTACGTGGGGCTGGGCAAGACGGTGTTCGACCTCGCCTACTTCCAGACCATCGGCATGATGAAGGAGGAGACGCTGGCCGCGGTGCCGCTGTTCATCTTCATGGGCTACATCACCGAGCAGGCCGGGCTGATGGAACGGCTGTTCCGCGCCTTTCGCGACCTGCTCGCGCCGGTGCGCGGTGCCCTGTACCTGGTGGTGATCCTGACGGCGACGATCTTCGCGATGGCCACCGGCATCGTCGGCGCCGCCGTCACCGTGCTGGGCATCATGGCGGCGCCGATCATGATCAAGTCCGGCTACGACGCCCGCATGGCGGCGGGCGCGATCACCGCCGGCGGCACGCTGGGCATCCTGATCCCGCCCTCGGTCATGCTGATCGTCATGGGCCCGGTGCTCGGCGTCTCGGTGGCGGACCTGTACGCGGCGGCCTTCGGGCCGGGCTTCCTGCTCGCGGGCCTGTACATCCTCTACACGATGGTGCGCAGCTTCATCAATCCGACGCTGGGGCCGCCGGTGCCGATGGAGGAACGCGTCAACGACTGGCGCATCGTCGTCAAGGAAGCCTTCTTCGGCATGGTGCCGCTCGGCCTGCTGATCTTCTGCACCCTGGGCTCGATCCTCGGCGGCCTGGCCACGCCGTCGGAGGCGGCGGCGATCGGCTGCCTCGGCGCGACCGCGCTGGCCGTCGCCTACGGCAAGTTCACCTGGAGCGGCCTGCGCAATGCCTGCATCAGCACCATGACGACCTCGAGCATGGTGCTGTTCCTCGCGGTGGCGTCGAACATCTTCGGCTCGGTGTTCGCGCGCCTGGGCTCCGCCCAGTGGGTCACCGAACTGCTGGTGTCCATGCCGGTCGCCCCCGTGGTGATGCTCGTGATCATCATCGTCCTGGTGTTCCTGCTCGGCTGGCCGTTCGAGTGGCCGGCCATCATCCTGGTGTTCCTGCCGATCTTCCAGCCGGTGGTGGTGGCGCTCAAGTACGACATGGTGTGGTTCGGCATCCTCGTGGCGATCACCATGCAGACGGCCTACCTGTCGCCTCCGGTGGCCATGTCGGCGTACTACCTGAAGCAGGTGGTGCGGGAATGGAACCTGTCGACCATCTACCGCGGCATGGCGGACTTCATGGTCATCCAGTGCATCGCGGTTGCCATGGTGCTGATATTCCCGCCGATCGCGATGTGGCTGCCGCAGACGCTCGCCGAGAAGGCGCGCGCCGAGCGCGTCATCGAGAATGAATCCGAACGCAAGGCGGCGGACGGCAAGGCCGAGGAGAAGGTCGATTCCCTCGAGGCGGGCGACAACCTGCCGCAGCGCGACGAGGGCAAGGCCGAGGAGGGCGCGGCCGACGACCTCGAGAAGGGCGACGACCTGAAGCCCGCCGACAAGGCCGCGCCGGGCAAGTAGGCGCGCGGCGAAGGATCCGCGGCACGGGCGCGCGGGGGCGGTGTGCCTCCCCGTGCGCCCGCGCGTGCGCGCGCTTCGCCCCTTTCCCCCTTCTCCTCTTCCCCTACTCGGCGCCCATCAGCACCCGGACGTGCGCGGCGACCGAGCGCGCCAGGGCCGAGAGGCAGTAGCCGCCCTCGAGCAGCGAGACCACGCGCCCGCCCGCATGGCGCTCGGCGACGCCCATCACCTCGCGCGTGACCCAGGCGTAATCGGATTCGACCCAGCCGAGGTTGGCCATGTCGTCCTCGCGATGCGCGTCGAAGCCGGCGGAGATGAACACCATTTCCGGCCGGAACTTCTCGAGTGCCGGCAGCCAGCGCTCGGTCACGGCGGCACGCATCGCCTCGCCGCTCGTGCGCGGCGCCAGCGGCACGTTGATCATGTTCGGCCCCTGCGGCGCCTCGCCGGAGAACGGGTACAGCGCCTGCTGGAAGGTCGAGACCATCAGCACGCGATCGTCGCCGGCGAAGATGTTCTCGCTGCCGTTGCCGTGGTGGACGTCGAAATCGACCAGCGCGACCCGGTCGATGCCGAGCTCGGCCAGCGCATGGGCGATCCCGACCGCGGCATTGTTGAAGAAGCAGAACCCCATCGCCTGATGGCGCTCCGCATGGTGTCCCGGCGGACGCACGCAGCAGAAGGCCGAGCGCGCCTCGCCGCGCGCGACCAGCTCGGCGCCCAGCACGGCCGCGCCGGCGGCATGCCAGGCCGCCTGCAAGGTGTGCGGATTCATCGCCGTGTCGGGATCGACGTGCACGTAGCCGTCGGCCGGGGCGCTGGCCTCGAGTTCGGCGATGTACAGGGCATCGTGCACCCGGCCGACCTGCGCGCGCGTGGCGGCGGGCGCCTCGTAGGGCGGCATCAGGTCGATCAGCCCGCGCATGAGCAGGTGGTCGTAGATCGCGGACAGGCGTTCCGGGCATTCCGGATGCCCCGCGCCCATCTCGTGCCGGAGGAAGCTGGGGTGGGAAATGTAGGCGGTGGTCACGTGGCGTCCGCGGGCGGGTTCGGTCAGCGATCCTAGAGCGCCGCGCCCCCGGCCGATTTGCGATGCATCAAGCCGCCGGCATCAGGGGATCACGCGGGCCAGGCGCCGGATGCCCTCGACGATGCCGTCCTCGGGCGTGGTCGCGAACGAGAGGCGGAAGGTCGCCAGGTCCGGGCTGCGCGGATAGAACGCGATGCCCGGCACGAAGTACACCCCCTCGCGCTGCGCGGCCTCGAGCAGGTCGCGCGCGTCGCCGCCCCGGTTCATCCGGCACCACATGAACATGCCGCCGCGCGGCGCGGCGAACGCAAGGCGGTCGCCGAGATGGTCGACCAGCGCGCCGTGCATGGCGCGCGCGCGCGCGCCGTAGGTGGCGCGAATCGCCGGGAGGTGCGCGTCGAAGGCGCCGCTCGCCCAGTAGTGGTCGACCGCGTGCTGCGTCGGCAGCGCCGAATGGATGTCGGTGGCGAGCTTCGTCCACACGCATTCCTGGCGCAAGGCCGGCGGCGGGATCATCCAGCCCACGCGCAGGCCCGGCGCCACCAGCTTGGACAGGCTCGAGACGTGGATCACCCAGTCGCGCGCGCCCGGCACCTCGCCGGAGAGCGCCAGGAGCGACGGCGGCGCCGGCGCGTCGAACCAGAGCCGGCTGTACGGGTCGTCCTCGAGGATGTGAAAGCGGTGCTCGACGGCGAGTTCGAGCAAGCGGCGCCGCCGGCCTTCGGCCAGGACGCTGCCGTCGGGGTTGGCGTACGACGGCACCACGTAGAACAGCTTGGGGCGGTGCGTCCTGAGCAGCGCCTCGAGCGCCTCGGGAACGAGGCCGTCGGCGTCCTTGGGCACCGAGACGCCGTTCAGGCCCGCCAGATGGAACGCCTGCAGCGCGGTGGGAAACACCGGGCTGTCCATGAACACGGTGTCGCCGCGCCGGGTCAGGACCTGCACCGCGGTCTCGATGCCCTGCTGGCCGCCGTTGACGACGATGACCTCCTCGGCGGCGACCGCGCGCGACGCGGTCGAGCAGAACGCGGCGAGGCGCGCGCGCAGCGGCGGATGGCCCTCGCGCTCGCCGTACTGCAGGGCCACGCGGAAGGACTCGCGGAACACCCGGTTGAACGCCTGCGCCAGGCCCTCGGTGTCGAACAGGGCCGGGTCCGGATAGCCGCCGGCGAACGAGATGCCGCCGGCCTGGCGGGCCATGCTCGCGACCTTGTAGATGATGCCGCCATACTCGGGCGAGTAGTCCATGCTGCGTCGATCGGGACGATGGGAGACCGCTACGGTTTTACCATGCGCGGGGCGATCAGCCCGTTGGCCA
>JAEUOS010000049.1 GCA_016790695.1 Burkholderiales bacterium
TCAAGATGAGATTTCCCGGGGACTTGATCCCCCTAAAGGGTCGTTCTAGACCAGGACGTTGATAGGTCGGGTGTGGAAGCGTGGTAACACGTTAAGCTAACCGATACTAATTGCCCGTGCGGCTTGATCCTATAACCTTGAATGCGATTTGCGTTCGGGCAAAGGCGGCAATGCGCGAAACGATACATATCCCATGCGTACGCATGAGGTGCAGCCCGACACTTCTTCCAACAACGATTGCGCCCCGTGGCATGAGGCGGGCGTGATCACAAGTCAAGCTTGGCGGCCATAGCGAGGTGGTCCCACTCCTTCCCATCCCGAACAGGACAGTGAAACGCCTCTGCGCCGATGATAGTGTGCACTCCGCATGCGAAAGTAGGTCACTGCCAAGCTGTTATGCAAACGCGAAAGGCCCGATCAGTGATCGGGCCTTTCGCGTTTCTTGCGTGGCTCGCAGCGCGTGAATGGGCGTTGCCTGTCCGGGCGTTATTTGTCCTCTACGCGCGCAGTCATGGATCGGCGCAGGATGGCCACGTAGCCCTTGGCAATCTGCTCTGCAGTCATGCGGCCCGCGCGAAACCAGACTGGCGTCCAATTGAGGGCGCCAAGAATCAGCATGCGGATGACGGAGTCCGCGTGATCGTGCGCCGCAGGCAGGGCGCGCAGCAGGTCGCGGATGCGGTTCTCATAGCCGTCGCGCAGCGCAGCGAGTTCACGTGAGGCGGCCGGGACGTCGCTCGGCTGCACGCTGACGACCACCTTCGCGTATGCGCTGTGGTCAAGCAGGGAATCGAGATGCGCGACACAGGCCGCCTCGAAGCGGTCCCACGGATCGACATGGCGGGCGATGGCAGCGGCCAGGGCGGCATCGATGCGCTGCACGCCTTCTGCATAGACTGCGACCAGCAAAGCCTCCTTGCTCGGGAAGTGGCAATACAAGGATCCGGGCAGCATGCCCACGGCGCCGACGATGTCGCGGATTGTCGTCGCCTGAAAGCCCCGCGACGCGAACTGCGACGCTGCCGCATCGAGCAAGAGCGGGAGCCGGCTGTCGGCACGCGAGTGGCCGGACCGGTCGGACTGCTGCACCGTTCCGCGGCGTGTCGTACGAAGTGCGGCGGGCCGCGCATCAGGCCGAGGGTGGCGCGCCGCGGCCGTCCCTGGAACTGCCCGCCCCCTGCTCACCGGTCCACCGCCACCGGGAGCGCCTTCATCCCACGGAAGACGAGCGAGTTGATCCACTCCGGCGCCGGGCCTGTCGGGACGATCGAACGGTATCGGGCCAGCACGGCGGGGAACGCGACCTGCCCCTCGAGGCGAGCCAGCGGAAAGCCAAGACAAATGTGCAGGCCGAACCCGAACGCCAAATGGGGTACCTCGTCCCGATCGATGTCGAGTCGGTCCGGCTCCGCATAGGCCTCGGGGTCGCGATTGGCCGCGTTCAGCAGCAGGAATACGCGATCGCCCTCCGTGAGTTGCCGTCCGCGCAATTCGTGGCTCTGCTTGACGATGCGTACCTGCGCTCCCGAGGGCCCCTCGTGCCGCAACAGCTCCTCGACCGCCGCGGCAATTCGAGACGGGTCCGCGCGCAGCTTGCGCTGCTCGCCCGGGAACTGCATGAGAGAGAGCAGGCCGTTCGCCAGGTGGTTGGTCGTCGTCTCGTGGCCGGCAAACAGGAGCAGAATGCACATGGCAACGAGTTCGTCCTCGGAGAGCCGATCGCCGGCGTCGTCGAGGTGGACGAGTTCCGAAAGCAGGTCGGAACCCGGCTCCCGCCGGCGCAGCGCGATTTGGCGGCGGAAGTAGTCCGCCATCTCGCGCGTCGCTGCCTCGGCCGTTGCATACTTCTCGGACGAGGTGCGCGACGACCCGATGAAGAGCGCAATCTCGTCGGACATCCGCTTGACGCCCGCCAGATCCTCTCGGGGCACGCCAAGCATGGCCATGATCACCAGGCAAGGGAGCGGACCGGCGAACTCGGCAATGAAATCAAACTCGGCGCGACCGTCGATCCGGTCAAGCAGCCAGCCCGCGATGGCCTCGACCTGGGGACGCATCGCCTGCATCGAGCGATTGTGAAACACCCGCGATGCCAGGCGCCGCAGCCGGGTGTGCTCAGGGGGATCCTTGAACACCATCCACAGGGAGAGGTAGCGGATGATGTCGGCTATCCGTCGGGTGTCCTCGCTTGGTAGAGAAGCGAAGAACGGCCGAAGCCGGTCCGAAGACATGCGTTCCGGCTCGAGGCAGACCCTGCGGACGTCGTCGTAGCGGGTCAGCACCCAGCTCTTCAGGCGGGGGCTCCAGTGCACCGGGTCCTCCCGGCGCATGCGCTCGTACAGCGGGTAGGGATTGGCGAGGATCTCGGGATCCTCGGGCCGGTAGTCGATCTCGCTCATTCGCTCTTCTCCAGGATCGTCACGGCGCACGCTGCCTCGTCGAAGCCCATGACGCCGCCTCCGTTCTCGATGACGCCGAGTTGCGCGCCGCGGACCTGCCGTGCCCCCGCCTCGCCCCGCAACTGCTGCGCCACCTCATAGACCATCGAGAGACCCGTCGCGCCCACAGGATGACCCTTCGACACCAGTCCGCCGGAGACATTGACCGGGATCCTTCCGCCCAGGCTCGTTGCACCGGACTCCACCAGGCGGCCACCCTCGCCCACCGGGCAGAAGCCCAGCATCTCGAGTTGATAGATCTCGCAGAACGACGTGGCATCGTGGACCTCGGCCAGGTCGAAGTCCGTCGCCGTGAGTCCGCTTCTCGCATACGCCTTGTCCGCGGCGATCCTGGACAAGCCGGGTTCGTCCAGTTTCCGGTACTTGCCGCCGGATAGAGCGCAGGCGCGCACCCGGACGGCGCGGGCACGCGCGACGGCGGGCAAGTCCGCCAGGGCGTCTTCGGAACACAACAGGGCCGCCGCCGCGCCGTCTCCAAGAGGCGAGCACATCGCGCGCGTCAACGGGAAGCTGATCTCGCGGTCGGCAAGAACCTCGTCGACCGAGACTTCGAAACGGTACTGCGCCTTCGGGTTGAGGCTGCCGTGGTGGTGGTTCTTCGAGGCACCCGAGGCCATCTGGCGCTGTGTCGTGCCGTAACGCTTCATGTGCCAGGCTGCCTGCATCGCGTAAGTGTCCATGAAGACGGTTCGCCCTGGGCCGGTTTCGAACGGCTTGCCGGCCTCGGCGCCGGCGCGGCGGTAGTATTCGAGCCAGCGCTCGCGATCGAGCTGGTCGATCGCCGTCGCGAATATCTCCGGTACCCGCTCCGGCCGGTCCGGGCTGATCAGTTTCTCGACACCGATTGCGAGGCTGACCCGGGCCTCGCCGGACGCGATGTCCTTGCAGGCGCCATGGAAGGCGAACGAGGCGGTCGCGCATCCGCCCTCGACGTTGATCATCGGCACGCGTTCCGGGAAAAGCCCGTCGGCAACCAGGGGAGTGAAGGCGACCTGCCCGCGGATGCCGCCCTGTCCCCACTGCCCCATGCCGCAATTCCCGAACCATGCCTGTTCGATCAGGTCGCCGCGGTCAAGGCCCGCATCGGCGAGCACCTCGAGATACGCCATGCGAGCCAGGTCCTGGAAGGATTTGTCGGCGTGCTTCCCGAACGAGGTGCATGCCGTGCCGATCACATAGATGTTGCCCATCGATTCACCTCTGTTCGCTGCTGGTTCAGATCAAGGCGCCTGGCCGTGGTGCAGGTGCCGATGCGCCACCGAACTTGACGGGCATCGCCGACTGGTCATGGCCCCGATGCCGCGTTCCTGGCAACCCGGAGACCGTCGCAACGGGATCCGCCACGCGCGGTCGCGCGCCCGATCGGTCCCCGGCGTCGTACCGACGCGCCGGTGCACCGGGTAAACCAAACGCTTGTTTGTCAAACAGGACGTTGCGAAATATACTCGTTCGCCTGCACTTGGCAAGGATGCCCGGCACGTTGCGCAGCCGGTGCGGCCCCGGACACGCGGAGTGGTTCGCAGGCCGGCCGCCTGGCCCTGCGCGATCGATCGACATTGACTTCTCGGAGACCCGCCTCATGGCGTTCGCAGATGTGATCCTTGCCGCCGGTGCGCGCACGCCGTTCGGTGATTTCGGCAAGTCGTTGCGGGACGTGCCACTGGCACGCCTCGGCGTGCACGTGGTCCAGGCCAGCCTCGCGCGCGCGGGACTGGACGCCTCTCGGGTTGACCACCTTGTATTCGGCAACACGGCCCCCGTCGATCACGATGGCCTGTTCATCAGCCGCAAGGTCGCTCTCGACGCGGGGTTGCCGGTCGAAAGCGCTGCCTTGGGCGTGGTGCGCGCCTGCGGCACCGGTTCGCAGGCGATCGTCAGCGCAGCGCAGCAGATCGAGAGCGGCCACAGCGCGGTTGCGGTTGCCGCCGGCGGCGAGAACTACAGCAGGGTGCCGTATCTGGCGCACAAGGTCAGGTGGGGCGCCGGTCGCGGCCCGTTCGAATTCGTCGACGGGCTGGACTACATCTACCGTTGCCCGTTCACCCGCGAGTTGATGGGCGACACCGCCGAGAACCTTACCGCACGTTTTGGCTACCGGCGCGACGAGATGGACGACTGGGGCTTCATGAGTCAGATGCGTGCCAAGGCCGGCATCACGTCCGGCTTCCTGGCGCGCCAGATCGAGCCCATCGATGTGCCGGACGGCAAGGGCACGCGGCGCTTCGCAGTCGACGAGTTTCCGCGGCCGTCGATCACGCGGGCGAAGCTCGCGACGCTCAAGCCTGCCTTCAAGGAGGAGGGAGGCCAGGTGACCGCAGGCAATTCCAGTGGTGTCACCGACGGGGCAGCGGCCGTGGTGGTTGCCTCGCGTGCCGAGGCGGAGCGCCTTGGGGTGGTGCCGGAGGCGCGCATCGTCGACTACGCGGTGGTCGGCGTGCCGCCCGAGATCATGGGCGCCGGGCCGGTGCCAGCGATCACCCGATTGCTCGAGCGCGCCCGCATGAAGGTGTCTGACATCGACTACTTCGAGATCAACGAGGCCTTTGCGGTGGTCAACCTTCACGCCGAGCGTCAGCTCGGCATCCCGCGCGACATCACCAATCTCTACGGTGGCGGCATCTCGATCGGCCATCCACCCGGGGCCACCGGGATCCGCATGACCATCACCGCCATGCACCACCTGGCGGACACCGGCGGGCGCTACGCAGTCATCAGCATGTGCCTCGGCAGCGGCATGGGGATGGCGACGCTGATCGAGAACCTGCGTCGATAGGGCGGTGTCCGCCGCGGGCTCCCCCGATCAGCGCGTCTCGCGCTCGACCTCGGCCTGGAAGTCGGCGTTGCGCATCGATTGCGGATCGGTCATCCAGGCCGGGTAGGCCTCGCGAAATCCCGCGACGATGCGTTCCAGCGGCATGTCGTCGAACGCGCCATGTATGCGCACGTACTCCATGTGACGATTGCCGGACCGGTCGAACGGGTGGTAGATGGAATCGCTGCGACCGTCGAACTCCAGCGGCAGCAGTCCGAAGCGTTCGCAGAGCTCGATGTTGAACGCGGGTGTCGCCTTGCGCCAGGCACCGTCGAGCCAGATGTCGGCATAGCCGTGCCAGACAAAGAGGTCGGTCTTGAGTGTGTTGCGCAGGCGCTCGGTGGACAGGTGGTTGCGAACATCGGCGTAGCCGACCCGCGCAGGGATGCCGGCCGCGCGACAGACTGCCGCAAGCAGGGCGGCCTTTGGCACGCACCAGCCGACGCCGATGGCGAGGACCGTGCTCGCACGCATGCCGGCCGGCGAGAGGTCGATCCGGTAGGGGTCATAGCGAAACCGGTCGCGTACCGCGTAGTAGAGGCGTACTGCGCGCTCGATGTCCGAGCCGGCGCCGGCATGCGTTTCGGCGAACGCGCGCACCGCGGGATGGTCGCTGTCGAGCAGCGGGGTGGGAGCGAGGCTTGCGGGCGAAGGACTCATCGGAGGGGGGCCTATAGACTGGCGAGCATGCCGCCGTCGACGTACAGCACCTGGCCATTGACGAAATCGGAGGCAGCGGAAGCGAGAAACACGACGGCGCCTTCCAGCTCGCGCACGTTGCCCCAGCGTCCTGCCGGCGTGCGGTTCGCCAGCCAGGCCGTGAACTCGGCGTTCTCGACCAGCGGTCGGGTCAGGTCGGTATCGAAATAGCCGGGGCCGAGCCCGTTCGTCTGGATGTTGTACCGGGCCCAGTCGACGCACATGCCGCGTGTGAGATTCTTGAGCGCACCCTTGGTCGCCGTGTAGGGCGCAATGGAGTACCGCGCGCACTCGCTGTTCACCGAGCACACATTGATGATCTTGCCGCGCCGCCGGGGGATCATGTACTTCGCCAAGGCACGGCTGACCAGGAACACCGACGTCAGGTTGGTGGCGATCAGGCGGTGCCAATCGCCCGTGTCGAAATCCTCGAGCGGCTTGCGGATCTGGATCCCGGTGTTGTTGACCAGGATGTCGAGCGGGCCGATGTCGCGCTCGATCGAATCGATGGCCTGGACTACCGCAGCCTCGTCGGTCACGTCGAAGGCGCTGGTATCGACACGTCCCGGATCGTCGAAGCCGGCGCGGGCGCGCTCGAGCTTGGCCTGGTCGCGGCCGTTCAGTACGAGGCCGGCACCGGCGGCGGCCAGACCGCGAGCCAGCGCCAGTCCGATGCCCTGGGAAGAGCCGGTGACGAGCGCGCGCTTGCCGGTCAGGTCGAAAGCGGGATGGGTCATGAATCGCGCCTGAAGTGGATACCCGCGCGATCATAAGGCAAGCACGGCCGGATCCGCCGCGCGATGCCGCGGTCGTGCCTTGGCGCGCCCTTGCCATCAGGGCACCACCGCGCGGCCGGGGGACGTCTGCAAGCTGCCGGGCGGCGGCGCGCTGGCCACCGCGGCCCGATGCCGCCTGCTACGCTGCCATGGCGATCAGAACGCTGCAAGGCGCGTGGTCGATCAGATTCTTGCCCAGCGAACCGCGCCACCAGCGCTGCGCCCAGGTGCTGGCGCGGCGATGCCCCACGCAGATCAGGTCGGCCTTGAGTTCCCTGGCGCGGGCGCAGATTTCATCGACCGGTTCGCCGTGTGCGACCCGACCGTCGACGACATAACCGCGGGCACGCAATGTCGCCAGACCCTCGTCGAGAACAGACTGGTAGCGCTGCCGCTCCTGGTCGTAGTTGTCCTCGATGATCATGCCCTCGGCCACCATGATGCCCGCGTACGAGGGGATGACCGCGAGAAGATGCACCTGGGCATTCAACAACACCGCAAGATCCCCGCATTCGAACAAAGCCTTGCGCCCCTCGTCCGAGCCGTCATACGCCAACAGGATGTTCTTGTACATGTCACCCCCCAGCTTGTTTTGCGCGGCGGCCAGTGTACCGTTTTCAGCTGCCGGCTCGCACGATATCCGGAGTGATCCTCAGGGCGCCCGCCTGTTGCGCCGCATCAAAAAAGGCAGGATCGGCGAGGCTCATGTGGAGGACATAGCCGGGGCTGGTCGCGAAGATCAGGGCGCGAACCGCGATCGCCGTCCCGAACACGCCGAGCCCCCACCAGAGATGCCCGGTGAGGGCGAGCGCGACCGCCACGCCGAATGCGGGCAGCAGAAACCACGGCAGCATCAGGCGCGCGGCGACCATGCGTGCCGCCGCCCGCGGATCCACGTCGGCCTTCACCCGGCCGGCGCGATAGCCGGCGACGAACGCGGCGTGTGGACTCACCGGCGTGCCGCCTTGAAGCGTTCCAGCGTACGCTGCCGCGCCAGCGCGTGGTCGACTGCCGGTTCAGGATAGTTGTCCCCCAGGCGGATGTCCGCCTTCGCGAGCTCCGCCGCGCCGGCTAGCCAGGGTGCGTGGATGGCACGATCGGACAATGCCGCCAATTCGGGCACATAGCGTCGGATGAACTTGCCATGCGGATCGAATCGCTTGGATTGAAGCACCGGGTTGAAGATGCGAAAGTAAGGCTGGGCATCGCACCCGGTCGACGCTGCCCATTGCCAGCCCCCGTTGTTGGCCGCCATATCGAAGTCGTTGAGGTGCATTGCGAAGTGCGCCTCGCCGCGCCGCCAGTCGATGCCCATGTCCTTGACGAGAAACGACGCGGCGACCATGCGCAGCCGATTGTGCATGTAGCCGGTGCGTGCAAGCTGGCGCATCGCCGCATCCACCAGCGGGTACCCGGTGCGGCCTTCGCACCAGGCGGAGAAGTGGAGGTCGGCGGTCTCGCCGGTCTCCCACTCGATGGCGTCGTACTCCGGGCGAAACGCACCGGACGACACGTGGGGATGGTGATGGAGAATATGGAAATAGAAGTCGCGCCAGATCAATTCGGAGAGCCAGACCTCGGCGCCGTGGCCGCCGGGGTATGCAGTGTTCCCGCGCCAGGCGAGCCAGGCCTCGCGCGCCAGCGTGCGTACCGAAATGGTCCCGAAGCGCAGATGCACGGACAGATACGAAGGCCCCTTCACCGCGGGGAAATCGCGTGCCGCAGCATAGCCGGACATGCGCGACTTGAAGTCCTCGAACAGCTGCTCCGCTCCGCGCGCACCCGGAATCACGCCGAGGTCGAACAGATTGGTCGTCGAAAATCCCAGGGCGGCCAGGCTCGGCACCGGGGTACCGGTCGGTGGCGGTCGCAGCGCGTGAATGTATCGCCGCACGGGATAGGCGGAGAGGAAGAAGCCGTCGACCTTTCGCAACCAGGCATTCTTGTAGGGGGTGTACACGGAGAACGCAGACCCGCTGCCGGTCAGCAGCTCGTCCTTGTCGAACACCACCTGATCCTTGTAGGAGTGAAACGCGATGCCGAGGCGTCCCAGCTGCTCGGCCACCTGCGCATCGCGCCGGACTGCGAGAGGTTCGTAGTCGGTATTGGCGAACACCGCCTCGACCCCGAGTTCCTGCGCGAGGCGCGGAATTGCTTCCGCCGGCGCTCCCTGCAGCGTGATGAGGCCGCCGCCCATGTTCTCGAGCTCGGACGCGAGTTCGACGACGGACTCGCGGATGAACTCGACACGGCGATCCTGTCGCGACGGCAGCGCATCCAGGATGTCGCGGTCGAACAGAAAGACGCAATAGGCGCGCTCGCTGGCCTTCAATGCCCGGAACAGGGCGGCATGGTCGTCGACGCGCAAGTCGCGTCGGAACCAGACGAGAGAGCTTTGGTACCGCATCGTGGTGTACGGATGAACGTCCCGGGTTGCGCCGGCCATGAGCGGAAATTGTACGTTGCCGCAGAGGCAGGGTTACAATGAACCATGGTCGCCGACGTCATCAAGAAGCGCCTGGAATCCGGGGTGCCCAATTTCACCAATCACTTCCTGATTGCCATGCCCTCGCTCGGCGAGTCGGTCTTCGGCAAGACGGTGACCTATGTCTGCGAACACAACGACCAGGGCGCCCTGGGGATCGTGGTCAACCGGCCGCTCGACATCAAGCTCGAGACGCTCTTCTCGCAGATCGAGATCAAGCTCGAGGTCGATGCGATGAAGTCATCGCCGGTCTACTTTGGCGGACCGGTCCAGACCGACCGGGGGTTCGTCCTGCACCGGCCGCTGGGGGGATGGTCCTCGACGCTCAAGGTCACCGACGAGATCGGCCTCACGACTTCCAAGGACATCCTGCAAGCGGTCGGTGCGGGCCACGGGCCGGACGACATCCTCATGACGCTCGGCTACGCCGGATGGTCGGCGGGCCAGCTCGAGACCGAGATCGCGCAGAACGCCTGGCTTACCGTCGCAGCGGATCCGCACATCATGTTCGATCTGCCGGTCGAACGGCGGCTGGAAGCCGCGATGGGGCTGATCGGCGCCAGCTTCGCCACGCTGATGGACGTGGCCGGCCACGCGTGAGGCGATTCCGCGCGTCGACGTGATCCATCGGACGGCGCTGGGCATCGACTTCGGGTTGCGTCGCACTGGCGTCGCGATCGGCAATACCCTGACCGGCGGCGCGCGGCCGCTGGAAACCATCGATGCGCCGGGAAACGCGGAGCGCTTCGCGCGCCTTGCCGACTTGATCGCGCAGTGGCAGCCCGATCTTCTGGTCGTCGGTCTGCCGGTCACCGCCTCGGGCGGCGATTCGGCGCTTGCCGTGCGGATTCGACGATTCGGCAGGCAATTGCATGGTCGCTTCGGTTTGCCGGTAGAATTTGTCGACGAGCGGTATTCATCCGCGGTGGTCCAGAGCGCCCTCAAGACGGGACGCGACGACAAGGCGGTGCTGGATGCCGCCGCCGCGGCGGTTATCCTGCAGGCCTGGCTGGACCAGCACACGTGACTCCCATCGAAGTCCCCGACGCCGAAGAACTTCTCGCGCGCCTGATCGACGCGATCCGGCCGTCGGTCAACCAGGCCACCGTGATCATCGGGGTGCACACCGGCGGTGCCTGGATCGCGGAGCGCCTTCATGCGGCGCTCGGGCTCGCGACTCCACTCGGCTTCCTCGACATTTCGTTTTATCGCGACGATTTCGGCCGCGTTGGCCTGAATCCCCAGGTGAAGAAATCGACGATCCCGATCGACATCGAGGACGCGTCGATCATCCTTGTCGACGACGTGCTCTACACCGGGCGGACGGTGCGCGCGGCGATGAACGAATTGTTCGACTATGGTCGCCCCGGGCGCATCGATCTTGCCGTGCTTGCCGACCGCGGCGGACGCGAACTGCCGATCGCGGCACGCTACGTGGGCGCGACGGTCAGTCTGGCCGACCACCAGAGCCTGAACCTGGCGCGCGACGACGCGGGCGCGCTGCGCTTCAACCTGGTCGAGAAGCCGGTCGCGGCCTGATCATGCCCGTGCAGCGCGCTGCCGCCGAGCGATACGATCCCTCCCGGACGGATTGAATCCATCGTGGCGCGCAATCCGCAGCTCAACGCCAACGGCGAACTCACCCACCTGCTGTCCATCGAGGGCCTGCCGCGCCCGGTGATCGAGAACATCCTGCAGACTGCCGATGCGTTCGCCTCGGTGGGCGATCGCGAGGTGAAGAAGGTACCGTTGCTGCGCGGCAAGTCCGTCTTCAACCTGTTTTTCGAGAACTCGACGCGTACCCGCACCACGTTCGAGATCGCGGCCAAGCGGCTGTCCGCGGACGTGATCAATCTCAACATCAACGCGTCTTCGACGGCGAAGGGAGAGTCCCTCCTCGACACCGTGGACAATCTGGCGGCGATGCAGGCCGACATGTTCGTCGTGCGCCACGCGTCCTCCGGCGCACCCTACCTGATCGCGCAGCACCTGGACCGCACCGGCGCGAAGCACATCCATGTCGTCAATGCCGGCGACGGACGCCACGCGCATCCGACCCAGGGCTTGCTGGACATGTACACGATCCGCCATTACAAGAAGGACTTCAGCAACCTGACCGTGGCCATCGTCGGCGACATCCTGCACTCGCGCGTGGCGCGATCCGACATCCATGCGCTGACCACGCTCGGTGTTCCGGAGGTGCGGGTGATCGGACCGCGCACCCTCCTGCCCAGCCATGTCGAAGGCATGGGGGTCCGGGTCTTCCACGACATGGCCGAGGGGTTGCGTGATGCCGACGTGGTCATCATGCTGCGTCTGCAGAATGAGCGCATGCGCGGCGCCCTGCTGCCGTCGGCGCACGAGTTCTTCAAGAGCTACGGCTTGACGCAGGAGAAGCTGTCGCGCGCCAAGGCCGATGCCATCGTGATGCATCCCGGCCCGATGAACCGCGGCGTCGAGATCGACTCGGCGGTCGCCGATGGCGGCCAGGCCGTGATCCTGCCGCAGGTCACGTTCGGCATCGCGGTTCGGATGGCGGTCATGAGCATCGTCGCCGGAAACTGAGATGAGCGCGCGCCGCACGGCCATCCTGGGAGCGCGGGTAATCGATCCGTCGCGCGGATTCGACGCCGAGGCAGGCATCTACATCGAGGGCGAGAAGATCGCGGCCGTCGGCACGGCCCCGGCGGGCTTCCAGGCGGATCAGACCATCGAAGCCGCGGGCTGCGTGGTCAGCCCCGGCTTTGTCGATCTGTGCGCCCGGTTGCGCGAGCCGGGAGGCGAGTTCAAGAACGCACTCGCCTCCGAGATGCACGCTGCCGTCGCCGGAGGCATCACCACCCTGGTCTGCTCGCCCGACACCGATCCGGTGCTGGACGAACCCGGCCTGGTGGAGATGCTGCGCTTTCGCGCGAAGAATCTGCGCGGTCCGCGCGTCTTTCCGGCTGGCGCCCTCACCGAGGGGCTCAAGGGCGAGCGCCTGACCGAGATGGCGGAACTGCGCGAGCACGGCTGCGTCGCATTTTCCCAAGCCGACGCCGCGCTCACCGATACCCAGGTGATGCTGCGCGCCATGCAATATGCGGCGACCTTCGGGTTCGTCGTCATGCTGCGCCCGGACGACGCCTGGCTGTCGAAGGACGGCGTGGCGCATGAGGGGCAGGTGGCGGCTCGCCTCGGCCTGACCCCGATACTTCCCGAGGCCGAGACCATCGGTCTGATGCGCATCCTGGAACTCGCGCGACTCACCGGCGCGCGCCTGCACGTCGCCCGATTGTCGTGCGCGCGTTCGCTTGACCTGATTCGCGCTGCCAAGGCGCAGGGCCTGGCGGTGACCTGTGACGTCGCGGTTCACCATGCGCATCTGACGGAGATGGATATCGGCTATTTCGACGCGCTGTGCCGGGTGGTGCCGCCGTTTCGCACCCAGCGCGACCGGGATGCGATCCGTGCCGCCCTCAAGGACGGGACCATCGATGCGGTGTGCTCGGACCACGCGCCCGTGGACGAGGACGAGAAGGCGTTGCCGTTCGGCGAGGCGGAACCCGGCGTCACCGCGGTCGAGCTTCTGCTTCCGCTGATGCTCAAGTGGGCGCACGAGGACGGGGTGCCGATGGCGCGGGCGCTCGAACTCATCACGTCGGGTCCGGCGCGGGTGCTCGGCCTGCCTTACGGCCGGCTGGTCGCGGGCTGCGCCGCCGACCTGACCGTGTTCGCGCCCGGCCGCCACTGGACGGTGCACGCGTCGGCGCTCGTGTCGCAGGGCAAGAACACGCCATTCTCGGGGTACGAGCTCGCCGGCCGGGTGCTGCAGACCTTCGTCGCCGGCGTGGCGGTTCATTCAGGGTGAGGCGTCAAACGGCGGCCTGGACGCGAGCCTGGCGTCTGGTCCGCATGGCGATTCACCTGGTGCGCGGCCTGTCCACGCTCGCGCTGGTGTTTCCGCGCGCGACGCCGGCCCGGCGGGACCGCCTGATTCGCGCCTGGGGCCGCAAGGTCCTCGCGATCTTTTCGGTCCGGCTCGTGGTCGATCCGCCGCCCGGCCTGGACCTCGCGGCGCGCCGTCGGCTGTATGTCGGCAATCACGTGTCGTGGCTGGACATCTATGCGCTCCAGTCGGTGACCGCGGCGCGCTTCGTGGCGAAGGCGGAACTCGCGACCTGGCCGCTGATCGGGCGCCTGATCCGCCAGTCCGGGACGGTCTTCATCGAGCGCAGCAAGCGCTCCGACACCCGACGCATCAACCAGACGCTGCGCGCGCACCTGGAGGCAGGCGATGTGATCGCGGTGTTCCCGGAAGGGACCACCAGCGATGGTCGCGACGTGCGCAAGTTCCACGCGAACCTGCTGCAGGCTGCGCTGGATGCCGACGCCGAGATCGTGCCGTTCTGCCTGCGCTATCTCGACACGCAGGGCAACTACGCCGAGGCACCGGCCTACATCGGCGATCTCACGTTCCTTCAGTCGGTTGCGCGCGTGCTGCGCGAGCGCCGCCTGGTCTGCGAGCTCACGTTCTTCCCGCCCCTCGAGCGCGCCGGCCGCGGCCGACGCGAGCTCGCCGCGGCCGCGGAGCAGCAGGTGCGCTTGCGCCTGCATGGTCACTCGCGGCAGGACCGGTGAGCCGCCGATCGGCGGACGGCCGGTGCATCGGCTCCGGTAAGATGCCGAGCGAGTCGAGTGCGGCTCGAGCCGGGGCGCGGAAAGATGCTTGATTCGCTGGAAGCGGAAGCCATCGAGATCATTCGGGAAGGATCGGCCACGTCGCAGCGGCCGGTCCTGCTGTATTCGATCGGCAAGGACTCCTCGGTCATGCTGCGCCTGGCGCAAAAGGCCTTCTGGCCGGCACCGGTGCCGTTCCCGATGCTGCATGTCGACACCACCTGGAAATTCCGCGAGATGATCGCCTTCCGGGACGCGACCGCGCGGTCATCCGGCATTCGTCTGCTGGTGCATCGGAATTCCGCGGCCCTGTCCGAGGGCATCAATTGCTTCGATCACGGCTCGGAAGTCCATACCGACAGGCTCAAGACCGAGGCGCTCAGGCAGGCGCTCGATCTGCATGGCTTCGATGTCGCGTTCGGCGGGGCGCGCAGGGACGAGGAAGCGTCGCGGGCCAAGGAGAGGGTGTTCTCGGTGCGTGCGCCGGGGCATCGCTGGGATCCGCGGGTCCAGCGGCCGGAACTCTGGAATCTCTACAACACCCGGCTTGCCGCGGGCCAGACGATGCGGGTGTTCCCGCTGTCCAACTGGACCGAGTCCGACGTCTGGCAGTACATCCTGCGTGAATCGATCCCCGTGGTGCCGCTGTACTTTGCCAGGACGCGACCGGTCGTCAGGCGCGACGGCCTCTGGATCATGGTCGACGACGAACGCATGCGGCTCCGCGACGACGAGCAGGTGGAGATGCGCCGGGTCCGGTTTCGCACCCTCGGCTGCTATCCGCTGACTGCCGCCATCGAAAGTGAGGCCGCGAACGTGGCCGAGATCGTCGACGAGCTCGCGTCGGCCCGGACCTCGGAGAGGGTCGGCCGCCTGATCGATCGCGACGCGGCCGGTTCCATGGAGCGCAAGAAGCAGGAGGGCTACTTTTGACTCCGGCGCCGCTGCGGTTCATCACCTGCGGCAGCGTCGACGACGGCAAGTCGACGCTGATCGGGCGCCTGCTCCACGATTGCGGGCGGGTACCCGAGGATCAGTGGCAGAGTCTCGAGAGGGACTCCCTGCGCCTGGGATCGGTCCCCGGAGGGGCGCCGGATTTCGCCCTGCTCCTTGACGGCCTGCAGGCCGAGCGCGAACAGGGCATCACCATCGATTGCGCGTACCGGTACTTCTCGACCCCGCGGCGGCGGTTCATCGTGGCGGATGCCCCGGGACACGAGCAATACACGCGCAACATGGCCACGGGCGCCTCCACCGCCGACGCCGCGGTGGTCCTGGTCGACGCGCGCAAGGGCATCGTGGTTCAGACCCGACGCCATGCCCGCATCATCGGCCTGCTGGGGGTGCGTGATGTCGTGCTGGCGGTGAACAAGATGGATCTGGTGGATTGGGGGCAGGCGGCGTTCGATGCGGTCGCCGCGGAGTTCGCGTCCCTGGCGGGCGTTCTGGGAATTCCGCGGGTCGCGTCGATACCGATCAGCGCGCTGAACGGCGACAACGTGGCACGGCGCAGCGGCGCCTGCCGCTGGTACACAGGCCCGTCGTTGCTGGAACACCTCGAGGGCATCACGGGCGATGCGTGCCGTGCGGATGGCGCCTTTCGGCTGCCGATCCAGCATGTCATCCGTGATGGCCAGGACTTTCGCGGCTACGGCGGCCGGATCGTCGGTGCGCCAATGCGCAAGGGGGATCGGGTTCGGCTTGCCCCGTCGGGGGTGGAATCATCCGTGCGCTC
>JAEUOS010000092.1 GCA_016790695.1 Burkholderiales bacterium
TCGTCGATGTGGAGGAGATGCGCGCGGCGTTTGCCAAGCGCAACATCGCCAAGGAGCGCGCCGAGTGGCTGTTCAACTACGACCCGCTCACCGTGCCATTGCAGTGACGGGCACGTAGGGCCGCACCCAAGCGCGTGCCGCTGCCCTGATCAGATACGGGACGCCAGCCGCCAGGGAGCCGCGGCGCATCGACTGTCCTCGTTGCGCATGCGTCAGACGAGACGCTACTCCCCGTCTCAATCCGCCTGACGGCGCATCGCTTGCAGGCGTGCGGGGCGATATTCATGACAATGCCATGCAAGACGGGGCACGTGACCCTCGATAGATTGCGTGGTCATTGCCTGCAGCGTACTATGCCCAGCGGCGCGATCTCCTCAGCAATTTTGTGTCCTGGGTCCGGGGTTCGAGCGAATGCCCTAGCGAAAGTCGTTGCTGCGCGACCAAGGAGGGACAAATGAATCGTTTCGGGCGCGTCATATCGCTGGTCGCAGGAGCGGTTTTGTACGGCGGAGTCGTCCACGCCGCTCCCGTTGACCTGGGCCAAGTCTCCCTTGATTGGGGGGCGGGCGGTACCACCCTGCCTTGGGGTAGCACCTTGCCCAATAGTTTCCTTCTGTACCGCACCGGGTACAGCACGACCGGATACGTTGGCGACTATCCCGCTGATCCCGACTCGTATCTCAACCTTCTAAATGCCGGAACAGCAACGATCACGGCGGAGGCGGGCCATTACATCACCAAGGCATTCATTAGCCTGAGCTACGGTTCTTTCAACAACTTCTCGGCCGGAGGATCGCTCGGCACCATGGACTGGACCTTTCATGGCGCAGGCTATTCAGGGGCAATTGGCAGTACGGGCGGCCCCGTGTGTCCGGCGAGCGGCGGCATTTATCGATGCTGGGAAATCGTTTCCTCGGCGACTGGACGCGCCGAGTCCTATGGGGGACTGTGGTTCACCGGCAGATTCCCGGAGGCCGGCAACAATCCCACGGGGTACTACTCCGTCAATGCGACGAGCTTTTCGGTAGATCTCAAACAGGCGCTCACGATATGGGGTGGCGGTCCCTTCAATGCGGCCGAAACCATGGGCTTCGAGCTTTACGTTGAGACCATGGCTGGCGTGCCACCAGTGTCGTCTGTACCGGAACCGGAGCAACATGCCCTTCTGATGTTCGGACTCCTTGCGGTCGGATACGCTGGCAGGCGAAGAGGCAAGTCGCGCGCAATTTGATTGACGGCAGCGTTGTGGAACTGGTGCAGCAGGTTCAGGGCTTCATGGACCGAAACACCGGGCCGGTAGGGAAGCTCCGCACGGTCGTGGCTCCATGACCCGCCCCCGGTGTTGGTGAACACCGGGGTGAGATGACGAAGCAGCGCCACGCTGGCACCCGGGCCGTACGGTGACTGCGCGACGACGAATGTCTCCTGCGGCCGCGCGTGCAGCGCGCGATTCTTCACGCCCGGCCGGTCTTGCACCCAACGCACGTCGCCAAGACCGATGTGCAGCGTGGGTGCCAGGAGATCGGCGATGCCGTTCACTGCGCCTCCGCCTGAAACTGGCGGGTGGCCTGCGCGCCGCAACCGCCGCGCGGCGACGGATAATGGGGGCCCGGTACTTCGCTGGAGATTTCCCCGTGTCCAGGATTCTGATCGCGGCCGTCGCCGCGGCGCTCGGCATCGCGGCCGCGACCGCCGTTGCGCAGACCTATCCCGCCCGCGCGGTCAAGCTCGTCGTGCCGTTCCCGCCCGGCGGGCCGACCGATGTCGTCGGGCGCTTCGTCGCCACCCGGCTCGGTGAGGCGTTCGGCCAGCAGTTCGTCGTCGAGAACCGCGCCGGCGCCGGCGGCACCGTCGGCTCGGAGGCGGTGGCGCAGGCGGCGCCGGACGGCTACACGCTGCTCTACGGCAGCACCAGCACCCTCGCGATGGCGCCGTCGCTGTACCGCAAGCTGGGTTATGACCCGCGCAAGTCGTTCGCGCCGGTGAGCCTGGTCTCGAGCGGGCCGCTGCTGGTGGCAGTCAACGCGGCGGTGCCGGCGCAGACCCTGGCGCAGCTGATCGCGCTGGCGAAGGAAAAGCCCGGCGCGCTCAACTACGGCTCGGCCGGCAACGCCACGCCGCCGCACCTCGCGGCGGAACTCTTCAAGAGCCTGTCGGGGACCAACCTCACCCATGTGCCGTACAAGGGCGGCGCGCCGGCGCTGCAGGCGGTCACCGGCGGCGAGGTGCAGGTGATCTTCGAGGGCCTGGTCACGCTGCTGCCGCAGATCAAGGCCGGCAAGCTGCGCGCGCTGGCGATCACCGGCACCGCGCGCGATCCCGCGCTGCCGGAGACGCCGACCATCGCCGAGGCCGGGCTGCCGGCGTTCCAGGTCAACTTCTGGAGCGGGCTGGTGGCGCCTGCGGGCACGCCGCCCGATGTCGTGAACGCCCTGAACGCCGCGCTGCGCAAGGCGCTCGCGGCGCCGGAGGCGCGCGATGCGCTCGCGCGATTCGGCCTCGTGCCGCTGGGCAACAGCCCGGCCGAATTCGCGCGCTTCATCGACACCGAGATCGCGCGCTGGGAGAAGGCGGTGCAGGCCTCGGGTGCCAAGGTGGATTGAGGCGATGCCGGCCAAGATCCTCATCGCCGGCGCCGGCATCGGCGGCCTCGCCGCGGCGCTCGCGTGCCTGAAGCGCGGCTTCGACGTCGAGGTCTACGAGCAGGCCGCGGAACTCAAGGAGGTCGGCGCCGGGCTGCAGCTCTCCGCCAACGGCAACCGCGCCCTGTACGAACTGGGCGTCGGCGAGGCGCTTCGGCTGCTTTCCTGCGAAGCCACCGGCAAGGAGGTGCGCCTGTGGAACACCGGCGACACCTGGAAGCTGTTCGACCTGGGCGCGGTGTCGGTCGAGCGCTACGGCTATCCCTACTTCACCGTCTACCGGCCGGACCTGCTCGCGGTGCTGGCTGCCGCGGTGCGTGCGCTCAAGGCCGATGCGATCCGGCTGGGCGCGCGCTGCACCGGCTTCACCCAGGACGCGGCCGGCGTCCGCCTGGAGCTCGAAGGGGTCGATGCCGCGAGCGCGCCGCGCGGCGACGTGCTGATCGGCGCCGATGGCGTGCATTCGAGGATCCGCCAGGGCCTGTTCGGGACGGACGCGCCGCAGTTCACCGGCCTGATGGCCTGGCGCGGCGTGATCCCGATGGAGCGCCTGCCCGAGCGCATGCGGCGCCTGGTCGGCACCAACTGGATCGGGCCCGGCGGGCACATCGTGCATTACCCGCTGCGCGGCGGCCGGCTGATGAACTTCGTCGGCGTGCGCGAGCGCGACGACTGGCGCGTCGAGTCCTGGAGCGTCGCCGGCAGCGGGGACGAGTGCCTCGCCGATTTCGCCGGCTGGCACCACGACATCGCGCTGATGATCCGCGCCATCGACGTCCCCTACAAGTGGGCGCTGATGCACCGGCCGCCGCTGCCGCGCTGGAGCGTCGGCCGCGTGAGCCTGCTGGGCGACGCCTGCCACTCGACCCTGCCGTTCCTCGCGCAGGGCGCGGTGATGGCGATCGAGGACGGCTTCATCCTGGCGCGCGCGCTCGCTGCCACGGGCGACGTTCCGTCGGCCCTGGCGCGCTACGAGGCGGCGCGGCGCGAGCGCACCACGCGCATGGTCGAAGGCGCGGCCGCCAACACCAGGCGCTTCCACAACCCCGAGCTCGCCCATGTCGACGGCGCGCGCGCCTACGTCGACCGCGAATGGAACGAGGCGCGCGTCAGGGAACGCTACGAATGGCTGTTCACCTACGACGTGACCAGCGTGCCGGTCTGAGCCGGAAGCAACGACCGAACAGGACAAAGGAGACGAGCATGACATTCCGCACCCTCATCGCCGGCGTGGCCCTGGCGTTCCTCGCGTTGCCGGCCGTCGCGCAGACCTACCCGACGCGGCCGATCAAGCTGGTCAACGGCTTCGCCGCCGGCGGCAGCTCGGACATCGTCGCGCGCCTGATCGCGCAGAAGCTCTCGGTGCAGCTCGGCCAGGAAGTCGTGGTCGAGACGCGCACCGGCGCCGGCGGCATTCCCGCCAACGAGTTCGTCAACAAGGCGCCGGCCGACGGCTACACGCTGCTGATCATCACCGGCGGCTACCCGACCCAGGCCGCGATGCTGAAGAGCCTGCCGTACGACCCGATCGCCGGCTTCACCTTCATCTCGACCCTGACGTTCTATCCGTTCGTCTTCGTCACCAGCCCGGCCGCGCCGCAGCAGAGCGCGCCGGACTTCATCAAGGCCGCGCGCGAGCGTCCGGGAAAGCTCTCCTTCGCCTCGGCCGGCATCGGCACCCTGCACCACCTGTCGGCGGAGCTGTTCAATTCGCTGGCCGGCACCGACGCGCTGCACGTGCCGTTCCGCGGCGGCACCGGGCCGATATCCGAGATCATGGCCGGGCGCATCGACGCGATGTTCGAGACCATGACCGTGACCCTGCCGCAGGTGAAGGCCGGCAAGCTGAAGGCGCTGGCGGTCACCTCGAAGGAGCGCTCGGCGTTCCTGCCCGACGTGCCGACGCTCGGCCAGTACCTGCCCGGGTTCGAGGTCAGCTCGTTCCTGGGGCTCGGCGGCCCGCCGGGCATGCCGCGCCCGGTCGTCGAGCGCATCAACGCCGAGGTGCGCAAGGCACTCGCCGATCCCGACACCAGCAGGCGCTTCGCCGACCTGGGCGGCGAGGCCCGCGGCGGCACGCCGGAGGACATGCGCGCCTACGTCGAGTCGGAGATCGGCAAGTGGCGGCGCCTGGTCGAGGCGCGCAGGATCGAGCGGCAGTAGGCGCCGGTCCGGTCAGGCGGCCTTGGCGGCGTCCTCGAGGCGCCGCTTCTCGATGGCGGCGCAGAACGTGGTCGCGAGGTCGATCGCCAGCGTGGCGTACAGGCCGGGGCCCTTGGGGCGGTTGAGGTCGCTGCGGATGACGCTGTCGGAATACCCGGCGCCGACGATGCCGATGTAGAGACTGGTGGCGAGTGCTTCGATCTTGTCGTTCATGATGGCGGATCCAGTCGGGTGCGGCGGGGTCTGACGGCGAGACTGCGGGAACTGCCGGGGCAGTCTAGCAGGCGCGCAGCGCTGGCGCGCGCGCGGCGCACGCCGCGGCGACCTAGGGCCTGACGAACTTCAGGACGAATTCGTCGACCGGCACCTTGGCGCGGAACACGATCTCCTCGCGCGGGTCGGCGGGATTGCGCAGGAAACTGCCGTCCGCGACCAGGCGGAAGCCGGCCGCCTCGAGCTCGCGGCGCACCACCGACTCCTCGATGCGGTGCAGGGACTTGACCACGCCGATGCCGGCGCCGCTGCGCGCCGAATGATCGGCCACCACGAGGTGGCCGCCCGGCTTGAGCGCGCGAAAGAGCGCCCGGTTCATCGCGGCCCGGTCCACCGGCATGAAGGCGGTGTCGTGGTAGGCGAAGAAGAACGTGATCAGGTCGAGGTCGGCGACACCCGGCGGCAGGGGATCGTCGAAATCGCGGATCACCCGCTGCACCGGCGCCATGACCGGCTTCTTCATGCGCGCATCGAAGCGCTGCTGCACGCGGCCGATGGTTTCCTTCGAGTCCTGCGCGAGGATCCGGCCGGTCGCGCCGACGATCCGCGCGAGCAATTCCGTGGTGTAGCCGCCGCCCGCGCCCATGTCGAGCACGCGCATGCCCGGGGCGACGCCGGTGAAGGCGAGGAGATCGGGCTGCTTGCGGCGCGCGTCGATCTGGCGGTCCGCGTCCTCGCGGTCGGCGGCGGCGATCACCGCGGCATAGTCCGGCGGCGCCGGCGGCGCGAACGCGCAGCCGGCCAGGAGCAGCGCGCACAGCGCGACCGACGAGAAACGACGGGCAAGCACCTCGCGCATCACAACCCTCCCCGGAAAGGCGCGCGCCGGCGGCGCGACACGGCGCCCTGCAGTGTATAGCGCTGCCGTGGCGCCGCCTAGCCGTGGCGCCACCACGCGGCCAGCACGTACAGGCACCCGAGCAGATACAGCGGCGTGAAGATCGCCTTGTTGTGCCGCGCCAGCCAGCGCGGCAGGTAGATGTCGAAGTTCGGCGCGCGTTCCCGGGTGTAGCGCGCGGCCACGCCGGTCAGCGGGCAGGTCCAGCGATTGACCGCCAGGACGATCCCTTCAAGGAGCACCAGCCCGATCAGCAAGCCCGCCAGGCCGAAGCGCCCGCGCGCCGCCGCCAGCGGCGCGCCGACGATGCAGGCGACGAAGAAGGCCCAGACGAGGGTGTGGAGGGTCTTGACGGCGACGAGCGCAAGGCGATCGGGCACGGCGGGCTCGCATGCGGGTGACGGGCAGGATAGCGGGCCGGCGGACGCCGCCGGCCCCGTCCGGCCAAGACGGACGCCCGCCCGGGCCGACAGGCGGCCATTTCACCACGGCGGCCGCGCCGCGGGTCAGGCCGGGTCGATCTGCCGCGCCGCCAGCCGCCCGGCGAGCGCGCGCAGCAGCGCGGCGCCGTCGCCGCGAAAGGCGCTGCCGTGCATGCAGGCGAGCGTCTGCGGCGCCTCGCGCGCGA
>JAEUOS010000115.1 GCA_016790695.1 Burkholderiales bacterium
GATGACCAGGGCCGGTGGACATCGCCCGACCGCGACGTCACTCTCGCGATGCGCCGGCTGGCGATCATCGACATGGCGGGCGGGCATCAGCCGATGCGCACGGCGGACGGCCGGTTCACCATCGTGTACAACGGCGAGATCTACAACGCATCGGCGCTGCGCGCCGGGCTCGAGGAATCCGGCGCGCGCTTTCGATCCGATCACTCGGATACCGAGGTCCTGCTCGAACTGTTCGCGCGGGAGGGCCTCGCGTGCCTGCCCCGCCTCAACGGCATGTTCGCATTCGCGATTCACGACCGGGAGCGCCGGCAGGTCACGCTGGTGCGCGACCGGCTGGGCATCAAGCCGCTTTACTGGCATGCGGAGAACGGGCGGCTGGCCTTCGCCTCGGAACTGAAGAGCCTGCTCGCGCTGCCGTCGATGTCGCGGCGGGTGGACGGCGCGAGCCTGTTCCACTACATGAGCCTCATGTACGTGCCGGGCACCGCGACCATCATCGAGGGGGTGTCGCGTCTCGCGCCGGGCGCCTGGCTGACCTACGACCTGACCCGCGGGTCGATCGCAGGCGGCCGCTGGTGGAGGCCGCCTCCCGCGACCGCGCCGACCGCGGCGCGCGAGGCCGAAGCGCAGGTCAGGCAGGCGCTGGAGATCGCCGTCGCCGACTGGTCGATCGCCGACGTTCCGGTCGGATGTTCATTGTCCGGCGGGCTCGATTCGTCCGCGATCGTCGGCCTGCTGGCCCGGGCCGGGCATCGCGTGCGCACCTATTCGGTCGGATTCGCCGGCCCGGGCGAGGCCGCGTGGGACGAGTTGCCGCTGGCGCGGGAAGTGGCGCGACGCTGGGGCACGGAGCACCGGGAGATCGTCGTCGACCCGGAGTCCCTGCTCGACGACCTGCCGGCGATGGTGTGGCACCTCGACGAGCCTTACGGGGGCGGGTTGCCGTCCTGGGCGGTGTTCCGCGAGATGGCTCGCGAGGTCAAGGTCGGCATGACCGGGACGGGCGGCGACGAGTTGTTCGGCAACTACGGCAAGTGGCGCGAACTCGAGGGCGGCCTCTTCACGCGCCTGGTTGGCGCGCGGGATGTCGAGCAACGGTTCCGGCGCGAGGTGTTCGAGCGCTACTACTACCTTTCCGATGCGTCGAAGCGCGCGACGGTGTTTTCCGGCTGGGCGGCAGGCGTGCGCGACACGGCGGACTGGCTGTTCGCGGAGCACTTCCGGCCCGGCGAGGGCGCGGCGCGCGAACGCATCGCGCGCATGGACATCGGAACGCAGCTTGCCGAGGAATTCCTGATGATGACGGACCGGTTCTCGATGGCGCACTCGATCGAGGCACGCACGCCGTTTCTCGATCATCGACTGGTCGAACTCGTCCTCGGGCTCGATTCGCAGGTGCGGACCAGCCGGCGCGACCTCAAGGGACTTCTCCGGCGGGCAGTGGCCGACCTGCTTCCGGCACCGCTTCTGCGCGCGCCGAAGAAGGGGTTCGTCATTCCGCTGGCGCTCTGGCTGCGCGGGCGGCTGCGGCCGCTGGCGGAGCGGCTGCTGGCGCCGGAGCGCCTGTCGGCGCAGGGATGGTTCCGGCCCGCGTTTCACGCGCATTACGTGCGCCCGCATCTTGACGGCCATGCCGACCACACGCAGAAGGTGTGGGCGGCCCTGATGTTTCAGCTCTGGCATCTGGTGCATCTGGAGGGCGGCGGCGACAGGCCTGCCGTCGATCTGCGCGCCCTGAGCGAATGACCTCCGGCGCGCTCGACATCCTGCACCTGTCGGCCACGGACAACGAAGGCGGCTCGGGGCGCTCGGCCTATCGAATTCACACCGGGCTGCGCGAGCGCGGTCACCGCTCGCGCATGCTCGTCGGTCGCCGCGTCACGCAGGATCCCGATGTTGACACCGTGGCCGCCGGGCGCGCCGGACGGCGCGCCGATCTGGCGGCCGACATCGGGCTGCGCCGGCTCGGCCTGGCGTACCAGTGGCTGCCCTCGCAGGGGCGCAGCCTGCGCCATCCGTGGGTGGCGCAGGCGCAGCTGTATCAGCTCTACAACCTGCATGGCGGCTACTTCACGATGAGATTCCTGTCGGTCATCGGCCGCCGCGCGCCGCTGATCTGGCGGCTCTCGGACCTGTGGCCGATGACCGGACACTGTGTGTATCCGGGGGATTGCGTGCGCTGGATGAGCGGCTGCGGCGCCTGTCCGCAGCGCAGCGGCTACGTCGAGATCGGGATCGACACGAGTGCGTGGCTGTGGCGCCAGAAGGCGCGGATCTACCGCGATTGCGACATCACGGTGGTGGCGCCGTCGAGCTGGACCGAGCGCATGGCCCGGCAAAGTCCGCTGCTCGGCGGGTTTCCCGTGGTGCGCATCCCCAACGGGCTCGAGACACGGGTGTTCCGGCCGGTCGCGCGCGACCAGGCATGCGCGACGCTCGGCTGGCCGGTCGACGTCAGGCGCATCGTCTTCGTGGCGCACGGACTCGATGCCAACCCGCGCAAAGGCGGCGCGCACCTGATGGAGGCGCTGCGGCGCCTGGGCCCGCGCGCCGGGTGGGAATTGCTGCTGGCCGGTGTCGGCGGCCAGAGCTGGCTGCATGCCGGTCTGCCGTTGCCGGTACGGCTGGCCGGGTACGTGACCGACGATGAGCGCATGGCTGCCGTCTACTCGGCGGCGGACATCGTCGTCGTGCCGTCGGCTGTCGACAATCTGCCGAACACGGTCCTGGAGGCGATGGCCTGCGGCGTGCCCGGCGTGGCCTTCGACGTCGGCGGCATGCGCGACGCCGTGCGCCATCGCGAGACCGGTTACCTGGCCCGTGCCGACGACGTCGATGACCTCGCCGCCGGCATCGCCAGCCTGATCGATGACGAGGCGCTGCGGCTGGCCCTCGGCCGCGCCGCGCTTGCGCTGATCCGTTCGGAGTTCACGCGCGAGGTGCAGGCGCAGCGCTTCGAGGCCCTGTATCGCGAGGTGCTGGCGGAGCGCGCGCGATGAGCGGCGGCTACCCGCGCGTGCTGTTTCTCACTTCGTCCGCGTTCAACCGCGTCACCGGCGGCGGCTTGACGTTCGGCAACCTCTTCGCCGGCTGGCCGAAGGATGCGCTTGCCACGGTGCACAACGACCCGGTCCCGGTGAGCACGGACGTGTGCGACCGATACTATCGACTGTCCGCGGACGAGCTGCATCGCTGGGGCCCGTTGCGGCGGATCGGCGCCCGGCCGGCGCCGGCCCCGGCAAGCCCGGCCGGGCCGCCCGATGCGCCCGGGCTGGCGTTCCGATTCCTGCGCGGTGCCAAGAACCTGGTCTTTGGCGATACGATCCCGGAGTCCGTGCACCTGTCGCCCGCCCTGGAGGCGTGGGTGGCGGCGTTCCGGCCGCAGATCCTGTACACGATCCTCGGATCGAACGCGATGATGGAACTGGCGCTCATGCTGTCGAAGCGCTTCAACCTGGCGCTGGTGCCGCACATCATGGACGACTGGCCGGCAGTGCTCCATCGCGGCGGCCTGCTGTCCGGCTGGCAGCGGCGGCGCATGCAAGCGCTGCTCGCGCGGGTGATGGCATCGGCGGCCGCGCGGCTGGCCATCTGCGAGGACATGGCGGCAGCCTACGCCCTGCGTTATGGCGCGCCCTTCACGGCATTCCAGAACACCGTCGACGTCGTGCGCCTCGCCGCGGATGCCAAGACCGATCTGCGGCCCGGCCGACCGCTCCGCGTTGCCTATATCGGCTCGATCCTGCCATTCGCGCAGCTGGACAGCCTGGTCGACTGCTGTGATGCGGTCGCGTCGCTCGCGGACGCGGGGATGGCGATCCGCCTCGACATCTACAGCCCCGGCTTCCTGGCCGAGCGATATCGGCCGCGCCTGGTGCGCGCGAACTCGGTCTTCCTGCACGACACGATTGCCGAGGATGCGCGATTCTTCGCGACGCTGCGCGACGCCGACGTCCTGTTGCTGCCGGTGAATTTCGACGACTATACGGTCAGCTACATCCGCTATTCGATGCCGACGAAGGTGCCGGCATATCTGGCGATCGGCACGCCAATCCTCGCGTATGGTCCTGCGGAGGTGGCGCAGGTCGCCTATGCCCGGCGCGCCGGCTGGGGACTCACGGTCTGCGAGCGCGGCGTGGCCGGTGTCGCACGCGCCTTGCGGCGGCTCGGTTCCGACCTGGCGCTGCGCGAGACCCTGTCGGCCGCCGCGCGCGCAACCGCCCTGGCGCAGCATGACGCCGGGCGGGTGCGCGTCGGCTTCCAGGCGCTGCTGCGGCAGGTCGGCACCGCGCAGCGGGACGCGTGAATCCGCGGGGCCGATAGGCCCTACGATATAATCCGCGCTTCGCGTCATTCTCCCGCCTGCGGACTCCGACCTCGGTGAAACAAGTCCTCCTGAGCGGCGGCAAGCTGGTGGTCGAGGACGTTCCGGCGCCGCTGCCGGAGCCCGGGACGATCCTGGTCCGGACCGCCTTTTCGTGCATTTCGACGGGCACCGAACTGGCCGCGCTGCGCTCGGCGTCGATGCCGCTGTGGAAGCGCGCGCTCGCGCAACCGGCGAAGGTGCGCGCCATTGCGGAGCTGGCTGTCACCCAGGGGCCGGCCGCGGCGCTGGAGCGCGTGCGTGGCAAGCTTGCCGAACCGGTCGCGCTGGGCTACTCGGCGGCCGGACGGGTTCTGGCGGCGGGCGCGGGCGTGACCGCGTTCCGCGTCGGCGACGCGGTCGCGGTCGCGGGCGCGCAGTGCGCGTTCCATGCCGAGATCCTCAATGTGCCGCAGCAGCTTGCGGCCGCCGTGCCGGACAACGTCGACCTCGGCGATGCCGCGACCGTGGCGCTGGGGGCGATTGCATTGCAGGGTGTGCGTCGCGCCGAGCCCACGCTGGGCGAGACCGTCGCGGTCATCGGGCTCGGGGTCCTTGGTCAGCTGACGGTGCAGATCCTGAAGGCGGCAGGCGCGCGCGTGCTGGCGCTCGATGTCGACCCGGCGCGCATCGCACTGGCGGCCAGCCTTGGGGCCGACGCCCCATTGGTCGCGACCGACGCTGCCCCGGACCAGGTGCGCCGGCTGTGCGGCGGCCACGGCGCCGACGCGGTGATCATCACGGCGTCGGCCGCGGACGACACCATCGTCGCGCAGGCGTTCGGCATGTCGCGCCGCAAGGGGCGCGTGGTTCTGGTGGGCGATGTGGGGCTCGACCTCAAGCGCGCCGACCTGTACGCGAAGGAACTGGACTTTCGCATCTCCTGCTCCTACGGACCCGGGCGCTACGACGCCGACTACGAGGAGCGCGGCGTCGACTATCCGCTTGCCTATGTCCGCTGGACCGAGAACCGCAACATGGCGGCGTATCTGCGCCTGCTCGAGACCGGTGCGGTGCGGGTCGGCGAAATCATCGGGGGCCGCCATCGCGTCGAGGAGGCGGAGGCCGTGTACGCGGCGCTGCGCGCCGACCGCGCGCGCCTGCTGGCCTTGTTCGACTTCGGACCGGCCGACAGGCCCTCGGCGGGCGCCGTGCCGCGGGCACGCCCGACGGCGGCCGCACGGCCCGGGGGCACGATCGGCATCGGCGTGATCGGCGCCGGCCAGTACACGCGGGCGATGCACCTGCCGCTGCTGCGCGAGCTCGCGGATCACTTCTGCCTGCGCGGCGTGGCGATGCGCACCGGGCACAAGGCGGCCGCGGTGGCGGCGGAATTCGGCGCGGCGTTCGCGACCACGGATGCCGACGCCGTCCTGGCCGATCCGGAGACCCAGGCGGTGCTCATCGCCACGCGGCATGATCTGCATGCCCGGCTGGCCCAGCGCGCGCTGGCCGCAGGCAAGCACGTCCTGGTCGAGAAGCCGCTGGCATTGAGTGCCTCCGACCTCGAAGGATTCGACCCGGCCGCGTTGGCGGCATCCGGCGCACCGGTGCTGCAGACCGGATTCAATCGGCGGTTTTCGCCGCATGCGGCGCAGGTGCGCGAGCTGGTCGCGCAGCGCGCCCAGCCGCTGATGCTCAGCTATCGCATGAACGCGGGGTACATTCCGGCGGAACACTGGGTCCACGGCCCGGAAGGCGGCGGTCGCAATCTTGGCGAAGCCTGCCACGCCTACGACCTGTTCTCCTTCCTGATCGGCACGGCGATCGAGCGCGTCGAGGCGGTATCGATCGGGCCGGGCAACGGGCATTACCGGCGTGACGACAACTTCTGCGCCACCCTGCGGTATGCCGACGGCTCGATCGCCACGCTGCTCTATACGGCGATGGGCTCGGCAGACCATCCAAAGGAGCAGATGGAATTGTTCTGCGACGGGCGGGTGATCCGACTTGACGACTATCGCACCCTCACGGTTGCCGGCGACGAGCGGCCGCTCCTGAGCACCCGCACGGCGGAGAAGGGGCAGCGCGAGCAGTGGCTCGCTTTCGCGCAGGCGGTCCGTACCGGCAACCCGGCGATCCCGGTGGCCGAGCAGATCGCCGCGGTACGGGTTGCGCTCGCGGTGCAGGACCGCCTGTTCGCCTGAGCCGACATGCGCAGCCTGTTGCGCCTGCTCCTGCTGCCGCTGGTCTGGCTCACCGCGCCGCTCTATGCGCTGGTCGCCCGTACCGGCGCCGGGGCGGAGTGGTGCCGGCGCTTCGGCTGGCATCCGGTTCGCGTGCATTTCTATCATCCGGTGCCCGAGTACGAGAAGGTGGATCGCTCGGTCTTCGAGCAGCCGCGCCCGACGCCGGGGATCGATCTTGATCCCGCGCGCTTCGCCGAGCGCCTTGCCGGCCTCGGACGATACGCCGCAGAGTGCAGTTGGCCCGAGGAGGCTGGCCCGCCGGGTACCTATCACGCCGGCAACGGCAATTTCGGGTATTCGTCGGCGGCGCTGCTGCACTGCATGCTGCGCGCGCATCGCATCACCCGGGTGGTCGAAGTCGGCGGCGGCTTTTCCTCGCTGATCTCGATGGGCGCGCTGGCGGCGAACGCGCGCGACCTGGGCGGCCCGGTCTTGTTCACCTGCGTGGAGCCGTATCCGTCACCATGGCTAGCCGCTGCGATACGGGGCAGCGGCGGGGCGCGGCTGCTGGTGCACGGTGTGCAGCAGGCGCCGCTGGACCTGTTCGGCGCGCTCGACGCGAACAGCCTGCTGTTCATCGACAGTTCGCATGTGTCGAAGCTGGGCTCGGACGTGAATTTCCTGTTCCTCGACGTGCTGCCGCGCCTGGCTCCCGGCACCTGGGTGCACGTGCACGACATCTACCTTCCGTACGAGTACCCGGCGGCGCATTTCTTCGGGCCCAACAAGCTGTTCTGGAACGAGCAGTATCTGCTGCAGGCGTTCCTGGCGGGGAATCGCGATTTCGAGGTGGTGCTCCCGGGCTACATGGTCCAGCGGGACATGGCGCGGGAATTCGGCGCAGCGTTTCCGCGGTATGACTCCCGCCGGCATCGGCTCACCTCGAGCTTCTGGATGCGGCGCAGGCCGGCGCAGGACGCATGAACCGCCAGGGCGCAAGCGACACGGCGGCGGGCGTCGCGACCTACTTCGACGGCGTCGCCGACATCTGGTCGCGCAACTATGCCGCAGCCGGGTCGATGGCCGAACGCGTCGACCGGTTCGCCGTTGCCCTGGCGGCGGGCGGTGTGGCCGCGGGAGCCCGCGTGCTGGACTTCGGCTGCGGCAGCGGCGACATCACGCGGGCGCTGGCGGCGCGCGGTTTCGCGATGACCGGGGCCGATATCTCGCCCGGCATGCTGGCGGCAGCGCGCCGGACGCCTGCGGCGGCCGGCGTGACCTGGGTGCCGCTGATTGCCGCCGACGGCGCGCCCCTGCCGTTCGATCCCGGTGCGTTCGATGCCGTGATCGCATCGAGCGTGCTCGAGTATGTCGCCGATCCCCGGGTCCTGATCGCCGCGCTCGCGCGACTGCTGCGGCCCGGCGGGCTGCTCGCCTTCACCGTTCCGGACATGCGCGACCCGGGGCGCCAGGAGGAGGCGCGCTGGATGGCGCGCATGGACGCGCCTTGGCGCCGCATTGTCCTGCGGCTGCTTCCGGCGCGTCTGCCGCTTCGAATCCGCCTCGACTACCTGCGCCGGTCGATCCATCGCATCGCGCCCGAGGAATGGCGCGTGCTGGTCGATGGCTGCGGACTGCGTGCGTCCCCCGTCGCGCCGTGCAGCGGGCCCTTGCTCATGATGGCGGCGTCCAGGCCCGGATGAACGCGCTGCCGGAGGAGGATCCCTACGGGCTGCGCAAGCGCTTCGAGTTCGTGCGCGCCCTGATCGAGGAGCGGCGGCCCGCAGCGGTTGCCGAGATCGGGTGCGGCAGCGGCGCGTATCTGCTCCTGCCGCTGGCGCGGGCCTTTCCCGCGGTCCGGTTCCTTGGCGTCGACCCGGATGCGCAGAGCATCGCCCAGGCCAGGCGGCAGGACGGCCCGGGCAACCTCGACTTCGCGGTCGGCGTCGATGCGCCGGGCCGGTGGGATCTGGTCATTGCGTCGGAGGTAATCGAGCATGTCGAACACCCCGTGCGCTTCCTGGCCGGCCTGCGCGCGCACCTGCATCCCGGCGGGACGATCGTGCTGACCACGCCCAACGGCTACGGGCCGTTCGAATGGGCATCGCTGCTGCAATCGATCCTGCAGGTGAGCGGCGCGCTCGCGGCGCTGGGCCGGCTGTGGCGACGCGCGCGCGGGCGCGAGCCGGTCGCGGTCGTGCGCGATTCCTATGCCGTCAGCCCGCACATCAATTTCTTCTCCTGGCGCGACATCCATTCCATCATCGCCGCTTCAGGATGCCGCGTTCTCGCCTACCGCGGACGTACCTGGCTGTGCGGCTTCGGCCTTGATCTGATCGGCCGTTGGCCGCGCGCGGCGCGGTTCAATGCCCGTCTGGCGGACCGCCTTTCCCCAAGACTGGTCAGCGACTGGATGTTCGTCATCGAGCCGGGACAGTCGCCGCCGGCGGGCGGCGAGTATGTGCGCGGCTCCTGGGTGCGCATGCGGCGCGCGCTCAACGAGAAGGCGTGCGGTGCGGGCAGGCGATGATCGCCTCGGCGCGCCGCCTCTTGGCCCATCCGCCGCGGTTGTGGGCGCCGCTGCTGGCGCATCGTCTGCGCGAATCCGCGCGCGGTCTCGGGGTCGACGTGCATGACAGCGTGCGTTCGACCTACGGCAGGACCTCCGCGCGACTGGTGCCGCGACTCGACGCGCGGGTCCTTGCCGATCCGCCGCCCGCGTGGCTGCCTTCGGTGTGCGACCTTTTTCTCGATCACCGGTTTCCCTGGCTCGGCCGGGACTGGCGCGACGCCGGATTCGCGGCGGTGCCGCCAGGCCTGGCCGGGCACCGGTTCGACACCGCGGTCGCGGCGCCGGCTGCGGACGGTGCCGGACTCGCGGACCGCCTGCGGCGTGCGGTGCGCGGCGACGCGCTCGCACGCTGGCGCATGATCGACTGGCCGTACGCACCGATCGACTGGCAGCGGGACGGCGTCTCCGGCTATCGCTGGCGCGAGGGATCGCCGTCGGCGCGGCAGCCGGTCGATCCGGCGCCCGGGGCGGACGTCAAGCAGCCTTGGGAGCTGGGCCGGCTGCAGCATCTGCCGTTGCTCGCGCTCGCCCATGCCCATGCACGCGGGCGCTCCCGGGGCCTGGCCGAAGCCGCACTGTATGTGCGCGAATTTCGCAACGTCGTGCTTGATTTCATCGCCAGCAATCCGCCGCGTCACGGCATCCAGTGGCGCTGCGCGATGGATGTCGGCATCCGGGTAGCCAACCTGCTGCTCGCATGGGATCTGATGCAGGCCGGCGGTGCCCGGTTCGACGCGGCGTTCGAGAGCGTACTGGCGTCGAGCGTGGCGGACCATGCGCGACACCTTTGGCTGCATCCCGAGAAGCGTCCCGATTTTGCCGCCAACCACTACCTGGCCGACATGACCGGGCTGCTGTTCGCGGCGTGCTATCTGCCCGGGCACGCGCAGGCCCGACGCTGGCGCCGTCGCGCGGCCAGCGAGTTGCTGGTCGAGTTGCGGCGCCAGTTTCTCGCCGACGGGGCCAACTTCGAGGCCTCGGTCGGCTACCACCGTCTGTCCGGCGAGATGGGTGTCTATGCGGTCGCCCTGCTGCTGGGAGAACGCTGGCCCGACCTCGACGTCGACTGGGCTGCCCGCCTGATTGGAGGAATCGCCGACTTCACCCGCGCCGTGACGCGACCGGACGGCACGGCTGCGCCGGTCGGCGACCTCGACAGCGGACGTTTCATGCGTTTGTCCACCGGGTTTTCGCGTCACCCGGAGACCGCACGCTGGGTGGAGCAACTCGAGTCGCACCGTCATCTGGTGGCCGCGTGCGAGGCGCTGGGCGCGGATGCCGACCCGTCGGCCGTCGAGCCGCGGGTACTCGGCGCTCTCGCCGCGCAGGCGCGGTTGCCGTCGCCTGCGCCCCGCGATCCGGCGGAGACGCGGCTCGATGCGGGAGACGCGCGCGACCTCGACCGCGCGTGCGACGCGCTGGCGGGGGCAGCGCAGTCGCGGCGCTACGAGTTTGCGCTGGCCGGGCCGGCCCGGACCTGGCACGCGTTCCGTGCCTTCGGCCTGTTCGTGGTGTGCGGGCCCGACTGGCATCTGACGATCCGCTGCGGCGCGGTCGGCCAGGAGGGTGCCGGCGGGCACGCGCACAACGACCAGCTGTCGCTCACGCTGCATGTTGCGGGCGAGACCGTGCTGGAGGACCCGGGCGTGTTCGTCTACGGGGCGCTTCCCGAGCAACGCAATGCGTATCGCTCGGTCAGTGCGCACTTCGCGCCGCGTCCCAAAGCCGGCGAGCCGGGCGACCTCAGCCTCGGGTTGTTCCGGCTCGGGCGCGCCGGGGAGGGGCGCTGCCTGTGGTTCGGCCCCGCGGGGTTTGCCGGGGAACATTCGGGTTTCGGCTTCCGCGTGGCGCGCGTTGTCCGCTGGGACGGCATGCGATTGTCGGTGCACGACCTGTCGTTCGGCGCGCCGCTGGTCGACTTGATGCCGGCCGGGCACTGGCAGTGTCCGGTCGCGGTATCGCGGCGCTATGGCGCCCCGGAGGCGGCATGACACGGGACTGCCGGAGTCGCATCCTGGTAATCACGTTTTCCTTTCGCCCGCTCGCCAATCCGCGCGCGTACCGTTGGTCGCTGCTCGCCGAGCGCCTCGCGGCGCGCGGCGAGGCGGTGGACGTGATCACGGCGAGCGTTCCGAATGCGCCGGCGCGCGAGGAACTGGGCGGCCTGGTGATTCATCGGGTCGGCTGGGCGCCGATCGAGGCGCTGCGTGCGCGTCTGCGCGGGCGCCGCGAGCGCGCGGGTGCCGGGCAGGCGCCCGCGCGGCCGGGGCCGCTGGGGCGACTGCGTGCCATCCTGCTGCGCGGCGTTGTCGCGGCATGGCGTGCGGTGCACTGGCCCGACGCCTCCTGCCTCTGGTTCTGGCCGGCGCGCGCGGCAGCGTTGCGCCTGGCGCGCGAGGCGCGCTACGACGTCATCGTCAGCGTCGCGCCGGCCTTCACGGCGGTGCTCGTCGGCGAGCATGTGCGCCGCGCCTGTCCCGAGGCGCGCTGGCTGATCGACATCGGCGACCCATTCAGCCTGCTCGAGGAGAGCCCGCCCAACAATGTCCGGCTCTTCGCCGGACGCAACCGTCGCAGCGAGGCCCGCTGGCTCGCCGCGGCCGACGCGGTGACGGTCACCAACGAAAATGTGCGGCGTCGCTATGCCGATGCATTCATCGGGACGGCGGCCAAGCTGCACGTGATTCCCCCGGTGCTGTCGCTTCCGGCCGAAGTTGCCGCCGCCCCTGCGTTCGATGCGGACGGAAGACGCGCACTGGTCTACATCGGCACCCTGTATCGCGGCCTGCGCGAACCCGGCTTCCTGCTCGAACTCTTCGCGCGCGCGGTTTCGAGCGGCGCGCTGGATGACTGCGACCTGCATTTCGTGGGAGACGTCAGTGCATGCGCGGACGTCCTCGATCGGTACCGAGGCGTCCTGGGCGGGCGACTCAAGGTGCACGGTCTGGTCGATCGCGAGCGCATCGCGGGCGTCATGGCCGGGGCGGCTGCGCTCATCAACATCGGCAACGACAGCCTGACGCAACTGCCGAGCAAGCTGGTCGAGTATGCATACGCCGCCCGGCCCGTGATCAACATCGCGCGAACCGCCGACGACACCTCGGTCGCGTTCTTCACCGGTTATCCGCTGGCGCTCAATCTGGTGCATTCGGGACTGCCTCCCGACGATGCGCAGGTCGCGAATCTGGTGCGATTTCTCCGTGCCGGGCCCTCCGCGATCGAGGCAGCCGCCCTGCGGGCGTTCATCGCGCCCTTTGCGCCGGATGCCGTGGTCGGGCGCTATTGCCGCGTGCTCGACGGCATCCGGAAGGCGGGCTGCGCATGAGCGCGGACGCGACGACCAGGGAGGCGATGGCCCCCATCGTGCCGGTCGCCCTGGTGATGCCGCTGCGCAACGAGGCGCACGCGATGGAGGACTTCTTTCTCGCCTATCGGCGGTTCACGGTGCTGCCGCGGGAGATCATGTTCGTCGATACCGGGTCGACCGACGGCACGCGCGACCTGGTGGCTGCCTGGTGCGCCGCGAACCGCGGCGACGGTGTCAACGCCTGCCTTCTCGATCTCCCGGGCGGCTTGCCGGGCGCGGGGCGCAATCACGGGGTCGCGATGTCGACGGCCCCATGGATTGCCTTTCTCGATGCAGGGATTCGTCCGGAGTCCGATTGGCTGCAGCAATTGGTCGCGTGCGCGGAGCGGGAAGGTGCCGATGCCGTGCTCGGCGCCTGCCGCTTCGGTTCGGAACACCCGGTGGGGCTGGCGGTGTGCGCGCTGACCAATGGCGCCGGAAGAATCAGGCCGGTGCTGCCGGCCTCGCTGTTCGCGCGCGGGGTATTCGATCGCGCGGGCGGATTTGCGCCGGGCTTGCGGGCAGGGGAGGACGTTCTCTGGCTCGCGGGCGTGCGGGCCCGATGCGGTGCGCCGGCGCAGTGCCGCGCGGCCCGGGTGCACTACGGACGCTACCCTGAGACGCTGGCAGCGGCATTTCTCAAGTGGATGCGCTACGAGCGGAGCATGGTCGGCACGCCTGTCGGGCGGCGCAAGCGCGCCGCACTGTTCATCACCGTCGCGTTCGGCCTGGCCGGCGCCGCGTTCAGCGCCGCTGCCGTGCCTGCATTGCTCGCCGGCTACGCCGTGCTGCGCGGGGGACTCGACCCGATTCGCCGCAGCCGTGACGTCGCGTGGTGGCGCAACCGGCCGTCGGCGGTGTTCCTGGCGCCGCTGGTCGCGCTGGCCCTGGACACGGGGAGCGCGGTGGGCACGCTGGCCGGCTGGGCGCGGCGCGGGCGGTGACGCGCGTGCGCGGCCGGGCCGCGGACCGGTCGGATTCCGCGCGGCCTGGTATGGGAAAATCGCCGCAACGTCTGGTGTCGGCTGCTGCCGCATTGGCAACTCGGCTACCGTCAGGATTGCATGAAGCGACTCTTCGACATCGTCATCGCCGTCCTCCTACTCGTGCTGACCGCGCCGGTGCTGCTTGCGGCCGCCGTTGCCATCCGGTCGCGCATGGGGGCGCCCGTGCTGTTCCGGCAGGTGCGACCGGGACGCGGCGGTCGTCCGTTCACGCTGTACAAGTTTCGAACCATGCGCGACGCGCTCGATCGGGACGGCCGGCCGCTGCCCGACAGTCAGCGCCTGACCTCGATCGGCAGCGCGCTGCGCCGGTCGAGCATCGACGAGTTGCCCCAGTTGTTCAACGTGCTGCGCGGCGACATGAGTCTGGTCGGCCCGCGTCCGCTGCTGATGGAGTATCTGCCCTTGTACTCGGCTGAGCAGGCGCGCCGACACGACGTGCGGCCCGGCATCACCGGCTGGGCACAGATCCACGGGCGCAACGCGCAGAGCTGGGAAGACCGCTTTCGCCTCGACGTCTGGTACGTGGACCATCAGAGCTTCCTGCTCGACCTGCGCATTCTCGCGCGCACGGCACTCACGGTACTTGCGCGCGAGGGCATCAGCGCGGCAGGCGAGGCGACGATGCCGAAGTTCGCCGGGAGCGGCGATGCGAGCAGTGGTCATGCCGGTTGACATCGTCGTTTTCGGTGCCAGCGGCCACGGCAAGGTGGTTCTCGACATCATCGAGCGCGAGGGCATCTGGCGGGTGGTGGCGCTGGCCGACGATGCGCAGCGGCTGCACGGCACCGACCTCTATGGATACCGTGTGGCTGGCGGCCGCGAATGGCTGCAGACCGTCGATCCCGCCGGTCGCCGCGGCCTGGTGGCGATCGGGGCGAACGCGGCGCGCAGGACAGTGGCCGAATGGATGCGCGCAGCAGGCTTCTCGTTCATCGCGGCCCGCCATCCGGCGGCGAGTCTGGCGCGCGGCGCGGCCATCGGAGAAGGCAGCGTCGTGATGGCGGGCGCGGTGGTCAACAGCGATGCGCAGATCGGGCGGCACTGCATCGTCAACACCGCAGCGAGCGTGGACCACGACTCTGCCGTCGGGGACTTTTCGCATGTGGGCCCCGGCGTGCGCTTGTGCGGCGGCGTGCGCGTGGGCGCCGGTGTCCTGCTGGGGGCCGGAGCGACGGTCATTCCGGGCAGGCGCATCGGCGACGGTGCGGTGGTCGGGGCCGGTGCGGTCGTGGTCACGGATGTTCCGGCGGGCGCGGTGGTGGCCGGTGTGCCGGCGCGCGCAGTCCACGAGGTGGCAGGGCGCAACGAAGGCGAGCAGACATGACGCAGGTCGCAGACGAGGGACGGGCGGGGCAGATTGCCGGCGCGCCGGGTTTTCCGCCATGGCCGGTGTATGCGGCCGACGAGATCGAAGCGGCGGCCGCGGTGCTGCGCTCCGGGCGGGTCAATTACTGGACCGGGTCCGAAACCCGCGAGTTCGAGCGCGAGTATGCGTCCCATCTGGGCGTCAGGCATGCCGTGGCCCTTGCCAATGGGACGGTGGCGATTGAAGCGGCGTTGCACGCGCTGGGTATCGGCGCCGGCGACGAAGTGGTCGTCACCTCGCGTTCGTTCGTTGCCTCGGCCGCGTGCGTCGCGCTGAAGGGGGCCGTCCCCGTGTTCGCGGACATAGACCCGGACAGCCAGAACGTGACGGCGACGACCATCGAGGCAGCGCTGTCGCCACGCACGCGCGCCATTCTGCTGGTGCACCTCGGCGGCTGGCCCTGCGAGATGGACCCGATCATGACGCTGGCGCGCGCTCGCGGGATCAAGGTGATCGAAGACTGCGCACAGGCGCACGGCGCCACATACCGCGGGCGCCCGGTCGGCGGCCTTGCCGACATCGCGGTGTTTTCGTTCTGCCAGGACAAGATCATCAGCACCGGAGGGGAAGGCGGGCTTCTGGCCACCGACGACGCCGGCTGGTGGCGCAGCGCGTGGGAGTACAAGGATCACGGCAAGAACTTCGACAAGGTCCATCATGTCCGGCATCCCCCGGGATTTCGCTGGCTGCATGACGATTTCGGCACCAACGCGCGGATGACGGAGTTCCAGGCGGCGATCGGGCGGCTGCAGCTGCGCAAGCTGCCTGAGTGGCACGTCCAGCGCACCCGCAACGCCCGCATGCTTGCCGCCGCGCTTGCCGGGGTTCCGGGTCTGCGTGTGCCGATGCCGCCGCAGCACATGGAGCATGCCTACTATCGTCTGTATGCCTATTTCGATCCGGCGCGGCTGAAGCCGGGCAATGACCAGGGAAGCGTGATCGCGGCGCTGGAACGCGATGGCGTGCCCGCGAGTTCGGGCAGTTGTGCGGAGATGTATCTGGAACAGGCCTTCGCGCGCCGTTCCATGGGACCGCCGGCCCGATTGCCGATGGCGCGCGCGAGCGGCGAGACCAGCCTTGCCTTCCCGGTGCATCCGGGCATGGAGGAACGCCATCTGCGGCGTATCGCGGACAAGGTGGCCGGTGCGCTGAGGGAACTCGGGGTCGGGGAATAGGCCGCGCGCGGCCGTGCGCCCCTCAACGTTGGCGAAAACGGTCCGTTAACGATGTTTACCGGACATTATCGAAAGGCTCTCCCACGGTATAGTTGAGACTTCCTGGCGGCTTTCGGGATGTGGTGCGATCCGGAGGGGGAAATTCGGTCGCGCCGTCGTCATCCTGTGCGCATCCCGCGGCCGTCGATCGCGCTCGATTGCGCTGGCCCACTCGTCGATGCCGCCCCGGCAGGCGGGGTGCCGCGGTGAACCTGGGATGATCCCGAATCCATGAGAGTACTCGTAACCGGCGCGGCCGGCTTCATCGGAATGCACTGCGCGATGCGTCTGCTGGCCAGCGGCCACGAGGTCGTCGGCGCGGACAATGTCAACGACTACTACGACGTGACCCTGAAGGAAGCGCGGCTGACCGAGTTGTCCCGGGAGCCACGGTTCTCGTTCGAGCGGATCGACCTGGCGGACCGCGCGTTGGTGGAGCAACTGTTCGCGCGCCACGCGTTCGATCGGGTTCTGCATCTGGCGGCCCAGGCCGGGGTGCGCTATTCGCTCACCAATCCGCATGCCTACGTGAGCAGCAATCTGGTGGCCTTCCTGAACATTCTGGAGGGATGTCGCCATCAGAAGGTGGCGCATCTCGCCTACGCGAGCAGTTCGAGCGTTTATGGCGCGAATGCCAAGTTGCCGTTCTCTACCAAGGATCCGGTCGACCATCCGGTTAGCCTGTATGCCGCCACCAAGCGGTCCAATGAGCTTATGGCGCATACGTACAGCCATCTTTTTGGACTGCCGACGACCGGACTGCGCTTCTTTACCGTCTATGGACCGTGGGGGCGGCCGGATATGGCCATGGCGCTGTTTGCTGCGGCCATCCTTGCCGGACGGCCAATCGACGTATACAACCATGGGAAGATGCGACGCGATTTCACCTACATCGACGATATCGTCGAAGGTGTGGTGCGGGTGCTCGACGCGATCCCTCGGGCTGTGCCGCCTTCGCCTGGATCGTATGATGAGCCGGCGTGCAGCGCTGCGCCGTTCCGGGTGTTCAACATCGGGAACAGCAGCCCCGTGCCGCTGATGGAGATGATCGCGACCATCGAGAAGGCGGTGGGGCGAAAGGCCGTTCTCAATTTCATGCCGATGCAGGCGGGTGATGTCGCAGAAAGCAGCGCAGATACAGACGCGCTCTTCGCTGCTGTCGGGTTCAAGCCACATACGCCACTTCAAGTTGGCATTCAGCGGTTTGTCGACTGGTACCGCGCTTATCACTGCATCTAGTCGTCGGCCTCTTTCATTGACAGCGCCCCAATCTGAGTTTGGCATCGGAATCGGAAATGAGCGACTTCAAGACCATCGGCGTCATCGGCTTGGGTTACGTGGGCTTGCCGCTGGCGATTGCCTTCGGCAAGAAGCGACGGGTGATCGGGTTCGACATGTCGAAGCCGAAGATCGACAGCTACCGGGCGGGCATCGA